>CAMVAI010000022.1 GCA_947165435.1 uncultured Prevotella sp.
GTCGAAAGACAACAGATTTACAGTCTGCCCCATTTGGCCACTCTGGAAACCACCCAAAATTTCTCCTCTGTCAGTTGCGCCTACCGCTGTTGGCCTGTTCTTGTCCTGTGGGCTCTTTCGAGCCTCTTGTCGGATTCGAACCAACGACCCCGAGATTACAAATCACGTGCTCTGGCCAACTGAGCTAAAGAGGCATTTAAGCATCCGCTCCCCGATGGAGTCTGAATGTCGGAAAGCGGATGCAAAGGTAGGCATTATTTTTGAATTACCAAAACTTTTCGAGGTTTTTTTTATCTATTTCTCAATTTTTCCTTAAATTTTTGCAGTTGCACCCTCATAGAGTCCACGCAAAGGTCTGTACTTTCCTCAAACGTGTCACTTACCTTCTCTACGAAAAGTGTCGTTCCGGGCACGGTGGCGGTGATGCTTACCTCCTTGTTTTGTGCGGTAGCCGGCTTGACGACCTTGCACTGCACCTCCACTTTCTGGATATCTTCAAAAGTTTTCTCCAACTTGGCGACCTTCTTTTCGATGAACGCCTGTAATTTCTCCGTAGCGTCGAAGTGAATCGACTGAATCTTAATTTCCATAGTTACCTCCTGTTTTAATTGGGTAAATAAATAAGGTTAAGCCCTTGGGTGGGCATTCTCATATACTTTTTTCAGTTGTTCAAACGTCGTGTGTGTATAAATCTCGGTGGTCGCCACGCTCTCATGGCCGAGCAGTTTTCGCACCGCTTCCAGTCCTGCGCCGTTGTTGAGCATGGCAGTGGCGAACGAGTGGCGCAGCACGTGCGGCGAGCGTTTCTTCATCGTAGTGGTTTTCGACAGCTCTCTCCTGACGATGTTCTGCACCCTGCTTCGCCCGATGCGACAGCCCTTGTCATCCACTACCAGTGCCTCATCGACTCTGGGCACCGTGCTGTCGCGTTGCCGCATGTATTCCTTCAGTGCCGTCTCCAGCTCGTTGCCGAAGGGCACGATACGCTGCTTGTTGCGCTTGCCGGTCACCTTCAGCTGGTGCATCGTGAAGTCCACATCGGCATCGTTCAGTCCCACCAGTTCTGCCAGTCGTATGCCCGTCTCATAAAATAATATTATTATTGTACGCGCGCGTAAGTCCTCAAAGCTGTCTCCCCACATCTGTGGCAGGTCAATAAGCCTGTCCATTTCGCTTTCGCGCACGAACTGTGGCAGCGGTTTTTTCTTCTTCGGCCCCTGTATATTGTACGACGGGTCGGCCGTCACCATTTTCCTGGCCAGGGCGAAACGAAAAAAAGAACGCACGGCACTCAACTTGTTGTTCACTGTTGATGCCATGTCGCCTTTATCCATCAGGCTCTCCATCCAGTCACGGATGATGTCCGAGTCTACCGACTCCCACGAGAGCTGACTTTCTCGATTTTTAAAGTACGATTCGAAGTCCTTCAGACTACGCTCATAGTTCGTTACCGTGAGTTCGGAACGATTCCGCTCGTAACGCAAGTAGTTCAAGAAATCTTCTACCTTCATACTCGTTGCTTCTGTTTTCGGCAACGAAATTACGAAAATTTCTTCAAACCACCAAATTTTAGGAGGTGAAATGCAGAAAAAAGATTATTTTCTGCCTTTTTACTCCTCTGTAGTGCGCAGTTTCTGTACGTAAATAGCGTGTTCCATCTTGAGGCGCTTCAGTACAGACGGCTTATCGAACTGCTGGCGTGCGCGGAGTTCCTTGACAACGCCTGTCTTTTCGAACTTTCTCTTAAACTTCTTGAGGGCCTTCTCGATGTTCTCGCCTTCCTTTACTGGTACAATAATCATGTTACTTTTTGGTTTTATGAATTTTATTAATGTTAGACTTTATTGCTCCCCATGTGCTGTAGCCACGAAAAGCGGGTGCAAAGTTACAACATATTTCGCAACCCACCAAGTTTTTAGCTCATTTTTTTCTCTCTTCGGTGTATGTTTTTCAAAAAAAGGCCTTTACAGCGGTTTCGTGACCCGTCTCAGCCACTCCTGTTCGCCGCTGTCGAGCCGTGGCGACAGCTTCTCATACACCCGTTGGTGGTATTCGTTCAGCCATCGGCGCTCCTCGCCGGTCAGCATGTCGGCAATGACGGGCCGCGTGTCGATGGGACACAGCGTCAGCGTCTCGAACTTCAGGAAGCGTCCGCATTCCGTCTCCTGGGCCGGCACCACCAGCAGCACGTTCTCGATGCGCACGCCGAAGCGCCCTTCCAGATAGATGCCCGGCTCGTCGGTCACCGTCATGCCGGCCCTCAGCGGTGCTCCGCGATACTCCATGCGTATCTGGTGCGGTCCTTCATGCACGTTCAGGTATGCCCCCACGCCGTGCCCCGTGCCGTGCAGGAAGTTCAGCCCCTCCTGCCACAACGGCCGGCGGGCTATGGCATCCAGTTGCGTGCCCGTCGCCCCGTCTGGGAATTGCAGCAACTGCAGCTGTATGTGTCCTTTCAGCACCAGCGTATAGACCCGTCGCTGTTCGTCGGTCAGCGGTCCCAAGGCGATGGTGCGTGTGATGTCCGTCGTACCGTCCTGATAGTGTGCCCCACTGTCCACCAGCAGCAGCCCCTTCCGTTCCAGCACGGCATCGGTCTCCGGCGTGGCCTCATAGTGTACGATGGCCCCATGCTGTTCATAGCCCGCAATGGTGTCGAACGACAGTCCACGATACAGCGGCTGTTCGCTGCGCAACTGTTCCAGGCGGTCGGCAACAGAGATTTCCGACAGCCTCACGCCGCCTGCCGCCCCCTCTTCGCCCGCCATGGCCCGGTCGAGCCACCGCAGCCACTTCACCATGGCCACCCCGTCGCGCAGCATGGCCCGCCGGAAGCCTTTCTGCTCGGCGGCATTTTTCACCGCCTTCAGTGCCGGCACGGGCGACGGCTGTCTCACCACCTCGCGCCCCACCATATTATATAAGGTATAGTTCACCTCGTCAGGGTCCAACAGGATATTGTATTCAAAGTACGCCTTCAGGCCCTCCCCCACCCGCTCGTAGCCGTCGATGCTCACGCCATACCGCTGCAGGTGTGCCACCACATCGTCGCCGAGCTTCGTGCGGTCCACATAGAGCGTGGCCTGACGGGTGTCAATCAGCAGATAGCTGACGAAGAGCGGACAGCAGTGTATGTCGCTGCCGCGCAGGTTCAGCGTCCATGCGATGTCGTCGAGTGCCGCCATGAGCATGCCGTCGGCATGTTGCTCGCGCAGCGCCTGCCGTATGCGTGCCAGCTTTCCATCTACCGCCTCGCCGGCCAATTCCAGGGGCTGTATCACCACCTGTCCCGTAGGCAGCGGCGGACGACCGGTCCATATCCGGCCCAGCACGTCCATGTTGGTGCGCAGGGTGATGCCCCCCTGCCGCTGCAGGTCGCCCTTCAGCTGCTCCACCATGGCGGCGGCACCCACCATGCCGTCGATGCCCACCTCCTTGTCGTCCATGTCGGCCAGCTCGCTGCCTATCCATTGGGCGATGGTGGGTGTGCCGTCTATCTTCTCTTTCATCAGCTGGTATTCCGTGCCCTCCAGCTGCTGCCGGGCGGCAATGAAGTAGCGCGAGTCGGTCCACAGGGCGGCACTCTTCAGCGTCACCACCGCTGTGCCTGCCGAGCCGTCGAAACCGCTGATCCACTCGCGGCCCTTCCAATGGTCGGCGGTATATTCGCTCTGGTGCGGGTCGCTCGTAGGGAATATGAATGCCGACAGGTGCTCGCGGCGCAGCTCTTCGCGCAGCAGCGCTATCCGCTCGGCTATCACACCATCATTCTTCATCATTTCATCATCATTTTAATATATCATCATGCTCAGCGCGTAGGCCACGACGGTGGCCACGCTGACGCAGACCAGCCCTGGCATCATGAACGAGTGGTTCAGCAGGTACTTGCCGATGACCGTCGTACCCGAGCGGTCGAAGTTGACGGTGGCGATGTCACTGGGGTAGTTGGGTATGAAGAAGTAGCCATACACCGACGGCAGCACGCCGAGCAGCACCGGTCCGTCGATGCCCAGCTGGTAGGCCAGTGGCAACATGGCCACGACCACGGCTCCCTGCGAATTGATGAGCACCGACACCAGGAAGAACACCAGCGCGATGCTCCACGGATAGTCCTTCACGATGTCGGTCAGCATGGCCTGCATCTCGCCGAGATAGTTGGAGAAGTAGGTGTCTGCCAGCCATGCGATGCCGTAGATAGCCACGACGGCCACCATGCCCGACTGCCACACGGGGCCTGCCACGGCCTTCTTGGGCTGTGCCTTGCAGCATATCACCATCAGTGCCGCTGCCGTAATCATGACAATCTGTATTACGATGTTCATCTTCAGGTCCACCATCTTCATTTCCGTAACGCCGCCAACGGTCACACCCGCCTTGGCCAGCTGGTCGGGCGTGATGGCCACCGCGCCGTCGAGCGTCAGCTCCTTGGCACCCTTGACGGCCTTGACGATGGCATACTCCGGCAGCAGGTCGGGAAACACGGCAAAGGCCACGATGACCGCCAGTGCTCCGAGGAAGATGAACACGGCATTCTTCGCCGACTGCGGAATCTCCTTGTCCAGCGTGGTGGCTCCGCCGCCATAGACATATCGCCGCTGCTCGGGGTCCTTCAGCTTGGCCTGGAACACGGGGTCTTTGTCCAGGTCCAGTCCGCGATGGTACGACAGTGCCGCTGCCGCCATCAGTCCGCAGAGGCTGGCGGGAATGGAAATCATCAGCACGCGGGGTATGGTGACGTCAAATCCGTTGGCGTTCGAGATAGACACGAAGGCCACCACCGCCGCAGCGATGGGCGAACAGGTGATGCCCACCTGCGAGGCCACCGACGCCACGCCGCAGGGCCGTTCAGGGCGTATGCCCTTCTTCAGTGCGATGTCGCAGATAATGGGCATCAGCGTATATACCACGTGGCCCGTCCCCACCAGCACGGTCAGGAAGAACGTACACAGCGGTGCCAGGAACGTGATGCGGTCGGGGTGCTTGCGCAGCATGCGCTCGGCCAACTGTATCAGCCAGTCCATGCCGCCCGACGCCTGCATGATGCCCGCACAGGTGACGGCGGCAATGATGATGTAGATAACCTCGGTAGGCGGGTTGCCGGGCTTCATGCCCCACCCGAACACGAGAATAGCCAGTCCGATGCCGGAGATAGCTCCCAGCGCCAGACTGCCGTAGCGTGAGCCAACCCATAGTGCTCCCAGCACCACGCAGAGTTGTAAAAGCATTGTAATTGTCATAGGTGTAACAGTATTATTGGTATTTATATCTCTTCCGTCCTTACCAACTGGTAGCCGCGATACTGCGCCACGATGCAGTGCAGCTGCGTGTTGCCGCACAGCAGGCGCAGCTTCGCGTCCTGTGCGTAGCGCTGAATCTGTTCCTTGGCATCAGCCCACTGCCGCTCGGCCTCTTCTGTGGTGGCATCCTGCTTCAGGTATTTCAGCTCCAGGATGTACGAGTGGGCCACCATGGGGTAGCGCCCGAGGTCGGGCAACAGGAAGAAGTCGCAGTAGCCATGGCTGAACTCCAGCTCCGGGGCGATGAGGTAGTAGCCGGTCATGGTCAGATAGGCGGTGAAGAAGCCCTGCAGGTTGCGCTCACCCTCTATGAGGCAGCGCACGGCGCAGGTCTTCTCATACTCCTCGCTGACGGTCTTGATGAGCGGCTGCCAGTCGCCACTGAGTGCCGCTGCCTGGTACGCCTCGTCGATGCGCCAGTGGTCGGCAGGACGTATGCGGTCGTACTCTTCCAGCAGGTAGCCGTAGTATTGCTTGCGCACGTTGTTGTTAGGGATGCCCAGACGGAGCATCAGGCCATTGTTGCCCGTGATGGTGAGCATGCCATAATAATACAGCAAGGACACGAAGTTGTCGAACTTCACCATCTCCGAGGCCGGGAAGTAAGGCACCAGCCGCGCGTCGATATACCCCGTCTCGGCTATTCGGTAGATGATGCTCTTGCGCTGCGGTTCCAGCCGGTCCAGCTGTATCAGCCGCTTCATCTTCTGATAGTCCGTGCGGGTGTTGGGGTCGGTCATCTCGTCGGGGGCGTGGCCGTTGCGTATCTGGTTGCTCAGGTAGTAGAGCACCATGTTTGAGTTGAACACAGTGGCCCCCAGAGCCCCCACAGCCCCCCTCCCGGCCTCCCCCGAGGGGGAGGAGTAGATAGTCTGGGTGGCGGTCTGGGTGGCGGACTGGGTGGCGGACTGGTTGGCAGACTGGTTGGCAGCTTGGTTGGCAGTCTGGGTGGTGGACTGATTGGCGGAATAGTAAGCGGTAGAAGTAACTACGCCCCTCTCTCGGGAGGGGAAGGGGGAGGGGCTAAAGCAGTAGTTGTCATACCACGGCTTCATCTCCTGTATCATGGCATCGATGTCGCCCACCAACCAACCAGCCTCCTTGTAATATTGGAACATCTGCCGCACCTCTTCCTCGCTGAAGCCCAATATGTGGTTGAAGGCGGCATCGGCGGTGATGTTCGTGGCAATGTTGTAGCCGCTGGTCAGGTCGTCCATGGTCACGGGCGAGACACCGATCATCAGCACCCGCTCGAAGTTGGGCTTGAAGAGCTTGAAGATGTCACGATAAAAACCCTCGCCGTGCGTCAGCCCGGTATAGACATCATGGCCATGCTGATTGAGCACGGTATTGGTGAAGTTGTCGTACTCGTCGATGATGAGGTAGAGCGGCACGTTGTAGTATTTCGCCCTGTCACCGAGGAAATTGAGTTTCTTCGTGGCCCAGTCCCATTTCTTCATATCGTCAGCAAAACCTTCGTAGAACAGGTGCTCATATTGCTGTGCGAAACCATCGAGCTTCATGCCGCAATAGCTGTCGAAGCTTGCTTTCAGCTCATCGATGGAGCCCGTCACCTGCGAAAAGTCCAGGTGCAGCACGGCATATCTGTTGCGTAGTGCCGTGGGGTGGCTGCCAATCCACAGCTGACCGAAATACTCGTCGAAGCGGTCCTTCAGGTTCACGTCGTAGTAGCACTTCAGCATGCTCAGCAGCAGCGACTTGCCGAAGCGCCGCGGGCGCACCAAGAAGAGATAGTTGCTGGCCATCTCCAGGCGGGGGATGAACATGGTCTTGTCTGCGTAGTAGCAGTTTTGTTTGTTAACCAGCCCGAAGTCGGCGATGCCGAGGGGCAACTGTTTGACGGTTTGTGTGGTGGTTGTCATAGTCTCTTTACCAAGTTATAGATACGGTCTGCTGTGATGCTGTGTGCAAAGATAACGATTTAATTTCTAACTGCCAAGCATTTTTGCCTAAAAAGTAGGAGTAGTAATAGCCTCTCCATGAAAATTAGTAGCCTCTCCACGATCACCAGTGGCCTCTCCACGAAAATTAGTAGCCTCTCCACGATCACCAGTGGCCTCTCCACGAAAATTACTCATTGCTCCACGAAAATTACTCATTGCTCCACGAAAATTAGTAGCCTTTCCACGAAAATTACTAGCCTCTCCATGTCTGTCGGCCGTCTTCGTCCTTTGGTCGGATTTCAAATCCGACATCCGCCCTCCTCATCCGACATCCGCCCTACTCTTCCGACATCCGCCCTCCTCATCAGCCCTCCCCTTTCAAAAATCCCCGATTTCATCGGGATTTTTCTGCCGTAAATATATACATATTGTGAAAAAATGAAACATCCCGCACATCCCGCACATCTCGCACGTGAAAAAGTTTCAACACAGCATGAAGCCATCCTATTGCTGCAACTATCAGGTGCGAGATGGATGTAGAACGGCAGTTGCAAAGTGTCAGCTACGCGCGGGATAAAACGAGCAAACCGTCAGCTACGTGCGAGATAAATCGAGCAGACTGTCAGCTTACGTGCGGGATGTGCGGGATGTGCGGGATGTTTCCAAAGAAAGCCATATATACGCACGTGCGCACGAGGCACTATGACGAATATGATTTATTTTGGAAAGAAATTAGAATAATTAGAATAATTTATTAACAAATAGATATTTTCTGGAAACGAACGGGAATAGGTAGCTCCACTGCTTGGAATTTTTGTGGAAAGGCCATTCATTTCCGTGGAGAGGCTACTAATTTTCGTGGAGAGGCTGTCTTTGACTTTTCCAAAAAGAAAGGAAAACAGGCAGTGCCCGCGGGCACTGCCTGTTTTTTTCTTGTAAGATAATACGTCTGTATGTTACTGCGGCAGGTTCATGCCGGGCAGGTTCAGACCAGGAAGTTCAAGACCGGGTGCCAGGGCATCTCCGCCGTCGCAAGGATTATTTTCCAGTGCGGAGTTGAAGCCTTCTACCACTGAGCCTGCTAACATCGGTGCGGTCTCTATCTTCACGACCTCAAGGGTCGGTTCCATATATGTCTTTTTCATAATGCTGTGTCCTCCTTTTTTTTACTTAATCACTACTTTCTTACCATTCACAATATACAGACCCTTCGTGGGCTGAGCCACACGCTGTCCGGCCAGGTTGTAGTAGGCACCGTCGGCCACTGTCTCGGCCTTCTTCACGGCCTCAATGCCGGTAGCGTCGCCAAACACGACGTCGAGGGCGGGAGCCTCACCTGGGGCAACCATCAGATATGCCTTACCAGCAGGGATAGAACCATCTGCTCTCCGGAACTGGGCCTCGTCGTCGCCGTTCATGACCAGTATGTAGAAGGTCCAGCCATCGAAATCTTCTACATTGGTATCTTGATCGTTGTTGCCCTTCAGGTCGCCCTTGTCAGTGGTCGAGCTGGCAGCCACGGGGACGTAGTAATCGCCTTCAGCAGCCTTCAGCACCACGCCGGTCCCGGCAGGCACGTTGTCCACCTTGGTCAGTACCACCTTACCATCTACCAGCTTGGCGGTGTAGGCGGTCAACTCCCCGGGGGTGTAATAATCATCTTCCTTCGTGAAGTCGAGGGCAAACGGTGTGTAGTAGGTGGCCCAGCCGGCATCGGTGACTTCGATTGTAGCATGTGCGGGAGTGAAGATCTCAATCTTGCGGATGTTGGAATACTGGGCAAAACTCTGTGATGTGTTGGCAGCAGTAGCATAGACGTTGCTTCCGTCGAGCATGGTGAACTGGATCTCCTCTGCGCCATGCAGCGAATAGTTGACGGTACCCTTGCCATTACGTGCGTAGAAGCCCTGATTGGTGTCTGCAGTTGTAGCCCTTGCATAGGAGAAATTGGTGAGGGTGATATCTTCACGCAGTGAGTAAGTAACCTGGTCGAGTGCTGCAAACGACCAGCCGGCACCATTTACCGACTGTGCATTTCCGCCGCTGGCCCAGTCAATTCCGTCCTTCCTGGCAACTTCTGTAATGGCATCAAACGAGTAGGTCTTAGCAAATTGTCCACCATAAACGCGCGTTGTCGTTTGGCTCGGCTCATATCCTTCGGCACTGACAGTCACGGTGAGATCTCCCTCATATACTGCTACTAACGAGGAACCCTCAGTTACTGTACCACCGTCAAAGCTATAGGTGATTGTGGCAGTAGGCTTGCCCAATACATCGCTCTGGTCGGCCGTGAAGGTATAGGTGTGGTAATAATATCCTTCTTCTTCTGTAAAGCTTGTCTGCTTAATGACGGGGGCATTCAGCTTGACGGCTGAGCCAGCCTCGACGTCGAGCGAAGCAACTTCGCCGGCAGTAGAGCCTAAGTAAGATACAGCCTTAATCGTTGAATTTGAAGAAATTTCAAAAGGCTTGGTGTATTCGGCACGTGTGGCGCTGCTGGTAGGTTCGCTGCCGTCGGTGGTGTAGTATGTGGCAGAAGCTGCGGAGCCTGCGTTGCCTACACCCGGCGTGATGGTAATAATACGACTTTTGCCGTTGGGCTTGACAGCGATAGCGGGAGCACCCATTTCCTCGACACCTTCGGTCTTGATGACAATCTTGGAAATGGCAAAGTTGTTGTTCTTGAAGTAAAGGTCCAGATTGCCGTCGGCTGCAATGGTATATTCTGTTCCACTGACCAGATAGGCATCAGCATCTACACCCGTCACAACACCTGATGCGCACAAATAAGGTTTAGGTGCATCACCATTTTTCGCTTGAGTAGCATAAGTAATGGCTACCTTGTCACCATTCTTCAGGTTGAGGATAGACAGGTGGCAGGCTGTATTTGCAGCACCTTTACTATTCCAGTTTCCTGCAAGGCCGTGCTGGTAGGCGGTACCTTTACCATCGCGCCACATAAAACGTATTTGCTGAGCTGCACTTGAACCATAATCCAGGGCAAAACGGCTGTTCAGGTCGAGCGTTTCGCCATTAATGGTAGGATTTTCAAGTTGATACAGGTCGCCGCCAGTGTAAGTGCTGGTACCGCTTTGTGTTGCCACTGTTTCTCCGCTAAGTGTCATTCCCGGTGCTCCGTTAGCGGTGATAAACGCACCAAAGTCGTAGGTCTCAATAACAGTAGCGGCCCACGCCTCATTCACTCCCGCGAGCAGTCCCACTGCCACGAGTAGCATTTTCGATAAACGTAAAAGTTTTTTCATTGTTTGTTTTTGTTTTTATTATTAATTAGTAGTTGTTAGTTGTTGTCTGTTTGGTGCTGTACGCCCGTAAATTCGGCACACGGCTGCAAAGGTACGAAAAGTTTCTGGAACGGCCAAAAATACCGCCGTGTTTTTGCTACATTTTAGCTTTTCCGTTGCAAATCAGTTCCAATCCTTTTTTGTTTAGGAAAGAAATTAGAATAATTAAAATAATTATTTCAACAAATTGATGTTATTTAGAATGAGAATAATGAGAAAAAAATTACCGAGAGCCTGCCGGTGGCTGCGGAGGTTGCGGAGGGGCTACTAATTAAAAAAACTACACAAAAGTTTGGATTAATTGGCAAATATGCTTATCTTTGCAGCGCAAAGTGCAATACAAGTGCATTCAAGACAGAATACGATTAAGATATGGCAACAACCATTAAACGTAAAGCAGCATCGTTCCGTCTCCCAAGCTACCTTCTTGAAGGGCTGAAGACAGAAGCCAGACGGCAGCATCGCAGTGTGAATAACCTCGTTGAAGTTGTACTGCTGAAATCATTGTATGACAAGCCAAACGCAGAGACGCTGGCTGCAATGAAGGAATGCGAGTCTGGCGTAGAACTGGAAGACTTTGACCCGAACGAACTGGATAAGTATATCTATGCGGAAACGTCTGAAGAAGTCCACCCAGTTTAAGAAGGACTTAAAACGGTACCTCCATCAGCCATCCAAGCTGTTGGCTCTGAAGACAGTGACCCTTGCCCTTGAAGAGACTGGTCATGTGCCGCAGGAATACCAGCCTCACATGTTGTCGGGAGACTATAAGGGATTCATGGAGTGCCATGTTGAGGATAACTTTCTGTTAATTTGGATTGACGAGACTTCCGATATCATCAAATTAGTTCGTCTCGGTACACATCACGAGCTATTCGGAAAATAGCCAGTTGTTTTGAATAACCCGGCTACCTCCACACGGCCTTCAGGCGGTGCAGCATGGTGGTGCTCTCGCCGCACGAGCCGGTGTGCTGGATGTGTATGCCACCGAAGCTGTTGGGCGACACATCGGCGGCGAGGTCAACGACGTGGGGCAGGTCGGAGCCGGCGGGGCGCGGGGTGGTCGTCTCGACGTGTGTACGCAGCTTTTTCCCGATGAAATCGAGGAAAATGGTGCATCCCGTGCGGTAACATGTGCTGCTGATGGGAGCCGTGAGCGGCGTGACGGTGCCGTGGTCGTAACGCACCAGGAGGAAATCGACCGCCTTGGCATGCTTCGTGGTACGTACAATGCGCAGACCGTAGCCCGTGAGCGTCTCGGTATCGAATTTCAGGCAGACATCCATATACTGACCGGTGGCCGAGCCGAAGCCCTGACCGGCGGTCTTCGTGGGATCGACATAGAGCGTCAGCGACATGTCGGTGTACTTTCGGTTTACCGGCGTGTACATGATGCGCGCGCCCCGCTGGGCCTGTAAAAGCCCCATTCCAACGGCACCGTTGAAGCCTTCGGCATACTCCCACATGGGTTTCGTGCGGTCGAACGACCACGGAAACTCGGCAGTGTCGGCGGGCTTGTAGCCATCCACCGTCCAGACGCCGGCGGCACGGCGCGGCTGCCAGTCGCAGTAGAAGTCGTGGAAGTCGGTGTCGAGAACGGACAGCGGGGCCAACGGGACGGCCAACGTGAGCGAGGCCCGGGCGGGTGTACCGTAGGGGCTGCGCTGGTGCTTGGGGGCGATGACAGCGGAGAACTGTTTCCCACCGGACACCTTATACGTACGCTGGGGAGCAGTATGCGAGGTGCTGACGGGGATGTCGTCCAGATACCAGGTGACGAGCGACTCGTCGCGGCGGCCCTGCAGGTCGAGGGAATAGTCGAGACAGAGGCTGTCGCCCTGTTGGCGGAGCACTGGCTGGCGCAGGAAGGCCGGCGGGGGCAGTGGCGACGGCTTTACCACGAGGCGGCAGGCTGCCTCGCGACCGTCTGCGGTGACGGCTATGATGCAAAAATCGGCGATTTCATCGGTGTTATTCGTGGGAACGACGGTCACAGCGGTGGGGCTGATGTCGCGGAGCGTGACATACTGTTCGAAGCCCCGTTCCACCCGCCACGCGACCGTTTCGGCCGCCACGGGCGACGGCGAAGCTGCCGCCGACAGCGGCTGGGAGGCGGCAAGCGTCAGCCGCAGGCTGTCGGCACCGGTCTGCAGGGTGGCTTCGCGGCCACTGAGCTGCAGGTAGGGCGGCTGCTGCAGGTCGGCAGAGAGCGCGGGCGGCTGCAGCGTGTTCTGCCGCTGCCGGTGGCCGATGACGTAGGGCTTGCCGTTCAGGGTGAAGCCACGCTGATAGCAGCGCAGCCACGGCTGCGGATAGGCCGTCCAGCCGATATATATGCTGTCGGAGGGCGCATGGTAGCGGCAATCGACGACGGTGACGGGGCCTCCCTGCTTGGTGAAGTACATCTCGCGGTTGTCGCTCTTCACGTAGAAGTCGCAGTCGATGAACATCGCCCCGGAGCCAAAGGTACACCAGAAGGGCTTCTGGCCGTAGAGGTCGAAGCGGCAGTGGCGATAAAGGGCCGTGCCGTTCAGGGCGTCGTCGGTACACTCGAAGTGGCAGTCGTCGTACACCGAGCGGCGGGCACCGCTCAGGGGTGTGAGGTTCAGTCGGCTGATGAACCGCACGCGACGTGCCGACAGATAGCGGCCATGCACGTTGCCGATGTGTGCCTGCGTGATGGCTGCGGCACGTTTTGGCCGATTCCATCGGGGATTTCTGGGGTAAACGAGATCGACATTGCAGTAGTTGCCCATGGTCAGGTTCTCGACCATCAGCGAGTCGGTGTAGAAGTCGAACATGGTGAAGTTGCCGACGGCTCCCTGCGTCTGTCCGCGCTGCGAGGCCAGCACCACGTCGTCGGGCCGGTCGCCCATGCCGACCAGACGGAGGTAGCGGCAGCGCACCACCATGCCGAAGGGCGGCTGTCCATCGCGGCCCGTGCGCACCGCCGGGTCGTCGGGGTCGTCAATCCAATAGACGCCGGGGCGAATATACACCGTGCAGCTGTCATCCAGATGGTCGGCAGCCTCTTGGAAGGTACGGTAGGTGTAGGGCGTGCCGTCAGCGGCATCGGCATCGACCACGATATGGCGTGCGTCCGCAGTCTGGCCCCATGCCAGGAGGGGCGACAAGGCCCACAGCAGGAAAGGCGTTCGCATATAAGACAAGCGTCAGTCCTTGTTCTTGTAGATAATCTTGTTGGCGCCGGAGGTGATTTTCAGCTCGTCGCGGTGCTCGGCAATGAAGGTGTCGATGTGACGTTTGCGCTTGTCCTCCAGAATCTCGTCAACGGCAATGAGTATGCCCGTCTCCTCGACGTCGCCGAAGCCGTAGTTGATGGCCGTGCCGAAGAGCTTCATCGTGGGCGACAGACCCATGTAGGCGTTGACCAGCGGCGGGATATTGTAGCCCATCTGGCGTATCTCGCGGTTCAGTATGAGATAGTCTTCCTTGAACGTCTTGCCGCAGAAGAGCTGCTCCAGTTCGTGCGTGTCGGTCTCCAATTCCAGCGGTTTCATCGGGATAATGAGGTGCTCCTTGTCGTCAAAATGCTTCTTCAGGAAATAGAGTATCATGTCGCGCCCCTTGCGGATGTACGAGGGGTACATGGTCATCTTGCCGAAGTAATACTTCACGCTGGGGCGCACCACGGTGAGCGCACCCAGACCGTCCCACAGGTTGTCCAGTGCAAAAAGGCTCTTGGCACCCATGCGCGACGACTGGTAGGGCAGCGACACGAACGAGCGGCCCAGCTCGACGGTCCACGGGGCGTAGTCGCGTATGAATTTCTCGGAGAAATGGAACATGTGGCTGGTGGCCAGGATGGGCTGCCCCTGGGCGTCGTACTGCCAGTCGGTGCCCAGCAGATAGCGGTAGCCGCCGATGATTTCCTCCTCGTCGGGGTTCCACACGATGAGCTGCTTGTAGCAGTTGTCGCTGGTGTCGAACTCGTCGATGTCCAGCTCCTTGCCCGTGCCGCCGCCCGCCTCGCGGAACACGATTTCGCGCAGCCGCCCTATCTCGCGCATCACGTTCGGCGCGTTGTGTGCGGTGATGATGTAGATCTGGTTGTTGCTCTTGTTGGTGAGGCGCAACTGCTTGTCGGGGGTGAGCTCACGCTTGAGCACGTCCTTGCTGACGGGGGGAATGATAGTCTGTTCCATAGTTTTGTCGTGGGGTCAGAGGGGTGTATTGGATGATAGGGAATATACCTTGTCTTGCACAAATTTTGCCCATTCCATCGGGGTTTTCGACTTGTCGAACGTCTGCCAGGCGATGGGCTTGCCGATGGTGACGGTAAACGAGTGGCCCACGTTCTTGTACATCTCATCGACGAGGAAGAGCATGGCCAGGTTGAAGGGCAGGTAGCGGTCGCTGAAGGCTGCCAGGCGGTAGAAGAAGTCGGAGTTGCAGCCGCCGAAGTGGATGGGCACGATGTCGCGGTGGTACTCGACGCTCTTGGTGATGAAGGTCTTCGTCCAGGGTATGTCGCGTATGCTGCCGTCTTTCTGGCGCCGCGAACAGAGTCCGGCGGGGAACATGAGCATGTGGTTGTCGCTCTCGAAGCCGGCCTTCACCATGGCGGGAAACTGGCGGCTCTGGTGGCCGGTCTTGTTGATGGGGATACAGAGCGGGGCCAGTCCGGGCAGGTTCATCAGCAGGTCGTTGACTAGATAGCGGAAGCGCGAATCGTAGTGGCGGCCGATGACGGCCCCGAGGGCCACGCCGTCGATGCCCCCTAAGGGGTGGTTCGACACGAAAGTATATAGCCGCCCGTCATTCTTGTCGGGCAGGTTCTCCATGCCCCGCAGGTCGAGCCGCATGTCCAGATAGGTGACACAGGCTTCGAGCCACTCGGTGCCCACCTTGTCGCGCGACTGCCAGAGGAAGGCGTTCACCTGGTCCTGGTGGGCGATGCGCTTCAGCCACGTCACCAGGGGGCGCGGCACCCAGCGGGCCTTCGCCCCCATCTTGCCGCGCAGTATCTGTTCGATGTCAATCGTTTTCTCTGAAATCTGTTCCATTTCTCTCTCTATGCATGCTAACAACGTGCAAAAATACAAATTAAGTTTGAATAAAATGCACTTCCGGCCAAAAAATGTGCATTTTTTACTTTTTTTACCTAATCAGCATGGCAGGAGCGGCGACAACAGCCCGAGAGCACGACTCGGATGCCCCACCAAAAACCTTCACCGAAACATACTGTATATCAGTAGGATAACAGAGACGGATGATATTTTTAGCATTTATTTACTAAAAAAAGTGGGGAAAAGTGGAGGAATGTGGGGAAAAATGCTTAATTTTGCACCCTGACTCACTATAAAAGAAGTACACATGCGCTTTTTAGGTAACATAGAGGCCAAGACCGACGCGAAGGGACGCGCTTTCCTGCCAGCAATATTCCGCAAGGTGTTGCAGACGGGCGGCGAGGAGCGTCTCGTGCTGCGCAAGGACGTGTTCCAGCCCTGCCTCGTGCTCTACCCCGAAAGCGTGTGGAACGAGCAGATGGACCTGATGCGGCAGCGGCTGAACCGATGGAACCGCCAGCAGCAGCAGGTGTATCGCCAGTTTGTCAGCGAGGTGGAACTGGTGACGCTCGACGGCAACGGCCGCTTCCTGATTCCGAAGCGGTACCAGCGCATGGCCGACATCGAGCAGGACATCAAGTTCATAGGCATGGGCGACACCATCGAGATATGGAGCAACCGCCAGGCAGAGGCCGCACAGATGGAGCCGGAGGCGTTCGGCGCGGCGCTGGAGGCACTGATGGGGAAGCCCCTCCCCCCCGCCCCTCCCGAGGGAGGGGAGTAGAATGCTGAGAGCCGAGAATACAGTGAAAAATGAAGAAAGACGGTGAAAGATAAAAAAGGCGGTAAAGATGAAGAAACATAACCTCGACATAGACTCAATAGATAATTCAGCAGAAAACTCTGCAGAAAATTCTGCCGAAAACTCTACCGAAAATTCTGTAGAAAACTCTGCAGAAAACTCTGCAGAAAGCTCTACAGAAAACTCTGCGGCAAGAGTATCTACTCCCCTCCCTCGGGAGGGGCGGGGGGGAGGGGCTTTTTACCACACCCCCGTCCTCCTCTCTGAGAGCATTGACGGACTGAACATTCAGCCCGGCGGCATCTACGTCGATGTGACGTTCGGAGGCGGCGGCCACTCGCGCGAAATACTGTCGCGACTGGGACCCGAAGGACGGCTGTACAGTTTCGACCAGGACGGCGATGCCGAAAAAAATATCGTGGCCGATGATAGATTCACCTTCGTACGCAGCAACTTTAGATATATATGCAACTGGATGCGCTACTACGACGTGGAACAGATAGACGGACTGATAGCCGACCTGGGGGTGTCGAGCCACCACTTCGACGACGAGACGCGGGGATTCTCCTTCCGCTTCGACGCTCCGCTGGACATGCGCATGAACAAACGCGCCGGACAAACGGCTGCCGACATACTGAACAGCTACAGCGAGGAGCGGCTGGCCGACGTGTTCTACCTCTACGGAGAGCTGAAACAGGCACGAAGGATAGCCAAGGCGGTGGTGACGGCACGGGCCGCAAAACCCATCGAGACCACCGGGCAGCTGAGCGAAATAGCAGAGGGGATACTGGCGGGCAGCCACCACCCGTCGGCCAACGCGAAGAAGGACATGGCACGGCTGTACCAGGCGCTGCGCATAGAGGTGAACCACGAGATGGACGCGCTGCGCGACCTGCTGAAGGGGGCGGCACAGCTGCTGGCACCGGGAGGACGGCTGTGCGTGCTGACCTACCACTCGCTGGAAGACCGCATGGTGAAGAACGTGATGAAGGCGGGCAATCCGGAAGGGCGCGTAGAGCAGGACTTCTTCGGCAGGGTGACATCGCCCTTCCGTGCGGTGGAGAAGGTAATCACACCCAGCGACGAGGAGCAGCAGCGCAACCCCAGGAGCAGGAGTGCAAAACTGAGAATAGCAGAAAAAAAGTAAAAGACAATGGAAGACGAAAAGGACATCATACCAAACGACCCTGCCACCGAGAAGGCAGAGGAAAAGGAGGCGCAGCAGAAGGAGGCGCAGCTGAAAGAGACGCTGCAGAAAATCAAGGCGACGGCCAGCGAGGAAGACCCGCATCCGTCGTCGCAGTTGTCGCTACGCACCATCCTGGGCGGCGACCTGCTGACCACGCAGCTGGTGCGCTCGCAGCTGTGGCTGTTTGTGCTCATCGTGGTGTTCGCCATCATCTATGTGGCCGTGCGCTACCAGTGCCAGCAGGACATGCTGACCATCGACCAGCTGGAGAACGAGCTGAAGGGGGCGAAGTACAAGTCGCTGTCGTCGAGCAGCACGCTGACGGAGAAATGCCGCGAGAGCCACGTGCTGAACATACTGAAGCAGAACAAGGACTCGCTGTTGCACCAGGCCGACCAGCCGCCCTATATCATAGAGGTGCCGGAGTGAATAGAGAATAGTATAAATCGTAAATAATATATTAAGGTGAGCAAGTTTGAGAATGATAAAGTGATGCCCCGCTACATGGTGATAGCGGTGGTGCTGACGCTCATCGGCGTTGCCGTCATCGGCAAGGCCTTCTACATCATGACCGCCAAGAAACAATACTGGACGGAGGTGGCCGACCGGCTGAAGCGCGACTCGGTGCCCGTGAAGCCCGTTCGCGGAAACATACTGAGCAGCGACGGACAGCTGATGGCCAGCTCGATACCGCAATATACCATCTTCATGGACTTCCAGGCGGCTGCCTTCGAAGACGGCGACTCGCTGTGGCTGGACAAGCTGGACAGCATCTGCACCGGACTGAACAGGATTTTCCCGCAGATGACGGCCGAGGAGTTCAAGCAGCGGCTGGAAGAGGGGCGCCACCGCGTGAACAAGAACGGCACCACTGGGGCACGCCACTGGCCGGTATGGAAGCGGCGCATCAACTACGACACGTATGTAGAGGTGAAGAGCCTGCCGTTCTTCAACATGCCGAAATACAAGAGCGGTTTCCACGAAGAGGAGTTCAACTCGCGGCGCAGGCCCTTCGGCTCGCTGGCACAGCGCGTCATCGGCGGCATGTACGGCGCAAAGGACTCGGCATACTTCGGACTGGAGCAGTCGTACGACTCCATCCTGCGCGGCACACCGGGATTCACGATGCGGCGCAAGGTGCTGAACAAGTATATGAACATTCCGGTGCTGCTGCCGGTAGATGGTGCTGACATCGTGACCACCATCGACGTGAACATGCAGGACATTGCCGAGCGGGCTCTGATAGACATGCTGAAAGACCCGAACGTGAACGGCGAGCTGGGCGTGGCCATCGTCATGGAGGTGGAGACGGGTGACGTGAAGGCCATCGTGAACATGATGCGCAACGAGAACGGCAACTATGTGGAGGCCATCAACTCGGCCATCAGCTACCGCTGCGAACCGGGCTCGGTGTTCAAGGTGGCGTCGTTCCTCGTGGCACTCGACGACGAGGTGGTGGACACCAGCTACGTGATACATACCGGCTGCGGCGTGCAGGACATGCACGGACGGTGGATGAAGGACCACAACTGGCGGCGCGGCGGATACGGCGACATCAACGTGGCACGGACCCTGGAGGTGAGCTCGAACATCGGTGTGAGCCACGTCATAGACAAGTTCTACGGCAAGGAGCCGGAGCGGTATGTGAAAGGGCTCTACCGAGTGGGCATACACGAAGACCTGAAGCTGCCGCTGGTGGGGTACCTGCCGCCACGCATACGCATGCCGGAGAAGAACAAACGCGGACAATATACCAACTGGAGCAAGACGGCACTGCCCTGGATGTCGATAGGCTACGAGACACAGATAGCACCTATCAACACGATTACCTTCTATAACGCCATTGCCAACAACGGCAAGATGATGCGCCCGAGATTCGTGAAGAAGGTGGTGAAGAACGGCGAAACCATCGCCGAATATCCGCCACAGGTCATCAAGGAGCGCATAGCAAAGCCGAAAGCCATCAAGACCATGCAGACCATTCTGGAGCATGTGGTGAGCCAGGGCTTGGGGCGCAAGGCGGGCTCGCCGCTGTTCAAGGTGGCGGGAAAGACGGGCACGGCACAGGTGGCCGACCAGTATGGCGGCTACCACTCGGGGGTCACCCGCTACTGGCTGTCGTTCGCAGGATACTTCCCCGCCGACCAGCCGCGATACTCGTGCATCGTGTGCATCAAAAAGACCGGACTGCCGGCATCGGGCGGCGGCATGTCGGGCGTGGTGTTCCACCATATTGCCGAAGGGGTGATGGCGCGAAACCTGAAGATGCGCGTGGAGGATGCCAACGACGAGAACAGCCTCGTGATACCCGACGTGAAAGACGGCGACATCGCTGCGGCGGGATACGTGCTCGACCGACTGGGCATCAAGACCGACGAGTCGTGGGACGGGTCGTATGCCAACGGCAACCCCGTCTGGGGCAATGCCGAGAAGATGGCCGACAAGGTGGCACTGACCAAGCGCACCATGACCACCGACATGGCACCGGACGTGACGGGCATGGGAGCCAAGGACGCCGTCTATCTGCTGGAGAGCCGGGGTCTGCGGGTAAAGGTGTGCGGGCGCGGCAAGGTGAAGCGGCAGAGCTACCCGGCGGGCCGCGAGATCGTCGATGGCAGCGAATGTGTCATCACCCTGGAATGAGGGGCCACGGAGCAGCGCGCCACCCCTCTGCAGAATAGCAACCGTTGAACGATAGAAAAAAAGGACATACAAATATAACAACATCAACAAAAGAGCGATTATGAAACTAAGCGAACTGTTGAAATACACCAAGCCCGCCGCCGTCGTCGGCGACATGGAGGCTGAGATAACCGGCGTGAACATCGACTCGCGCAAGATAGAGAGCGGCCACCTGTTCGTAGCCATCAAGGGCACACAGACCGACGGCCACCAATACATAGCCAAAGCCATCGAGCGCGGCGCACGTGCCATCCTCTGCGAAGAGCTGCCCGCCGTTCTCACCGCCTCCACCCCCGTTCCCGAAGATTCATCTTCGGGCACCGCTGCTCCCTCGCACCCCGTCACCTTCGTCCAGCTACCATCGACCGAAGCCGCCGTAGGCCCGGTGGCCACCGTCTTCTACGGCGAACCGTCGAAACGGCTGAAACTGGTGGGCGTGACAGGCACGAACGGCAAGACCACCATCGCCACCTTATTATATAATATGTTCCGCCAGATGGGCCACAAGTGCGGACTGCTGTCAACGGTGTGCAACTACATCGAGGGAGAGGCCATCCCCGCCGACCATACCACCCCCGACCCCATCGAGCTGAACCGTCTGCTCAGCAAGATGGTGGAGGCGGGATGTGAATATGCCTTCATGGAGTGCTCAAGCCACGCCATCGCCCAACAGCGCATCGGAGGACTGCACTTCACGGGCGGGCTGTTCACCAACCTGACGCGCGACCACCTGGACTACCACAAGACCTTCGAGAACTACCGCGACGCAAAGAAGGCATTCTTCGACAGTCTGGACAAGCAGGCCTTCGCCATCACCAATGCCGACGACAAGAACGGCGCGGTGATGGTGCAGAACACAAAGGCTACCGTGAAGACGTACTCGACGCAGCGCATGGCCGACTTCAGGGCACGCATCATCGAATGCCACTTCGAGGGTATGTACCTGGAGATTGACGGCCACGAGGTGGGGGTGCAGTTCATCGGCAAGTTCAACGTGTCGAACCTGCTGGCGGTCTATGGGGCTGCCGTGATGCTGGGCAAGAAGCCGGAAGACATCCTGGTGGTGATGAGCACACTGAAGAGTGTGGCAGGACGGCTGGAGCCCATCCGCTCGAAAGACGGCGTGACGGCTGTCGTAGATTATGCCCACACGCCGGACGCCCTGGAGAATGTGCTGAAGGCCATCCACGAGGTGCTCGACGGCAAGGGCGGACAGGTGATTACCGTCTGCGGCGCCGGCGGCAACCGCGACAAGGGCAAGCGTCCGCTCATGGCCCAGGAGGCCGTAAGGCAGAGCGACCGCGTCATCATCACCAGCGACAACCCGCGCTTCGAGGAGCCGCAGGACATCATCAACGACATGCTGGCCGGGCTGAACGCCCAGCAGATGAAGAAGGTGGTGAGCATTGCCGACCGCCGCGAGGCTATCAAGACGGCAGCAATGCTGGCCAACAAGGGCGACGTCATCCTCATAGCCGGCAAGGGCCACGAGGACTATCAGGAAATCAAGGGCGTGAAGCACCACTTCGACGACCGCGAGGTGGTAAGGGAAATCTTCGGAATCACGGAATAACGAAATCCCGAAATCCCGATATAACGAAATCACGGTATAACGCCATAACAAAACAACGCAACAATGCTATACTACATTTTCCGCTTTCTCGAAGAATACGACATTCCGGGTGCGCACATCTGGTCGTATATCTCGTTCCGCTCGCTGCTGGCACTCATCCTGTCGCTGATCATATCGGCATGGTTCGGCGAATACTTCATCAAATGGATGAAGCGCCGCAACATCAGCGAGACAGCACGCGACGCAAGCATCGACCCCTTCGGCATAGAGAAGAAGGGGGTGCCCACCATGGGCGGCATCATCATCATCGTCAGCATACTGGTGCCCGTGCTGCTGCTGGGGCGCATACGCAACATCTACCTGCTGCTGATGGTGGTCACCACGGTGTGGTTAGGATTCTTAGGATTCATGGACGACTACATCAAGATATTCCGCAAGAACAAGGAGGGGCTGAAGGGCATCTACAAGATTGTGGGGCAGGTGTCGATAGGCTTCATCGTGGGACTGACGCTGTGGCTCAGCCCCGATGCCGTGGTGCGCGAGAACGTCTCCGTGGAGCGCCAGAACCAGGAGGTGGTGGTGAAGCACAAGCAGGAAGCCGTCAAGTCGCTGCAGACCACCATTCCCTTCATCAAGAACCACAACCTGAACTACTCGAACATCATGGCATTCCTCGGCGACTACAAGGTGGCTGCCGGATGGGTGCTCTTCGTCATCATGACCATCATCGTGGTGACGGCGGTGTCGAACGGTGCCAACCTCAACGACGGCATGGACGGCATGTGTGCCGGCAACTCGGCCATCATCGGGGTGGCATTGCTCATCTTCTCCTACGTGTCGTCGCACATTGTCTATGCGGCCTACTTCGACATCATGTATATTCCCGGGTCGGAAGAGCTGGTGGTGTTCCTCTCGGCATTCGTGGGGGCTATGGTGGGCTTCCTGTGGTATAACGCCTACCCCGCACAGGTGTTCATGGGCGACACCGGTTCGCTAACCATCGGCGGCATCATCGGCGTGTGTGCCGTCATCATCCACAAGGAGCTGCTGCTGCCCATCCTCTGCGGCATCTTCTTCATCGAGAGCCTCAGCGTCATCATACAGACGCAGTGGTTCAAGATACAGAAGCGCAAGGGCAGGCGCGTGCGGGTGTTCCGCGCCACACCCATCCACGACACGTTCCGACGACTGGACTCACAGCTCGACGCCACGAGCACGTATATCCTGAAGGGATGGCCCCACCGCCCGTTCCACGAGTCGAAAATCACCATCCGCTTCTGGATTACCACTATTATATTAGCTGCAATAACGATTATAACACTGAAGATAAGATGAAAAAGATAGCCATATTAGGAGCCGGCGAGAGCGGAGCAGGAGCTGCCGTGCTGGCCAAGAAGAAAGGGTTCGACGTGTTCGTGTCAGACATGTCGAAGATTCACGACAAGTATAAGAAGATGCTCGACGACCACGGCATCGCCTGGGAGGAAGGACACCACACGGAGGAGAAGATTCTCTGTGCCGACGAGGTGATCAAGAGTCCGGGCATACCCGACACGGCTCCAATGATAGTCAAAGTCAAGGAGCGCGGCATCCACATCATCAGCGAGATAGAGTTTGCCGGACGATACACCGACTCGAAGATGATTTGCATCACGGGGTCGAACGGCAAGACCACTACGACCAGCCTCATCTACCACATCTTCAAGGCTGCGGGCTACGATGCCGGGCTGGCCGGCAACATCGGCAACTCGCTCGCCCTGCAGGTGGCCGAGGACCCGCACGAATACTACATCATCGAGCTGAGCTCGTTCCAGTTGGACAACATGTACGACTTCCGCGCCAACATCGCCATCCTGCTGAACATCACGCCCGACCATCTGGACCGCTACGACTTCAAGATGCAGAACTATGTCGATGCAAAGATGCGTATCATACAGAACCAGACGGACCGCGACGCCTTCATCTACTGGAACGACGACCCCATCATCAAGCGCGAACTGGAGAAGTATCACATCAAGGCCATCCAGTACCCGTTCTCCGAACTGAAGGAGAAGGGCAGCATCGGATACATTGAAGAGGGGCAGTACGAGATAGAACGCCCGGAGCCGTTCAACATGGAACAGGAGAGCTTGTCGCTGACCGGCAAGCACAACATCTACAACTCGCTGGCAGCAGGCATAGCCGCCAACATTGCCGGTATCAAGAAGGACGTGATACGCAAGAGCCTGAGCGACTTCCCCGGCGTGGAGCACCGTCTGGAAAAGGTGTGCATCGTGCGCGGCGTGCAGTACATTAACGACTCGAAGGCCACCAACGTCGATGCCTGCTGGTATGCGCTGGAGTCGATGAAAACCAAGACCATCCTCATCATCGGCGGCAAGGACAAGGGCAACGACTACGAGCCCATCAAGCCTCTGGTGAAGGAGAAGTGCGCCGGACTGGTGTACCTCGGTGCCGACAACCAGAAGTTGCACGACAACTTCGACGCCCTGGGCATCCCCGTGCGCGACACCCACTCGATGAAGGAATGCGTAGAGGCCTGTTACGAAATGGCCGAGCCGGGCATGACGGTACTGCTGTCGCCCTGCTGTGCCTCGTTCGACCTCTTTAAAAATATGGAGGACCGCGGCGAACAGTTCAAGACGCTGGTCAAGGCCCTTTAAGGGAGCGGAATTCAGAAACAGCAAAACAACGGAACATCGAAACAACGGAACAACGGAATACCGAAATACCGGAACAACGGAACAACGGAATACCGAAATACCGGAATACCGGAATACCGAAACATCGAAAACAACGAAACAACGAAACAAAAAAAACGAGCCCCGTGAACAAGAAAATCGGCAATATCTTCAAAGGCGACAAGGTCATCTGGATGGTGTTCTTCTTCCTGTGCATGATCAGCATCGTGGAGGTGTTCTCTGCCTCCAGCGGACTGACCTATAAGAGCCGCAACTACATCGGTCCTATCATCTATCACTCCGGCATGATAGCCTTCGGAGTGCTGGTGGCCGTGGTCACGCTGAACATACCCTGCCGGTATTTCAAGCTGATGACACCCTTCCTCATGCTCATCAGCGGCATCACACTGCTATGGGTGCTGGTAGGCGGACAGACCATCAACGGTGCCAACCGCGTCATCTCACTCTTCGGCTTCACCTTCCAGCCCTCCGAGATTGCCAAGGGCACCATCGTGCTGGCCGTGGCACAGATACTCAGTGCCATGCAGCGCGAAAACGGTGCCGACCGCAAGGCCTTCAAATGGATTCTGTGGATTACGCTGCCCACCTGCGTGCTCATCGGACTGGAGAACCTCTCTACGGCAGCCCTGCTCTTCGCAGTGGTATTCATCATGATGTTCATCGGACTCGTACCGATGCGGCAGCTGAACAAGCTGGCAGCCATCATCGTCTTTCTGGGTGTGTCCGCCGTGTCGATGGTCATGATAGTAGGCCACGACACCACCAACGAGGACGCACAGCTGACCAAGGTAGAGAAGGCCGAACAGCCGAAAAAGAAAAACAAGATTGAGAAGTTGCTGCACCGTGCCGACACTTGGAAGGGGCGCATCCTCAACTTCGGAAAGGGTGACGTGGCCCCGGAGGAGTACGACCTCGACAAGGACGCACAGGTGGCCCATGCCAATATCGCCATCGTGTCGAGCAGCATCGTCGGCAAAGGCCCCGGTCAGTCTAATGAGCGCGACTTCCTGGCACAGGCATTCTCCGACTTCATCTATGCCATCATCATCGAGGAGCTCGGGCTTTTCGGCGGAGCCTTTGTAGCCTTCCTCTACATCGTGCTGCTCTACCGCTGTGCCCGCATCGCCTCGCGTTGTGAGAACAATTTCCCGGCATTCCTGGTCATGGGCCTCGGTCTGCTGCTGGTTATCCAGGCCACGTTCAACATGATGGTCGCCGTAGGACTGGCACCCGTCACCGGCCAGCCGCTGCCACTCATATCCAAAGGCGGCACCTCCACCATCATCAACTGTGCCTACATCGGTGCCATACTCAGCGTGAGCCGTTCAGCCAAGATGAAAGCCATCGCCCCAACCGCCAAACAAGCGAAAATAAAGGAAACAGCAGAACAGAATAACGACATCACAGAATAACGCAATACCGAAACACCGGAATACCGGAATACCGGAATAACGCAATACCGCAATACCGAAACGCCGGAATACCGAAATACCGGAATAACGCAATAACGGGATACCGGAATACCGAAATATCAAAATACCGTCAGAACGAAAAAAAAGAACAAAATATGAACAACGAGTTAAGAGTCATCATCAGTGGCGGCGGCACAGGAGGCCACATCTTCCCCGCCGTGTCGATAGCCAATGCCGTCAAGGCTCTACGCCCTGATGCCAAGATACTGTTCATCGGTGCCGAGGGGCGCATGGAGATGCAGCGCGTGCCTGCCGCAGGCTATGACATCAAGGGACTGCCCATTCGCGGCTTCTACCGCCCGCTGTGGAAGCCTGCCAACATCGGCGTGGCCATCGACTACCTGAAGAGCAAGATGATGGCCAAACAAATTCTGCGCCAATTCAAGCCGCAGGTGGCTGTCGGTGTCGGCGGCTATGCCAGCAGTGCCGCCTTGGGTGCTGCCAACAGCTTAGGCATCCCCACCCTGCTACAGGAGCAGAACAGCTACGCCGGACTGGCCAACAAGACGCTGGCAGGCAAGGCCGCCAAAATCTGCGTGGCCTACGAGGGCATGGAGCGCTTCTTCCCTGCCGACAAGATCATGCTCACCGGCAACCCCGTGCGCCAGCAACTGCTCGATGCCAAGACCACCCGCGAAGAGGCCGTCCGCTCCTTTGGCTTCGACCCGTCGAAGAAAGTAGTGCTGCTGGTCGGCGGCAGCCTCGGGGCTCGAACCATCAACGAGAGCGTGATGCAGCATCTGGACCTCATCCGGCAGAGCGACGTGCAGTTTGTCTGGCAGACGGGCAAATACTACAGCAAAGAGATAGCCAACAGGATGAAAGGCCACGAGCTGGCTAACCTGAAGACGACCGACTTCATTGCCGACATGGCGGTAGCCTACCGTGCCGCCGACCTGGTGGTGAGCCGTGCCGGAGCAGGCAGCATCAGCGAGTTCTGCCTGTTAGGAAAACCGGTCATCCTGGTGCCCAGTCCGAATGTGGCCGAAGACCACCAGACGAAGAACGCCCTCGCCCTGGTCAACAAGGATGCCGCCCTGTATGTGAAGGACGGCGAGGCTCCCGACAAGCTGCTGCCCACCGCCATCGAGACGGTGAACAATGCCGGTCTGCTCAGCAGTCTGACCAACAATATCCTCAAGATGGCGCTGCCCGACAGTGCGGAAATCATCGCCAAAGAGGTGATAAAATTAGCCGGGCAAAGCTGACCACTCGACTACACAGCAAAAAGACACGATTACGCAGCAAGTAAACACGATTACGCAGCAAATAAAAACCATTACGCAGCAAGTAAACACGATTACGCAGCAAGTAAAAACCATTACGCAGCAAGTAAAAACAATTATACATATAGCAAGATGGAACTGAAAGATATTAAAGCAGTATATTTCGTAGGAGCCGGAGGCATCGGCATGAGTGCCATAGCCCGCTACTTCCTCAAGAAAGGACTCGTCGTGGCCGGCTACGACAAGACGCCGAGCACGCTGACCCGCCAGCTGGAGCAGGAAGGCATGCTCATCCATTATGCAGAGAGCACCGACCTGATTCCCGAGGCATGCAAGGACAAGGCCTCGTGCCTCGTCATCTACACCCCCGCCATCCCTGCCGAGCACGCAGAACTGCAATACTTCCGCCAGCACGGCTTCGAGATACAGAAGCGCGCCCAAGTGCTCGGCACGCTGACCCGCCAGCACAAGGGGCTGTGCGTGGCCGGCACCCACGGCAAGACCACCACATCGACCATGTGTGCCCACATCATGCACCAGAGCCACTTGGACTGCAACGCCTTCCTCGGCGGCATCTCGAAGAACTACGGCACCAACTACATCCTCTCCGACTCTGACTATGTGGTGATAGAAGCCGACGAGTTCGACCGCTCGTTCCACTGGCTGTCGCCCTACATGACGGTGATTACCGCCACCGACCCCGACCATCTGGACATCTACGGCACCAAGGAGGCCTACCTGGAGAGCTTCCGCCACTACACCGAGCTGATACAGCCCGGCGGGGCACTCATCATCCACCGCGACCTGGAGATGCAGGAGTCACTGCCCGATGGTGTGCGCCGCTACGACTATGCGCTCAACGAAGGCGACTTCCATGCCGAGAACATCCGCATCGACAACGGCGAGATTACCTTCGACTTCATATCGCCCATTGCCAGCATCAACGACGTACAACTCGGACAGCCCGTGCCCATCAACATCGAGAACGGCATTGCCGCCATGGCCATGGCCCAGCTGGCCGGATGCACCCCCGACGAACTGCGGCAAGGCATGGCCACCTACGGAGGCGTGGAGCGTCGCTTCGACTTCAAGATCAAGACCGACCGCCTGGTGTTCCTCAGCGACTATGCCCACCACCCGAAGGAAATCCTGCAGAGCGCCAAGAGCATCCGCGAGCTCTACAAGGACCGGAAGATTACCGCCATCTTCCAGCCCCACCTCTACACCCGCACCCGCGACTTCTACCGCGACTTCGCCGACGCGCTCAGCCTGCTCGACGAGGTGATACTCACCGAGATATACCCCGCCCGCGAACAACCCATCGAGGGTGTCACGTCGCAGATCATCTACGACTGTCTGCGCCCGGGCATCGAGAAACAGATCATCCGCAAGGACGACGTGCTCGACCTTATCCGTAACCGCTCGTTCGACGTGCTTATCGTCTTAGGAGCCGGCGACCTGGACAACCAGGTACCGGCCATGACCGACATTCTGAACGCCAGAATCGGTCAGTAGCAAACCACCCCATCTGTTAAAACAGGACATTATGGCTTTCAACTGGAAGAGAACCGCTATCATCGTTGCCGACTGCCTTATCGGCATCTACCTCGTACTGGCCATCACGGCCTTCAACCACCCCGACGAGCTAAGCACCGTATGCACAGAAGTGCGCATAGACATCAAGGACGGCATCGTGAAGGGATTCCTCAATGCCGACGAAGTGAAGCTTGAGCTGCAGCGGGCCCATGCCTACCCGATAGGCGAGCTGTGCTCGCAAGTGAAGACACGCGATATCGAAGAGCTGCTGGAGCGCAACCCCTTTGTCGAAAATGCCGAGTGCTATATGACGCAGACCGGCCACGTCTATATCCAGCTCACCCAGCGGTTGCCCGTCATCCGTGTCAAGGCCGACAACGGCGACGACTACTACGTCGATGAGTATGGCAACATCATGCCCAACACCCACTACGTCAGCGACCTGGCCATAGCCACCGGCGACATCAGCAAGAGCTATGCCAAGAAAACGCTGGTGCGCATCGGCAATTTCCTGCTCCAGCACCCCTTGTGGCGCAGTCAGGTAGAACAGGTCAATGTGCTCTCCGACGGCTCCATCGAGATGGTGCCCCGCGTTGGCGACCACGTCGTCTATCTCGGCCAGCCCGTCAACCTGCAAGAGAAGCTGGACCGCCTGGAGAAGTTCTACCGCTACGGGCTCAGCCAGGCCGGTTGGAACAAATACTCGTACATCAACCTGGAGTTCAACAACCAGATTATCTGCAAGAAGCGCGCTTTGAAGAAGACATACCCGCAGCAGCCCGTCGCCCAGCAAGCTCCGCAGCAGCCTGCCGTCCAACAAGCCTCTCAGCAGCCTGCCGCCCAGCCGGAAGCCACACGGCAGGAAAAGCCGCACAAGCAGAACCTGTAACATTCGCAAACAATAAAAAAGAAAGATATATATGGTGTCAAAGGAATTTATCGTAGCTATTGAATTAGGGTCGTCCAAGATGACCGGTATTGCGGGCAAGAAGAACGCAGACGGTAGCATACAGGTGTTAGCCTACGTCAAGGAAGACTCTTCGTCGTTCATCCGCAAGGGTGTGGTCTATAACATCGACAAGACCGCCCAGTGTCTGAGCAACATCGTCAACAAGCTTGAGAAGCAGCTGAAGACCGAGGTCACCCAGGTGTATGTCGGTGTGGGCGGCCAGTCTATCCGTTCCGTGCGCAACGTGATCGCCAAGGACCTGCCCAACGAGACGCAGGTCACACAGGGCATGGTCATCGAGCTGATGGACGACAACCGCAGCATGAGATACCCCGACCAGGAGATTCTCGATGCCGCCGTGCAGGAGTACAAGGTCGATTCGCAGCTGCAGCTCGACCCCGTCGGTGTGCAGTGCAGCCACATTGAGGGCAACTTCCTGAACATCCTGCAGCGCAAGACGTTCTACAAGAACCTGAACAAGTGCTTCGAGACGGCCAATGTCAATGTCATCGAGATGTACCTCGCCCCGCTGGCCCTTGCCGACAGTGTGCTCACCGAGGCCGAGCGCCGCTCGGGCTGTGCGCTGGTGGACCTGGGTGCCGACACGACCACGGTCAGCGTCTATTTCAAGAACATTCTGCGCCACCTGGCCGTCATTCCCCTCGGTTCAAACAATATCACCAAGGATATCGCCACGCTACAGATGGAAGAGAGCGATGCCGAGAAGATGAAGCTCAAATACGCCTCGGCCTACACCGAGAACAACGAGATAGACAACAACATGAAATACTCCATCGACGCCGAGCGGCAGGTGGAGACCCGTAAGTTCATCGAGATTGTCGAAGGCCGTCTGGAGGAAATCATCGCCAACGTATGGTGCCAGGTGCCCGACGAATACTGCGACAAGCTCCTTGGAGGCATCATCCTCACCGGTGGCGGCTCGAACATGAAGGACATCGAGACAGCCTTCCAGAACTACACGCACATCGAGAAGATACGCATCGCCAAGTTCGTCACCCAGACCATCACGTCGAACATTGCCGACATCAACGCCCACGACGGCAAGCTGAACACCCTGCTCGGTCTCTTGGCCAAGGGCAACATCAACTGCGCCGGCGAGGCCGTCGATCCCAACGACCTCTTCAGCCAGCAGCAGAAGCAGAACGGCGAACCGGCCATCGACCGCCGCGCCCGTTCGGCTGTCGATACCCCTGAAGGCGTGGTGCGCACCGCTGCTGAGAAGCGTCGCGCCGAAGAGGAAGCCCAGAAGAAGAAGGAAGAAGAGGAGCGCATCGCCCGCGAGAAGGCCGAAGAAGAAGCCCGCGAGCAGGAGCGCATCCGTCAGGAGAACAGTCCGCTGCGCAAGTTAGGCCGCTGGCTGAAGCGAGCCGCCAGCGAGATTGTTAAAGAAGAGGAATAAGGACAAAGACAACGAAAAAAACGAAAACAATATGGCAGACAACAATACATTGCTCGACTTTGGCGAGCCCGAGAAAGAGAATAGCATCATCAAGGTGATCGGTGTCGGAGGCGGTGGCGGCAATGCCGTCAACCACATGTACCGCGAAGGCATCCACGACGTGAGCTTCGTGCTGTGCAACACCGACAACCAGGCACTGAACGACTCCCCCGTTCCCGTCCACCTGCAGTTAGGCAAGGAGGGCCTCGGAGCCGGCAACCGCCCGGAAAAGGCCCGCGCCGCCGCCGAGGAGAGTCTGGAAGACATCAAGAACGTGCTGAACGACGGCACGCGCATGGCCTTCATCACCGCCGGCATGGGCGGTGGCACCGGCACCGGTGCCGCCCCCGTCGTGGCCCGTGTGTCGAAGGAGATGGGCATCCTCACCGTCGGCATCGTCACCATTCCCTTCCGCTTCGAGGGCGACCGCAAGATTGACCAAGCCTTAGACGGTGTCGAGGAGATGTCGAAGCATGTCGATGCCCTGCTGGTCATCAACAACGAGCGGCTTCGCGAAATCTACCCCGAGCTGACCGTGCTCGATGCCTTCGGCAAGGCCGACGACACGCTGTCGGTAGCCGCCAAGTCGATTGCCGAGATCATCACCGTCCACGGCATCATCAACCTCGACTTCAACGACGTGAAGACGGTGCTCAAGGACGGTGGCGTGGCCATCATGTCCACCGGCTACGGCGAGGGCGAGGGCCGTGTGAAGAAAGCCATCGACGACGCCCTGAACTCGCCGCTGCTCAACGAAAACGACGTGTTCAACTCGAAGAAGATACTGCTCAGCATCAACTTCGCCGGCAACAAAGACGGCTCCGGTTCGCTGATGATGGAAGAGATGAACGATGTCAACGACTTCATGAGCAAGTTCGGCAACGACTTCGAAATCAAGTGGGGACTGGCCACCGACCCCGAGCTGGGCAAGAAGGTGAAGGTGACCATCCTTGCCACCGGCTTCGGCATCGACCGTGTCGATGGCATGTCGCAGCACCGCCAGCGCATGAACACCCAGGAAGAGGCTACGCGCATCGCCGCCGAACAGGAGAAGGAGGCCCAGCGCCAGGACCGCCGCAACCGCTACTATGGCGACTCCGGGCAGTCGAAGCGTTACAAGCGCCGCCCCCATATCTACCTCTTCCGTCCGGAAGACCTCGACAACGACGATGTCATCTCCGCCGTAGAGCAGACGCCCACCTACAAGCGCACCAAGGAGATACTCGACAGCATCTATGCCCAGGCCACCGGCGAGGAGCTGCAGAAGACGGAAGCCCCCATGCCGCAAGATGTGGTACAGGGCACCATCAAGTTCGTCTGATAACCGGCTCAGCCCTCACCCCAACCTATTCGGAGTGGCTGCCGAACATCGTGCGGAGCATCTTCCGCACCTGTTCGTCAGCCACTCCTTGGTTGATGTCCTTGCGCAGGCTCGACCTGCTGCTACCCTCCAGCATGCGCGTGTATTCCGTCTGTGCCACATCCTGCCGATAGACACCCATGGCCAGCAGCGACCCCACTATCTGGCACGCGAAGCGGCGGTTGAAGGTGGTGTTCCTGGCACCGTGCGTCTGGCAGAACCGTGCGGCATAGAGTCCCGTCAACTGCTGCCACAGCCTGTCGATGTCTGCCTGCCAAGTCGCCGTGGCATACTGGCTAATCTGGCCTACATAGCGCTGCACCTGCTCGGCGGCCTGCTGCTGCATGCGGTCCTCGTCCGACTGCTCCTTTCCAAGATAGTCCATCAGCAGCACTCCCGACAGGAAGAAGCGCAGTGGCCTTTCCGGAATACGACAGTAGTATATCTTCGATGCGAAGTCAGTCTTCGACAGCCTGTACTCGTCATACAACCGGTGCGGAAACAGCCTCAGCTGGTCTTCCAGCACGCGCAGGTCGGTCTGCGCATGGCGCGATGCCATCTGTTCAAACTCCGGGGTGGCCGTCAGCTGCGTAAACAGGTATTCGGCCAACTGCCCGCGGGCTTCCGGCGACCCCAGCGTGGTGACGGCGACATCCAGCCTGTGCCCCCACTGCCGCAGGGCCTCGTCGCCGCTCTCCAGCAGCATCGTGATAATCTGCCGGCGGTCGTCGGTGGCCTCCCGGCTCACGTCGCAAGCCATCAGCTGCTCATACACCGTCAGGTCGCGCACCAATTCGTCGCTTGCCACCGCCGCCCGTGTGCCGTCTGCCTCCTGTTCCCCCTGCCGCTCGCCCAGCAGCATCAGCAGGTCGCGGCGCAACAGCAGCAGCCTCCGCTCGCTGGCCGTATAAGCCATCAGCGGCACGTTGGTGTATCGCTGCTGCCACTGTTCGTAGATCGCCACCTCGTCCTGGGCTTCCGGCTCGTCGCCGGTCACGGCCACGGCAACCGTCAACCGCCGGTTCTCCACGTCCGCAGCCGTCACGCGGCCCTCCAGCAGGCGCATGGCCGCACCGTCGCAATAGGCACTGCACTGCCGGCACTCGTCGTTGGCCACGTAGCCCACCATCTCGGTGTCAATATACGCTGCCGTGGCGTCCTGGTTCCACTCGTTCGTCTCGTCGTGCATCAGCACCACGCGCTTGCCCACGGCCTGTTCCATCCGTGCGACCATGTCGTCGCCCCGCCAGTCGTGGTGGCGCAGCCCGACAATCGTGTAATTCTTTGTGGTCATTGTTTTCATGATATTATCCTTGGTTACTGTGTCAAACCTTCCGCCTGCAAAGATACAAACATTTGCAGGAACAGCCAAAGGTTTAGCCCATTTTTTTAGGAAAGAAATCCGTGTAATCCGTTTAATCCGTGGTCAAAAGAAAAAGGTGAGAGGTGCCGCACCGCCCATTGCAGTGCAGCACCTCCTCGGGGATAATTCGTGTGCCAGCGCGTTCAGAGTCCGATGGGTCCGTAGCCCATGCAACTCGTGGTGGTGATGGCCGTCAGGAAGGCCGTGAGTGCGGCTACTATCACCTTCACCGCAATCTCAATCCAGCTGTTTCTCTTCATGGCTGTTCATGTTTTTAGGGGTTAGGGCTGGGGGTCCTCCTCGTTGCGGGGCGACTTATAGTCGTTGTCCTCCTCCCAGTAGAGTGCCGTGCCTGCGGCACGTGTCACGCCGATGCTCTTCTGGACCACCTCGCCGGTGGGGCGCACCTGCCACTTCGACGAGATGTCGCTGCTGGCGGAGAACTTCTTCGGGTCATCCACTCCCTTCGACTTCATCGACACGCGGAAGATGCCCAGGTTGTCAATCTTCACCGCCTTGCCCTCGTAGGCCAGCTCGCGGACACAGCGTACCAGGTCGGTCAGCACACCGGTGATGGTGCCCTCGGTGAAGCTGGAGTTGTGACCCGCCATGTGCTGAATCAGCTCCTCCTTGCTCACCACGCCCTCGGCGGCCTTCTTAGCGTAATACTTGCCGTAGCCGGCCGACTTGCGATTGTTGTTCTTGTACAGACGATACTTTGCCATAATGCTTGTTCCTTTCTTTTTCTTTTAATTGTTTAACATGGTTTGTTTCACTCTTTGCATCCTCGACGTGTGTTCTTCAGCGCTGTTGTTTTGTCTTGTTTGCGGTTGCAAAGGTACGGCGACTTTTCCATTCCTGCAAGCAAACACGCAGGGCGGGCGTAATGCCTTTTCCGCAACACGCTGACAGCCAACGGCTTCAGTCGGCAGCTATTCACCATGCGCGGTTTTGCTGCCGAGTCCTGTCAAGTCAAACTTAAACACACCCTCCTCTGCTTGCATTTGCTCAAAGAAGGCCACCATGTAGATGGGATAGTTCCAAAACTACATTTTTCCAAGATTTACATTATCATTTGATGAATAAAAAAATATATGACTTCGCTTGCCCATTACAGATTTTTTTGTATATTTGCAGCGCATATACATAACAAAGAACAGATGGAGATTGTAATTGAGTTTCTGAAAGACCTGCTTGGCAGCAACGCCTTTATAGGCGGGGTTGTCTGTGTATTTATTGTGTTTGCCGCCTGGTGGGCTCGCGGCATCAAGGAGAAAATTACTTTTGCAGTATTGGGGAGTAATTCCTACCACCCATTTGGGTGGTTATTTGCCCTTTTTGTCGCAATTTGTTAAACTTTGATATTGGTAGGATGCCGCAAAATGTTTATCTTTGGCAAACATTATTATTAATATTACAACTATGACCAAGAAAAGATTAATCATTGCTTTAGCATTATTTGCTTTTATGGGTGCTGATGTCTGTGCTCAGGGATTTCTGAACAGACTGAAGGACAAAGCGTTACAAACCGTAGAGGAAAAAGTGGAGCAAAAAGTCGATCAGACCGTCAGTGAGGGAATGGATGAAGTGCTTGACGGAAAATCTTCTAAGAAAGGTAAGAAGTCGAAGGATGCCGAAGTTGGTGAGGCTGATCTCGATGCGGCCGGGGATGGTGATAATTCACCCGTAGCTCAGAACCAGAAGAGCGACTTCGTGCGTGGTAGCGTGATCCTCTTTGAAGACAATTTCGCCAACGAGCAGATGGGTGAGTTTCCCTCAAAATGGGACATCAGCGATGGTAGTCTGGAGGTTGCGTCTGTCAACGGCAAGAAGTATGCTCACAGCAATGCTCCAAGTTCTACATTCTCTCCTCTGATGGAGAATATGAAGTCTTATCTGCCTGATGTCTTCACCCTCGAGTGGGATGAGTTCTTGTGCAAACCTGGTGATATAGACCAGATGTCGTGTAATATCCTTTTCTATAATGATGACGACGAGCTTGGCAATATTTATAAAATGTTCCGCCCTGGTGCGCCAGATGTTTACGGAAACTATTCATTCAAGAAGGGTGGCGGTTCTTCAGATCATGCAACTGGCGATTTGCGTTGGGATCTTTTGGAGAAATTTGTAAAGTTCGGACAGTGGAACCATTTCGCTATCTCGTTCAACAAGCGTGCTTTGAAATATTATATCAATGGAAATCGTGTCATCAATCTGCCTAATGTGGCTGCTCCCAGTCGTTTCGAATTCCTTGTACAAGATGGATACCCATATCGTGGCATAGGTCATGTGATTCTCGCCAAGGGTGCTGTAGATCTCTATCAGCGTCAGACCACCGACCTCTCTGCCGTCGAGAAAGCCATTCAGGAGACGGGTAAGTTTGTCACCAACAACATCCTGTTTGATACAGGTAAGGCTACCCTGAAACAGGAGTCGATGATTGAGATCATGAAGGTGGCTGACTATATGAAGAAGAACCCGACGGCTCGCTTCGAAGTTCAGGGCCATACCGATAATCAGGGCTCTGACAAGATCAACGATCCCTTGTCTCAACAGCGTGCAGAAGCCATCGTCAAGGCCCTCGAAGGCTTAGGTGTTGATGGCTTCAACCTGAAGGCTGTAGGTAAGGGCGCTCACGAACCCGTTGCCGACAACAAGACAGAGGCAGGTCGTGCCCAGAACCGTCGTGTAGAATTCATCAAGAGATAAGCGTATGAAAAAGATTCTGATGATGGTAGCAGCCATGATGCTGCTCAGTACGACAGAAACGAATGCCCAGGACATTTCTATCGCCCAGGGCAGTGATATTATTCCCAAGCGCAGGACTTCAACCGTTACCTGGGATGGCGTTCTGACCCCCAGCACAGCCACTACGGCTGAGGCGCTGATGAATGAGTTGCCCCCATTACCTTCTGCCGAGAAGATGGCAAAAAGCACGATGGAGGAACGTGATGCCTACGCCCAGAAGATCGCTGCCGTCGTAGTACGTGCCGATCAGTTACAACGCGAACAGTCGGGTTGCTCTGATGCCGAGATGGAAACCTTGCGCCAGAAATGGGAAGGTAAGATCCAGAATCAGTTTGGTCTGACCAAGGCAGAGTTGGCAATCCTCAACGATGAGAATGCCCCAGAATCGAAGAAGAAGCCCATCAAGGACAAGGTGATGGCGAAGGTTCTGGGAGGCGATGTCAACACGATGGATCTGGAGAAGTTCGAGAAGATGAGCGAGCAGGAGCAGGAGGCTTATATCAAAGCTCATCCTGAGTTCATCCAGCAGATGCAGAAGATGGCGATGAATGCCCGTAACTTCACCAAGCAGACGCAGGACATGACCAAGGCTTTCAGCGGTTATGAGGCTCAGGTGGGCCGACTGACCAACAACTATCAGCAACAGATGAAGGAGGAAGCCCTGCACGACTATAGTGCCATCGGCAAGAAGTATGAGGGCAAGTTGCAGAAGATCTACGGTCAGATCTGTATTGAGGAAGATCCCAATAAGATTGATGCCCTTTATGCGGATGCAGACCAGTTGCTCTATAACTACCGTTTGGAAGCAGCTAAGGAGTATCGGGCCTCCCTGCAGCGACAGATTGCGAGTGTGAAGCAATATGCGGAAGAGTTCAACAGACTGTCACAGCGTCTGGTTGATCTGGGCGAACTGCCTCAGTGTGCTGTTGGCCGTACAGACCTGAACGCTGTTATCATGACGGGTTGTTTGCTCGATGATGCTTATAAGGAGTTGCCGGATATCATACCACTGAGAGGCTTCTGTCCGGAGACCATTTATGAGCTGCCCAGTGGCTGGCGCTTTGCAACATGGGAGTGCCGCAGTTTCCAGAACGTCAGCAAAGTCTCCTGCGAGTGGCCGTTCTTGGCTGTGCGTGAGAAAGGTGATGAAGTAGAATACGGCGTGTTGGAGTGTAACAACTTCCGCACCATCAGCGAGTCAGAGCTTGAGAACATCAATAAAAAGGTGGATCAGCGTCTGAAGCAGAATACCACTAAGCCACCCTATGGTGTCTATAAGAGCCGCAGTGGTAAGCGACAGGTGGAGTACAGTCAGACGGGTGAGCTCATCATCAACGGCATGACTTCCTGCACACCGATTGCATTTGAGAATAAGACTGACCGTTTAGAGTGGGTGATGATTGACGACAACAAGATCGTGAAGTGCACCTATAAGCTTTGAAATGGCAAACGTGAGACAACGCTTAATGCTGTGCTTACTGCTCTTAACAGGCAGTGGCACAGCATTTTCAGTTAACTACCCCAAGGTGTTTGGCGACGACTGGACATCAGCGGTGCAGTATGTCCATGAGCAGCATGCGGCATGGAAACCGCTTTTTGAGGCGTTTGGCGTGGATGCCCGTCTGGCTGAGGCGGTTGTCTTTCCAGAACTCATCCGTTATTCCAGATGGCAGGATGAGATAGAGACGGCTGCGGTCAACGGCCTCTATGTGCTGCAAGGCACATCAGGCGCCAACTTCTCCATTGGTCGCTTTCAGATGAAACCCTCATTCGCTGAGGAGGTGGAAGCGGCCTGGAACCAGTCGGCACTCGCCAAGGAATACGGGTTTGTGTTCAATCTTCAGGATGGGGTAGAGGCACGTCGCTCCCGCATCCGCCGACTTGGCACGATGGAGGGGCAATGCCGTTATCTGGCGATTTTCATACGTCTGCAGTTCCTGCGTCATCCACAGTTCCAGTCATTGCCATCACAAGAACAGGTGGCTCTTTTAGCCACCATCTACAACCGCTCTTTTGCAACGACTTGGGAGCAAGCCTGTCAGTTGCGCCGTCAGAAAAGTTTCCATACTGATATGATCGTCACCCGTCACACCAAGAGGTATTGTTATGCCGACATCGCCCAGACCTTCTATCGCTGTTTTTTTTAAAATTTTTCTGAAATTTCCAAAACTTAATGACATTCGACATAGCTTGTAGTCTATTTATAGTGTTTGCCGCCTGGTGGGCTCGCGGCATCAAGGAGTCAGACTTCTAACCTTAGGGCGACAGAAACAGCGGTGGCGACACATCCCTCACGGACGCGTCGCCACCTTTCTTAAACTAACTAACGCTGCCTCCGACCCTGCGGCCCTTTGCAGCCGCAACGGCTACGGCAGCTAAACAAATTATATTTTTTTTGAATTGAAAAGGCCGCACCACCCGTGTCCGTCGCGGAGAAGGCCGTGCAGCCCGCTTATGTCTGGCTGGCTGTAGCCCCTCGGTGATGAGGGACTATAGCGAGCGCATTACCATTCGAACTCTATCAGCTCGCGGGCACCGATCTCGTTGGAATTGGTGATCTCATAAGTGCTGTTCAAGTTTGCTGAAATGGTACTGAGTATCTGGTTCACTACCATCTTGTGCTCCTCCATGACGGGAGCGATATATGTTTTTTTCATCTTGTCTTGCGTTAAATATTTGAAAGGAATAAGATTCGTTTTTCTCTGTGCGCAGCCGTTCCCCTCCCCTCCGTGGGGAGGGGTTAGGGGTGGGGGCTGCATTTTACTTCACCACGACCTTGCGACCGTTCACGATGTACAGTCCCTTCGTGGGCTGAGCCACGCGCTGACCGGCGAGGTTGTAGTATTCGCCATTCTCCGTGAACTGTGCGTTCTTCACCGCGTTGATGCCAGTGGTGTTGCCGTCGTCGAAGATGGCTGTCAGAGAGGGAGCACCGCCAGACACAACCTTCAGGTATGCCTTGTTAGCAGGGAATGCCAATGTGGCGGGAGCAAAGGTACCAAAAGTCAACGGGTCGCTATCCTTTATCATAGCATAGTAAGTGGTGTTAGCCTCTGCTGCGAAGTTGTTGCCGGAAGCATTCACGAGGAAAGCATTGCCCGTTACTGTAGTGCTTGCATCAGCAATAGGCAGATTTACAGTGCCGCTACCAGCAACCAGCATTCCGGTGCCTGCGGGTACTGCCTGCTCGAATAACGTGAACTTCACCACGTCACCAACAATAGCAGCCTTGTAAGCCGTAGCACTGGTCAGGTCGAGCGGATATACGTTGTTGGCGTATGTGGCATAGCCGTTGGTGCCAACAGCAACAGCGACATTGGTCGGGTGAGCGGGAGTAGTCAGCACAGAAGTTGTGGCAGTATTGATATCCGTGAGTGTTGCATTATTGCTGACGAGATCATAATATACTGTTCCACTCAGACCAGCCTTTGAGAAATTGACATAATATACGTCTGCGCCTTTAGTCATCGTGCCAATTACGTAGAATGTACCACCTGTGTACGACAAAGTCAAATCGATGTCAGCATTAGCCATATCAGTCATGAAGTTTGTACCCCAATTTGTATTATCTGCCGTTACGCCACCATCTGTAGAATATGTATAGCCATAAGTAAAGCCAAGATTATTACCTGCTACGTCATCCCACCAGTCTGCACGTACATGAGCCGCTTTGCCACCATTCCCGTACAGAGCAATCTGCCAGTTCTCCCAAGCATTTGTACCAGAAGTTGCATTGTGGAAGGTCAGGTGCTTAGCATCACCATCGGAAAGAGCAACTGTCGTTGCAGGAAGCGGGGTATAAATATTGATTGCACGAACATTAGAATGCTGAGCAAATGCTTGCGAGGTTTTTGAGCCATCAGCAACAGTAAACGTTTCATCAAGCATCGTAAACAAAATATATTCATCACTTGCAATCGTATAGCCAATTGAACCAGCACCTGTGCGAGTATAGAAACCATTCTTAACGGCTCCAGTAGTCTTTCTTGCATACATGAATGTGTTCAGCGTAATATCTGCCCGAAGGGTATATGTAGCAGATCCAAGATCAGCAAACGTCCATTGTGCGCTGTTTACATTTGTTGCATTCGTCCAAGTTCCTGTAGAGGTATCAATAGTTACATCGTCAATAGCATCGAAAGAGTAAGTCTTTGTGAAATTAACATTTGCGACATCAACGTAAGCAGAATTAGAGTTATATCCATCGGCACTTACAGTAACAGTCAATCTTCCTGGACTTGTTACAGTATATGTTCCAGCCTCTACAGCATCACCACCGGCAAATGAATATTTAACCGTTGCTGTAGGAGCACCAGTTATATTGCTTTGATTAGAAGTGAAAGTATAAGTAGGGTTATAAAAACTGTTCAGAGTAAAAGAAGACAAAGCAATAGTAGGTGCATTCAGCGTCAGCGTTGTACCCACATCGTTCAGTACCAAAGTAGTTACCTCCGAGGCAACGCTGGTATCACCTTCTTTATACGCAATAGCTTTGATGGTAACTTTCCCCTCTACAATATCAGACGATGTAACTGTAAAGGCTCCACTATACAATGTACTTGAACTTGTAGGCGTAGAACCATCTTTTGTATAGTATGTCACGGAGTTGTTTTCAGCATTTGTCTTAGGACTAGTGATGGTAATGGTACGGTCGCCATTGTTGGCACCAGTCACGGCAACGACAGGATTAGTGTCAAATTCTTCTGTTCCAGTAGTCTTAATAACTATGCTGTTGATGCCAAAATTGTTATTTGGGAAATACAGATCTAAATTTCCGGCAGATGCAACTGTGTATTCAGTTCCTGATACTAACGCGACATCTGCTGCTATACCTGTCAAAAAGTTGGCTGCACATGTTGTCGGTTTTGCTGCCGCATTGCTAAACGCGTAAGTAATCTTAACCTTATCACCAACTTTTAAATCAAGAATTGAAAGGTGGCAAGCACCATTAGCTGTTTGATTATTACCACCCCAGTTTCCTGCAAGGCCTCTTTTAGCGTCAGAAGAATCATCTTTACGCCACATAAAACGGATTTGTACTGCGGACGATGGGCCATAATCAATTGCGAAACGATTATTCAACTGCAGGGTTTGTTCATTAGACGTAGGATTTTCAATTAGATACAAATCACCACCAGTATTCGTACTGGTTCCACTTTGTGTTGCAGCTACCGTAGAACCCATAGTCAACGTTGGTGCACCATTTGTTTGACAGAACGTCTTGAAGTCGTAGGTTTCAGTAACTTCTACTCCCCACGCATCACTTGCTCCCGCGCACATTCCCACTGCCACGAGGAGCGTTTTCAAAAATTGTAGTTTTCTTTTCATACCTTTTGTTTTAAGTTTGTAAATTAAAAAAAGTTAGTTATTCTTCATCGTCAAGGCAGAAAGGTACGGACACAAAAAGAATGTGCGCAGACCCCGGCTCAGTAGATATTTCATAGGGGTAAATAGATAAGATTTCGTATAAAATGATT
>CAMVAI010000023.1 GCA_947165435.1 uncultured Prevotella sp.
CCAGAAGTATTCTGTCTAACTTCTGGGGTTCACTTCATTTTGACACACCCTCTTTCTGATAGTGTCGCAGCAGCATGGGCAGTGTCATATCCACTCCATGTGGCGCAAAAGCGCGAGCATGGCAACAGAAAAGGCGAAGAACACGGCGGCAATCCACAAAGCCCGCCAAACTGCAGGATTGTGCCACACCGTCAGGTTGATATAGACAACAATACCGGAAAAAGCGGCCAAGGATAACAAAAGGAACAGCAAGACAAAGGCAATGCAGGCAGGGAGCGACACCTGGCTGACGCTCCGGCGTGCTTCAGCTATCGCGGCATGTACGGACTGCTTGAATGCGGCGGCGGCCCGTTCCCCTGCGTCATGTCCGGCCTTCTCGATGGCAGATATCGTGTCTTCGGAGATATGGAGACGAGTGGCCTGCTGCAAGGTGGCAATCAATGGTGGCAAGCGGTCCTGGCATGCACTGATTTGGGATAATGCACCGGCAATCGCCTTAGCACCCTCGATGACGGCCTTTGCGTCGATCTCCATCTGCTGTTCGGGAGTATACTCGTCGAGCATGCCCCGCAGTTCGTCGGTAGTCATTTGATGGTTATTCATGATTCGGAGTTATCGGTGAAATCTTCGTGGTTTTTTGACAATGCCCAGCTTGAGCCGGGCCATGCGGGCACAGCGTCGGGCGAACTGAAGGTCGGTCTCGTCTTTGTCGCGACCCCAGTCGCTGTCGGTTGAAGAGCCGCCGCCACCGCTGGCTACGGGAACGTCGGGACAAAGCAATGCTGCGAAATAGGCACAGGCCAGATTCGTGAGTGGCTGGAAGTTGACGACTTCGCGGTAGTCGAACTCGTCGTCGAACAGCTGACACACGTCCTTGGGGATGAAGAGGCGATGAGTAGAACCCTGCACGGCCACTTCTACCTCACGGTGGTCCGGCGACCACACGGTGTAATCGGGTGCTGGCATAGGGCGAGGCATAGGCTTCAAGGGAGCAGGGTTGGCAGGCACTGGGTTGGCTGTCACGGGTTTGGGAGCCACGGGATAGACTGTCTCGGGTTTGGTTGACACAGGTTTGGGAGCCACGGGGGTGACAGCCACGGGATTGTGGGGCTGCCGCGTCGGCTCCGGTCTGTGGAGCTTCTGCCATGTGGCATAGAGCCGGGAGCAGGTAAGACTGCGCCCCAGTTCTGAAGCTTTGTATTTGGCGTCGCCGTCGATGACGGAATAGCCTCTGACGCGGCCCAGGCTGTCGGTTCGCGCCTTCACCCTAAGCTGACCGTTGGACGGACTCTCGATGCGAGCGACATATTCGCTCCACGACCAGGTCGGCATCGACATAAGGACAGCTTGGCAGATGGAGGCTATGCGCTGTACGTTCCCCGTGCGGACGTCCATCGCCGTAGTCCAGCCCCGCCGACGGGCCACAGCCTCGGCGGCACGCTGCGCACGGAGGTGAATATCGTGGTCGTTATTGACATGGCCATCCTCGTCCACCCGACAGACACCGGCATGCAGATGGGGTATGCCGCCCTTGGACTCGTCGTGCTTATAGACGACTGCCTTGCTACCGGCAAGACAGGTTTGCCGAGAGGTCACCTTGCCGTTCTTGTCGCGGATGGTCTGTCGGTCGAACTCTCGGATGAAGTCGTACCAAAGCTGTTGCCAGTCCTGCGGGCGGAAGTCGTTGGTATATTCCTTGGGCGGCGACAGCTCTATCTGGATGAGCGTATTCTTCAGCCTGCCCATGCCGGCTGTAGTAGCCTGCATAGACTCACAAACTCCCATAGCGTCAAGACCTGGAGGCAGGTGCTGACAGCAGATGAAGTCGATTTTCTCGGGATGTTTCTTGTTCTTCGACTCGCCCATGATGTAGCGGAGATTGTTGATGCCATGCGATATGGCTTTGGCCTTACCTATCATTGTGCAGCCTCCTTTCCGTCGTCGTTCGTTGTGCGCGGACGGAGGGCTTTCCTGTCCCTCACCTCGCGGATGAAATGGGTCATGGCCTCAGCGATGGGGCGCACCTCGTTGTACCATTTCTCCATCATTTGGCGGTTATGGAAGAGTTTTCGTTTCTCTTCACCGGAGAGTCCGCTGATGGCGTTGATGAGGTTTGCGTTGTCGGAGCGGACTTGCGCCAACTGGGTGATGAGCAGCTTGTCCTCGGCAGTGAACCGGGCTACCGGCTCATAGCCTAAGGCGCGGGCACGAAGGTAGCTGCTTAGAGTCATGCCGCACTTCTTGGCGGTCATCACGATTTCAAGACGCTCTCTCGACGTCACCTTGCAGTGGATTTGCTCGCTGCACTTGTCCTGTGGGGCTTTGGTCCGTACAGGACGGTTTTTGTTCTTATTATTGTCCATAAAAAACTTTTTAGAATTTACACATTATTATATATATAGAAAGGTGCGAGTCAAGGAGCACCAGGCCTCCCTGCGACCTTTTGGGAGGCGGGGCGAGAACGCCTGGTGGACAACGACCTTTGGGAACGGTGCTACCCTGGCATATCTCGCTCTGCAAAAAACGTTCTGATGCTGCCCGGAGGCGTTCGGCATTTTGTTGTGACGTACATGGGTAGGTTCGGGCGATAGTCCTGACAAGTCTTGTAGGATACAGTAATATTGGTCGTTAGTATCATAGGCAGTTCCCTCCTTCTTCTGTGGTTACGTGCATAAGATAATTACGATGATAGGGATTGTCGATTACCATGCCATTTATAGTCCAATTCCTTACAAAAGGAAATGTGACAGTAGATGCAACAGTTGACTTTTGCACATTAATAAGACCAACGCTCTCCATCTCGGCCATCAACCGACGGATGACCTTACGGCCAATGCTCCATTCTGCTTGGAGTTGTAATTCTGAGTACTGGGCTTGTCCAGCATTAAGTGACAGTGGCCTACGGAATCCTGTACTTGTCACGGGCATCAATTGCATCCGCGAAAGTAGGTCGTGCATCAGAGTACGATGGCAAACGATATATCCATCGTTTGTTTTCGTTGTTCCTGCGAGCCATTTTCCAGCCCGACCTGACAGGGTTACGACCAGATGGTCATAACCTGTCAGTGTTCGGAACTGATAACGTTCATTGTTCTGCTTCTTCATAGCCTATAGCTCTAATGTTATTTAAGAGGACTTGAATTAGAACCATAACTACTTGTCTGAGGGGTAGTCCTACCAACTGAAATCTTGTCCAGACCCACGCGAGCCTGTTCTACATAGGAAGCATTCACAGCCAAGTCCATCAGTGCTTCATAGACTGTAAGAAGTTGTAGCTTGCAACAGAAATCGACAGCTCGCTTCGACAGATTGGAGGCACGATGGATTCGATGTGCCTGAATCTGTTGTGCGCTGTTCTGCTCCTTTTTCAAACCACTATTCAAGTAGCGGTTGAGGGCAAGCTGATCATCACTTGAGAAGGTCGTTATAGTAACCTTCCCATCCGCTAAGGCTATTGCAAGTCTGAGGGCATCAGCCTCATACGGGCCGATACTCGACAGAAACTGGCGAATAACTTTAGTGTCCTTTTCACTTAGAGCCTTCTGCTCTTTACTCGTTGACTCCTTCTTCTGGGAGTCGGCGACAGCTGCAACCTTGTTGTCCTGTCGCGTGAAAACATTCTCGTTCATTGTATAATAACTTAAACTATGAGTAGGTTTTGATTTAATAATGTTTTATACTGCTTAAGACACACTTCCGGTAGGAAGCCATACCGCAACTTGAAACCGTACCCCATATAGTTCTGCTGGTCTTTATCTAATCTTCTTGTGTTCGAGGATATAACCTTCCATATTATCCCTCCTTATTAATATTACCAGCTAGTTGAAGAGCCAGCCCCACATCAAGAACGATCTTACGTCCAACTTGGGATATGGCCTTATTGATAAGTCCACTCTTTTTGATACGGTTGGCAGTAGGTATGCTACAACCGAAGGTGTCAGCAATCCCTTTGATACCATAGGCCAGCTTTCTTTCTGTTGTAGGGACTTTATCCTCAGCTATGTTTTTCTGTGCCAGAATCCCTATATTATTAATAAGGTAGGCAAGCTCCTCGCCAGACATATAACAGACAGGTTTATGGAGCAGTTGTTCTAATGACATTATTTTATTCATAATATAAAACATTTAAATTAATACTCGTCAAGGCAGATTCCAAAGACAATAACTATCACTGCACATATAGCTTGAACTTTATGCGGTGCAAAGATACCCTATAATATTGAAGGGTCTATGTGAATAAAAAGTTAGTTTTATAATAAAAGCAAAAACGCAAATAGCTTATTGTCAACCATTTGCGTTTATGCTCAAATTCAAATTGAAGGAAAATGTGGTAAATTTGTGGTTTATGTGTGGTTGGAGGTCTTACCGCGAGCTTTAGAGATAGCCTCTGCGAGTTCTGAAACGATGATTTTGTTGTCCCTCAAGTCTGCGAAATCATTTCTTATGGGGTCGCTATAATGAGACTTATAATAATTTTGTTTTATACTGGTAGCTTTCAAAATTTCTGTTAACCAAAAGTCCCTGATACTCTTTGTAAATCGTTTTTCTTCTGCCAATACATGTAAAAAGTAGCAGAATCGGTATTTTTCCTTACTGCGCATAAATATTGAATTCTCAGCACACCTTAGATTAAGTAGATTTGCAAACTCTATTTCATCAACATCTTCAAAAAAATATTGACAGCATTGGTAAAGATGATAGCACCACAAAGTACTAACATATACTATTGGCTTAGTTGTTGAGTTAACTACCATCATACACCTTCCTCCATTTTTATCTCTTCAATATTAGGGAAGATGACCATGATAGCTTCATAAATCTGTCTTTCTAAAAGGAAGAGCCATTTGAGATTGAAATTATCAAGACCGTATAACTTACGCCGTGCTCTTTCAAGATCCATTCTGGCATTCCGTGCAATCATGCTTGCTTCTTTTTGCTTGTCGTACAACTCATAACATTCTTTCTTGAGTTCTTCATAATCAGGATCCCTCTCGTCCATATTATCCAGCCTATGATCAAGAGTAAGATAGTCGTGATACACCTTTTGAGAATGCTCATCACTCTTTTCCCATTTTAGAATCAAAGGAGCAAGATAATTATCACAATCTGACTTTACTTCAAATTCGTCAAGACATTTTCTGTTGTTTTTATACAGATTTAAGAACATCTGAGTTTCCTCATATATCCCTTTTGCTACTTCTGGGGTAATTGATAAATCGTATAAATCGGACAGACTTACTTCTTCTTGTGTAAATATTGAGCCTATGTCGCCATAGTCTTTGAAAAAGTACATCAGTCTTAGTTTCTCTTCAAAACTAAGATTTCCGTTCTTTAAATACTTTGTAGCGAGTTTATTTACAGTATGTAAATCCGCCAACAAGTTGTTCGCATTAAAACCCATCATCGTTTATAGAGGTATAAAGAATACTCTTAATATGCGTGCAAAGATACGAAAATTCCTTCAGATTTGATACATCGTGACATGATTTCACTCAGAAAAATATCATCATAAAGGATATCAGACACATATAAAGATGCTTTTATTTTGCTGCAAATGAAACTTTTTGCTCGTTTGCAGCAAAATAAAACGCATTTTACTTTCCCATTAGCAGGGCGAACAACTCTTCTTTCGTCATCGACTCCTTTATCATTTTAACTAATTCCTCCTTGCTGAAATCTTTTTGATGCAGGGACTTCAGTTCTTCGAGATCCAGCAAATAGGAATTGTACTGCATCTGTTCCTCTATGGGGTAAGGCGAGATATACCGCTTGGTAATCTGTCCTGTATTACCTACGGAATGCCCCATTGCAAAGCTGATGTAGTCCATTGGTACTTTGGCACGGCTCATGTTTGTAGCAAAACTATGACGGGCAAACGTCGAAGATGGTTCTATCTCCCAGTCCATGATCTTGGCTATCTTCTTCACCCGGTCAGCCACATTATGGTTCTCCTGGTGTATCTTGTCCCTTGCCTTCTTGCTGTCGGGGTCTATGCCTTCGCCAAGCAGGAAGGGGAAGAGCAACTCACCCTTATTGGCGGGTGTAGCCCAATCGTCCAGTATTCTTTTCAGTGGTGGAATGATGGGGATGATAACCTCAGAACCTGACTCTGAATGGTCTTTCGTCTTATGACGGAAGAAACGAAGTGCCTTATGCTCAGAAATGTCGAAGTAGTCATCGTAGCGGAGCAAAGCCAGATCATAGAGATTGCATCCATTGCAGAGATATTGTGCGAGGAACATACCCAAACTCTGCTTCATCTGCTCTGGATGCTTATAGGTCTCAGGGATTATGCCATCCGTATAAAACTCATACAGTTCTGTCATCTGCTCAACCGTCAGGAACTCAGCCTTTCGTGAAGAACCAGACGGAATCTTCACTTTCATCGGGTCTGTAGCACTGAACGGATAGTCCTTCTCACGCATGTAGCCATTACTGATACAAGCCTTGAACACCACACGGATAGCACGGAGGTAGAAACCGATGGTGGTCTGTGTGTACCTCATATCCTTCATATAGGCAATCCACGTCTTAACCATATCCACGTCCACATTGTAGCCGTCCTTGGCATTATAGACACCACTCTTGATAAAACAGTCACGTGCATTACGATATGTCTCTGCCGTACTTGCCTTCTTCTGTGATATGACTTCATTCCACAGACCAATGAACGAATTAGCATAGGGAGTAGTGCTTTCGTCAGAACTGCCGTAGGTGGAGATACGCCCTGTTATCACGGCACGGATGTTATCAACTGATTTCAGTGTTCCTTTGTTGTACATGTCTCGTACAAGGTCAACATACTGGTTGTATAGTTCTACCAGCCTGTTCCTGTCAATGAAGTTCTGGCTCTGGTTACCACCACGTCCACGCCCGTCAGCCTTGTTAATGGCATCAAACTCTTCTACCGTGTACTTGTTACCCAGATGGAAGAAGTACCTGCTGCCGTTCACAGTAAACCGAATAGAGGCATGATATTTCCCTTTCTCGTCTCTATACCTTGTATCAAGGGTTAGCGAAACGGTGCAATTTCCCATAGTCAGCGACTCCATGTTGGGTATCTTCTCCCTCTTCTTTCTTTCAGTCATTTCAGTCATTTTTATCAAATCTGAACAAATTTTGGTTATCTCGAAATTCTCAATCCTCTGAAACCCCTTTGAATACTGGCATTTCGTCTGAACAAATTTTGGTTATTAATACTCATATTTACCCAGTTTCTTGGAGTATCATAAAGTGCTGCAAAATTACTAACTTTCTGTGAATCAGCCACATCCGTTTAAACACAATATCACAAAATATTACATTTTTTAACTGTTAATCAGGGGGTCGTTGGTTCAAGCCCATCCTGAAGCGCCACATAAAAGACTGAAAATCAAGGAGTTACGAGAAATCGCAACTCCTTTTTTCATGTTCAGATTACACCACGCGGATGGTGCTGTTGCCGTCCAGCGGCGAGCCGATGGTGGGCTCAAACGTCTTGTTCTCATACTCGGTGGTCACGTCGAACGGGCTCACCAGGTTGGCGGCCACGCTCCAGAACGTCTCGGCGTGCTCCACGGCTAATTCCTCGGCCGTCGGCTCACCGTTCCCGCTCCCGTTGTCATTGTCGTCGTCCTTACAGGAAGTGGCGGCGAGGCTGAGGCCGACCGTCAGGACGGCCATCAGCGCATATCGGAAATACTTTTTCATAAACATATAATAATTAATGGATAATTTGTGGTAATTCGTGTTTTATCTTTAACATATAATTATCATGTAATTATCCATGTAATTGTTTCACTTCTTCAGTTTCTCACCCCACACGTTTTTCCACGTAGGCAACTCGATGGTGTTGCCGTCCAGGAAGAGGGCGTTGGGCAGGCTTGAGTAGAGCTTCACCAATTCCAGTCTCTTTTTGTCCAAGAGCACATCCTGTTCGGTGGCGTCAAGCTCCGAGGCTGGTACGGGTAAGGCATGGACGAGCGTCAGCTTGCGGCCGTTGAGGGTGGTCGTCTCGTAGTTGTTCGGACCACGGTCCACCACGGCGTCGAAGGCCATGACGACCACGGGCTCGTTCCACATGTCGGTAGGATAGCCAAACTCGTTCCACAGGTCGTAGTTGTAGAGATAGTTGCGCAGGTCGGTAGCCAGGTTGTCGGGCTTGGTCACCAGCGGGCGGGTGCTCGTATTGTCACCGCCTGTGAACGACGTGACGGGACGCTTGGCCCAGAAGTCCTTGGCGTAGGTGTTGATCTTCGACTGGTTGTTCAGGTCGGAGAGCAGAATCTTCACGTTGGAGAAGCTCTTGTAGACCTCGCTCGTCTCGTCGGGCTTGCTGGGATAGTGCTCATAGAAGTGGAACATGAGATCTTTTTCCGCGTTGTGGCTCTCCTGCACAAGGCGCAGCAGGGGCTGACCGTCGGCTGTGCCCGGGCCGTAGGCGATGGTGCACACCTCGGTGGCACTGCGGGCACCCTCCACATCGAGCAAACACTGGGCAATGCGGCGCAAGTTCACGTGGCCGTACTCTATCAGGTGTTTCAGCATGATGACGGTCGACGCTGAACTATTGTTGAAATTCTGTTCGGACGTCAGCATGGTGTTGTGCCACGTAATCCACATGAGCATGAAGGCGCGGAGGGCGGCGTCGCGGTTCGGCATCAGTTCGCTGTTGGTGTAGGTGTTGCCCGTTGACTGGCTGGACGACCAGCTGAAGCAGTCGTCGAAGCTTACCAGCTCGCTGATAGGCGCCTTCTCCTGGGGGTCGCCGGCCATGGACACCACGAACCAGAGCTTGCCCTTCTCGTCCTTATACACGTCGTAGAGCTGGTACTGCGGGTCGCCCTCGTACTCGGCAAGGGGGCTCACGGCGTCCTCGGTCAGTTCCTGCATGTCGAGGTGGCTGCCCACGGGTATGTTGTACATCTTGGTATAGACGTACACGTCCTGGATGCCGTTCTTGCCGGCCATGGTGGTGTAGATGTTGGGCGAAGAGCCGAAGAGCTGGTTGCCGGTGGCGAAGCGGAAGATGAAGCGGGGCTGCGAGTCGCCGAAGAAGGGCTCGTTCACCCAGCCCTCGTTGGTGTATTGGCTCTCGCAGTTCACGGTCATCTTGCTCTTGATGACCTCCTGCTTCACCTCGCGGTGCGACACGTCATGGGCGTTGGCCTTCTTGTCGTATTCGCCCGACTTGTAGGTGTATTCATAGAGCGAGCAGTTGTTGCTCGACGTGAACCACCAGCTGTAACCCTTGCGCAGCAGGTGCAGGCCGCCGTTCTGCGACTGCATCTTGATGGCCAGGTTGCCCCACTTGGTGCCGAACACCTTCTCATCGACGCCGGTCGTGTTCCAGCCCTTGACCACGCGCTCCCAGAAGTAACGGTTGATGTACTTCACGTTCTCGCGCTTCACGTCGCCGAAGGCCAGCGGGCAGTTGTCCTTCTTGGCGTTCTGCTCCCACTCCTCGGGTTCCATGGCGGCGTAGAGCATCTCGGCCAGGTTCTGCATCGACTCCTCGCTGGTCTTCAGCCCCTTGGGCAGCTTGTAGGTAAAGCCGTTCGAGCCCACGTAGGTCTCGATGTTGGCCTGGGGCAGTGCGTTCAGCGTTATCCAGTACGAGTCGCCATTGTTCTGTGGCGTGAAGGTCATGTGTACGCACATCCAGTACTCCGTCTTGCCGTCGGCGTTGGGCCGGCTGATGACGTCGCCGAACGAGTAGTAGGGCTGTCCCGTGGTGTTGGCGTTGATGCCCAACTGCTCCCTGGTCTTGAACACGATCTGCAGCAGGTGCGGAATCTGCTTGATGTTCACGTCGATGGTGGCCAGCGACTTGCCGTCGGTGCTCTTCGTGTAGGTCAGCGTGCCCACGGAGCCGTCCTCGAACGTGTGCGACGCGGTGCTGGCGCTGATGCCGGCGTCGGTCATGTCGTTGTAGAGCGAGGCCACCACGTCCATGTTGTCGGCGGCCACCACGCGGATGGTGCTGCTGCCCTCCAGCGGCTCGCCGATGGTGGGCTCGAAGGTCTTGTCCTTGTAGTCGTCGGTCATGTCGAAGGGGCTCACCAGGTGGCCGGCCACGTTCCAGAAGCGCTGTGCCTCGTTCATCGTGCCCTCGGCCTGCTCGGTGCCGCCGTTGTTGTTCTCACTGTTGTTGTCGTCATCCTTACATGAAGTGACGGCGAAGCTGAGGCCGACCGTCAGGGCGGCCATCAGCGCGAATCGGATTGTCTTTTTCATATATTCTAATATTTAGAAGTTATCGAAGTTCTTGGACGAGCCAAGCGGCAAAGCCGAGCGATCGACGAATCACTGGTGATACACCTCTTCATAGCTCTTGTTCCTGCTTCCCTTGTCGGTGAAGGTCAGGCTGCGGCTGGTGATGTTTCGGTGCGACCAGTCGGTTGGGATCTCGCGGGCGCGGTTCCTAATGTCTGCTTCGGGATGGCGCAGGTAGTCGGCACAGAAGTGGAATACCGCCTTGTAGGTCGTACCCATACCTTCATCCCTAAAGGGGTCGTGGGTCCAGTGCATGCCGATGACGCAGACCATGTAGTTGTTCTCCTTGATGTTCGAATGGCCTGCCGCATTTGTGAAAGTGGGCTTGCCGATGAGCGAGTCCTTGGGGGCGATGGCAATCTTGTTGAGCACCTTGAACTTGAAGTGCGACGGGTCGCCGGCCTGCGACTCCAGCTCGTGCTCATAGTAGTACACCTGATAGAAGGCGTCACCCTTGGCCATGTAGATGTAGGGCACCCACTTGTGCTCAATGCCCGTGTACCTCAGTTTGTCGGCCAGCAGGAAGCCTACCGGAGACAGTGTAGCATACTCTATAGTTTCGTCATCCTCGTCAAATTCTTCTTTCCATGGGAAGCCTGTTGCCTCGATGCGGCCCGATCCGGCCAGCGGGTTGCCCTTCTGCAGGTCGGGTATGTAGCTTTGCTCCTTGCAGAGGTTATCGATGAGGGTGGCGCGCACGACGTTGTTCTCGGGCACCACCTGCTTCATGTTCGCCTCCTGACCTGCCTCGGTCATGAAGCCCCTCACGTTATTCCACATGGTGTAGTCGCACACCACGTTCTGCAGCCAGTCGCCGATGACCTCGGACTTGGCCATCTCGTCGTTATAGACGCTGTCGATACCCACGCCCATGTAGGTGAACTTGCCGCGGCTGTGGGTCGATTGGTCGTTCAGGGTGATGAAGCGTGCCTCCTGGCCGTACTCGTGCTTGGAGACGCAGACGTAGATCTGGTTCTTGTACTTCACCAGGTCGCCGCACTTGTAGTAGGGGTCGCCGCCGGCGTTCTCGGGCAGCTGCTTGACGAGCCTGATTTCCTGTAAGCCGGGTATCTGCTTCACATCGACGCTGATCGTGGCCAGCACGTTGGCGTCCGAGCCGCCGTGCCGGTAGCTTACGGTACCCACCTGAGCGTCGCTGTAGGTGAAGCCCGATGGTGTCTCGTAGTCGATGCCCAGGGTGCCCAGTGCGCCCACGGCGTAGGAGTCGGCCTCTTCCAAGGTGCCCACAGGCATGGTGCGCACACCGGGGCGCGACTCGTCTAAGGCCAGACCAACAGTGGCGTCGAAGGTCTTCGAGCGCCATGCCGAGCCGGTCAGGTCGCTGTAGTGGGTGTCGGTCCACTTGCAGATGAGGTCGGCCAGCTGGTCGTCCTCCAGGGCCGACATGCCTTCGATGGTCTCGACCTCGTTGCCACCGTTACCACCGTTGTTGTTGTCACTGTTGTCGTCGTCCTTACATGAAGTGGCGGCGAAGCTGAGGCCGCAAACCGTTGCGGCTATCAGCAGGTAGTTCAAAATCTTTTTCATATACATATTTATATTATAATTGTTCTTCTTCTGGACGCTTCTCTTAAAATCTATCACATCTTACATCTTACTTCTTACATCTTACCTCTTACATCTTACATCTCTATTATGTTGCGGGCGAGGGAGTCGAACCCTGCCCGCATGGCGTATTACTGGTCTATCGTTCCACCGCCTGCGTACTTGAAGGCGATGAAGGGGATGACGTTCTGCTCAATATCCTTTTCAGGAGTCCACTTGCTGAAATAGTCGTTGATGGCCCAAATAGCCGCAGTCTCGTAGCTGTAGGCTAATTTGGCACTCGCGGCAGTAGACGTCCAGACCCTTTGTTCGTCTTTATTGCTACTGTGGAACTTCAGGAATTCCCACAGGTTTGGCACGCCGGCGTCTGTGAAGCCTTTCTCCATCGTGCCGTATCCTGACATAACGATATCCCTGTCGTTGGTATAACGGTAACTGACGCCCAGGGCCCTGACGGCGGCTATCCACTGGCCGTAGCTGGGCAGGAACCACGAGCTGAACTCCGTCTGGCGGGCGGTCAGGTTCAGGCTGTCGGCGCCGTAGGTGTTGCAGGCCTTGGCGGCCTGGTGGTCGTGGCCCTTGCCGCATCCGCCGACGAGGGTCTGCGTGGTTTCCCATCCGGTGAAGTCCTTGTCGGCCTGTGCGCCCTTGAAGGTGGCGGGCACGCAGGCGTCCTTCGCGTGGTCGTCGTCGGTGTACTGGTACTCCTTAGGCAGCTTGTCCAGCGCCATGGCCAGTCCGTTCCACGCCTTACCGCGCTCGGCGCGCTTGGTCTCGCCTAAGTAGGTGACGATGGCCATGGGCGTCGTGCCGGCGGCCCTGGCGGCCTGCACGTTGTCGTAGAACTTGCTGTCGGTGCCGATGATGCTATACAGCTTCACCTCGTCCTTGTGAATCTTGCTCTCGTCGTTCTTGTCCTCTTCGGGCTCTTCTATCTTGGCGTCCTCGCGGGCTACCCACACTTTCTGCACGCTGGCGTTGGCCTCGCCGTTGTCCTTGAACTTCAGCGTTCCGCTGATGATGTTGCAGCTTAGCCAGAGGCAGATGTCGTTAACATCTGTGTTGTTCACGTCCTGCTTGTCGTTCCAGTCCTTGGTGAAGTCGAATATGGCCCACTGGTTGCCGGCATAGTATTCGTGCTTCCAGTGTACGGCGGCCAGCACGTACTGGCACTTGTCGGCGCCGCCGTGGTCCAGCTTGGTGCCATTGTCCAGAATGTCCACAACCGTCGATATGTCGTACTGGAAGTGGTTGCTGTTCGTCTTGGCACTCTGCGACTTCAGGGATTTGAGACTCTGATCAATCTCCTTAGCCTCGGCGACGGTGGCCCAGCTGATGAAGGGCACCCAGTATTCGCAGGGGTTGATGGCGTAGCGGAACTTGTTGGCCAGCAGCAGGCTTCGCGGTGCACAGTAGCGACCGTTGGCCTTCGGCGTGTCGCCCCACTTGTTGGCATCAATCCAGTCGGGCATGGCCAGCGGCTCTACGGGCAGGTCAATGGGCTTAATGTGCAGCTTGTTGATCAGCGCACGGCGGTCAATCCTGTTGGCGGGCACCAGCTGCTCGATGTCGTCGGCATTGGTGATGCCCTTCTCGCTCAGGCATCTGATTACCTTTTCGTAGCCCTCCTCCCACATCACGAAGGTGTGGAGCCAGCTGATGAGGTCGGTTTCGCTGGCCATCTCGTCACTGGCCAGATAGACCATGTCCTTGTACGTGCCCCAACGGCAGTTGTCCGTGCGGTGGCGTGTCCAGAAACTGACGAAGTAGGCGTAGTCGCCCTTCTTCGCAGCTGGGCGGGTGCATATCCACAGGCGGCCGTCCTTCTTGACGATGTCGCCGCGGCCGTAGTAGCCGAAGGTGCCATCGTTGGCGGGCAGGGCCTTCACCATGCGCAGCTGCGAGATGCCCGGCAGCTGCCTCACGTCCAGGTTGATCACGGCCAGCGTGTTGGCGTCCGTGCCGCCGCCGTGCTGGTAGCTCACGGTGCCCACACTGGCGTTGCTGAAAGTGAAGCCCGAGGGCGACTGGCCGTCGATGCCCAGCTCGCGGAGCATGGCCTCGGCGCGCTCGTCGGCGGCGTCAAGGGTGCCCACCTCAATGCTGCGCACCGTGGGTCGGCTCTCGTCGAGCACCAGTCCCAGCGTGGCCTCGTAGGTTTTCGACTGCCAGCCGCTCTGTGCCAGCAGCTCGTCGGCCTGCACCTCGGCGAAGTTGCTGATGAGCGTACTGAGCTGGATGTCCTCCATCGACACCTCGCCGCCCGTCGACTCCAGCTGCTCCATATTCTCACCGTTGTTGTTGTCACTCTTGTCGTCGTCCTTACATGAAGTGGCGGCGAAGCTGAGACCGCACACCATGGCGGCCGTCAGCACATAATTCATCACCCTTTTCATCTCTTAAATTCTTTAATTTTCATCTCTTAAAAGTTATCTGTTAATTCGCGGTCGGTTCCTCTGTTCCGCCATTGCCGTACTTAAACGCGATGAACGGCAGAACCTGCAGTTCTATTCTATTGCTGTTAAACGACTCATCGAAGGGCTTGTAGTTGCTGAAGTAATAGGCTTGCTCAGCATTCTTGATCGTAGAAGACCAGAACATGTTCTCCGCCGGGTAAAGCACTGGCAGATTCATTGTCGTTAGTCTGGCTTCCGTGATGGCGAGGGCATCGTCTTCTACCGTGCCGCCCAGGCCCAGTATGGCCAGGTTCCACTGTCCAATCGAGGGGAGGAACCAATTGCTGATGGAACCGCTGCGCTTATTCACAGTCAGCTCTAAATTGTTGCAGTACTTTGCCGCACTGTGCAAGTGGTTCAAGTTGCCGCAGCCGGCGGCCAGGCTTTCGGTGGCGGCTATGCCGGAAAAGTCCTTCTTGGCATCAGCATAATTTGCATACACTTTCAGGTTGGGACAGTTGCCGGATTCCAAATTGCTGCCCCATTCAAATTTCGTTTCGCTCCGGGTCCACATATTGATGGCCAGTCCGTTGAAATTCTTGCCGGACTCCACGCGCTTGTTGCCGCCCAAGTAGGCCACTATGGCCACGGGGCCTGAGTGGTTGAGGTTGGCATCCTCCAGCGTCTCGCAGAACCTGCCGTCGGCGCAAAGGTAGTAGCCCACCTTCACCTCGTCGGCGCTGATGGCACCGTCTGCAAGGTAGTCTTCCTGCTTCACGATGGTGTTGTCCATCTTCTGCCTGGAGCCCACGGTGATGTTGTACTCCTTCGTATAGACATACTCGTCCTTGATGCCGTTGATGTTGTCCATCGACTCGAAGGCGGTGGTGCCGGCCAGTTGCCTGGTGGTGGCATAGCGGAAGATGTAGCGCGGCGTTGCTATTTTATCATAGTGCTCGGGGAAGAAGTCCTTGTTGATCCACTGCGTGCCGTTCTTCAACTGGGTCACGCAGTTCATCTCGATCTTCTCGGGCTTGATGACGTTCTTCTTCACCTCCTTCCACGTCACGTGACGGGCGTTGGCCTCGTTGCCGTCGCCCTTGGCGATGCTGGCTTCATAGAGCGACAGGTTGTTGCTCGACTTTGTCCACCAGCTGTAGCCTTTGTAGAGGAGCTTCAGGCCATTATCCTGATCGCCCAGCGTATTGCCAAACGAATTCACATCATCCACGCCGAAGATGGTCTGCGCCAGGTTCTTCGCCTGCCAAGCCTTCAGTACGCGCATCCAGAACCACTGGTTGATATACTTCACGTTCTGCTTCGTCACCAGATTGAAGGCCTTCATGTTGGCAGGGCCTTCCTCCAGGTTCCTCAGCCATGCGCCGGGCGACGTGATGGCGTAGAGCATCTCGGCCAGGTCCTTCATGTACTGTTCGTTGGTACCGATATTGTAGGGCACCTGATAGGTGTAGCCGTTCGAGGCCGTGTAGCTCCAGATGTTCTCCTTGGGCAACTGGCTCACCGTGGCCCAGACGGCATTTGTCTCGCCCTGCTTGGTGAACGGTGCCTGGATGCACATCCAGTACTCCTTCACGCCGTCGGCACGCGTACGGCTGATGACGTCGCCGAACGAGTAGTAGGGCACACCGTCGGTCACGGCATTGGTGCCCATCTGCTCCACGGTCTTATAGACTATCTGCTGCAGGTGGGGAATCTGCGTGATGCTCACATCGACCTTGGCTAATGACTTGCCGTCGGTGCTCTTCGTGTACGTCAGCGTACCCACGGCGTCGTTCTGGTAGGTGTACGTCGTGTTGACAGTCTGCGCGTCGGCAGCGACGAGGGCGGCGAAGTGGTTGGCGGCGGCCTCCACGTCGGGCACCGTCACCACGCGCACGGTGGTGCTGCCCTGCTCAGCCTCACCGATGGTGGGCTCGAAGGTCTTGTTCTTGTACTCGGCGGTCACGTCGAAGGGGCTCACCAGGTTGGCAGCCACGCTCCAGAACGTGTTCGCATCCTCGGCGGCCTGCTCCTCGGCAGTAGCCTGTCCGCCATTGTTGTCACTCTTGTCGTCGTCCTTGCATGAAGTGACGACGAGGCTGAGGCCTCCTACCAGGAGTGCCGTCAGCGCGAAGTTCATCATTTTTTTCATAATCCTATTATTATATATTCTCAAATTCTTGAATTCTTGACAATTAATTCCCATGCTTGAAGTCAATGGTGTAAGGCTCGTTGTCCAGATCGGTGAATTTCATGAGGTTTATACTACCCAATGCTTCCACAAAACTGTTCATTCCCTTGTACCAAGTCAAATCGTCCTGCAAGTGAACCACCGTCAGCTTGCGACCGTCCTCCGACTCGAGCGTGGCCTTGTTGCCGCCAGCGTCCTTCACCGTCATCACGCGGACGAAAAGCACGGGCTCATTGTACATGCCCAGGTGGTCAATGAACGTGCCGTTTTCGGTCATCACGAAGTTCAATGCCCTGGGGTTGCTGTAGGCCCTTGTGCGGGGCTGCTCGCGCTTCGTGTAGTCAGCACCGGGATTAGCCAGGTCCACTAACGGCAGCGTCACCCACTTGTCCTTGGCGGCCCACTGGTCCACCTTGGCCTGGTTGCCCAGGTCGCTGAACAGTATCTCGTCGTTGGTCACGGGCCACGGCGTCATGTAGCGGGTCATCTCCAGCGAGCTTTCGTCGTCGGTCAGCGCCCTCCAGCTGGTGGGGTCGCTGTTCATGTAGTGCTTGTAGAAGTAGAAGTGATGGTACTGGAAGTCATTCTTGCCCGATGCCGGCTGACAATTAGAGCGTTGATTGCCGGCCTGTGTATGGTCAAAGACGCAGCGCAGCAGTTTCAACCGGCCGTCGTTGCCGATGTAGGCGAGGTTGGTCATTAAACTCTTCGAATGGCTGTCGAAGTATTTCTTTGTTTTGTTGTCCTTAAACCGCCAGACGCTGTCGCGCATCACGAAGAGGTCGCCGATGTTCACCTTGGTGTAGTCGTAGATGTTCTTTGCGATGAAGGCCTTGCTGTCCGTGACTGAGTATTTCTGATACGTTCTTACATAGGACATTATCTTGAGAAGCCGGAAGCCCACCTCGGGAGCCTGCGCCTCGGTCAGGATGTTGGTGGGGGTGCCGTCCGTCATCGAGATGCCCTCGAGGCTGATGAACCATGCGCGGTCGTCGAGGATTTTTCCGGATTCGTTGTAGCCGGAGCCCATGATGCAGAACCAGCGCGTGCCTTGCTCGTCCTTCACCACGTCGCCCGGAATATAGACGCCCATCTTGTCGTCGGCAGTCTTGTTCGTCACCATGTTGGGATTGGCATCGGCCTCGGTGTACACCTTCAGCTCGCTCTGGGTTTTAATGCCCAGCTGCTCGTTCAGCACATAGACGTCCACGATGTTGTGCTTGCCGCCCTTCATGCTCTGGAATACGCCGGGATCCGCGCCAAACAGATCCTTGCCCGTGGCGAAGCGGAAGATGAAGCGGGGCTGCTCGTCGCCGAAGAAGGCGGGGCAGATCCAGTGCTGCTCGGTGTAGTCGGCCACGCAGTCCAGCTTGATGCCGTCGCCCGTCATCACGTTCTTCGACACGGACTTGGACTTATAGCTGTGCATGTTCGACTTCTTGCCCGTGCCGTTCGAGTAGGTATATTCATAGAGCGTGGGCGAGTTGCTGGACGTGGTGTACCAGCTGAAGCCCTTGCGGAGCAGGTGCAGCGCGTTATCGTCGTTGATGATTTTCTTCATGTCCTCGAACTTGAAGCCGAAGAGCTTTTCGCTGATGGACGGACCGGCGCTGGTGTCCGACCAGAACTTCTGCACAATCTGCCAGAAGTACTGGTTGAAGTACTGGGCGCGCTCGTGATACAGGTCGCCGAAGAGATCGACGCCCTTGTTGTCCTGCAGGTTCTTCCACCACTGCTCGGGGTTGCAGACGGCGTAGAGCAGCTCGGCCAGGTTCTGCATCTGAATTTCGTCCGTGCCCAGCTGCTGGGGCAGCCTGAACGTGATGGGCTTCTTCTTGCCCTCGTAGGTCCAGACGTTCTTGTCGGGCAGCTGGCTCAGCGTCACCCAGTGGGTATCCTCCTTGCCGGCGGGTCCCAGGGCAGGGCGCACGCACACCCAGTACTCCTGCAAGCCGTCCTCGTTGTCCAGGGCGATGACGTCGCCGAACGAGTAGTAGGCCGTGCCGCTGAACTTGCTGTTGGTGCCCATCTGCTCCGAAGTCTTGAATATGATCTTCTGCAGGTGGGGAATCTGCTTGATGCTCACGTCGATGGTGGCCAGCGACGTGGCGTCGTTGGTCTTCGTATAGACGAGCTTACCCACGGCATCGTTCTGGTAGGTGTACGACGTGGTGTTCTCGTCAATCTCCACGCCCGTGATGCTGGTGAATCGGCTGGCGGCGGAGGCCATCGAGCCGCAGTTCACCACGCGGATGGTGCTGCTGCCGTCCAGCGGCGAGCCGATGGTGGGCTCAAACGTCTTGTTCTCATACTCGGTGGTCACGTCGAACGGGCTCACCAGGTTGGCGGCCACGCTCCAGAACGTCTCGGCGTGCTCCACGGCTAATTCCTCGGCCGTCGGCTCACCGTTCTCACTCCCGTTGTCACTGTCGTTGTTATCGTCCTTACAGGAAGTGACGGCGAGGCTGAGGCCGACCGTCAGGACGGCCATCAGCGCGAAGTTCATCATTTTTTTCATAATCTTCATATATATTGTTTTGAAATTATCGCTTCTTATTCCTACCGCAAAAATAGGAAATTATCTCGTTCCCCGCTTCCCCGTCGTCCGTCTTTCCTTCCGCACTTATAGCGCACATGGCCGATAATGCGACAAAAGGGGCGGTTTCGGCGGGGCGGCTGTCGCATCAGCGGGGGAAGAAGTCGCGCATCGTCTCCGTATAGACCGAGCCGTAGTGCTCCTGGTTGTAGATGCTGACGTGCGAACCCGTGGTGGTGCGGAACAGCTCGCGGTAGATGTCGTAGATGGCCACCGCGTTGTTGGCGTTCACTTGGCGGCGGAAGGTGCGGGCGAAGGCGTTGGAGAGGAACGTGCCGAGCTCGTTGTCGTGCACGTCGGCCTTCGACGTCTCGTAGCCCGTGGCGGCCGTCATCACCAGCACGTTGGGCACGCCCTTGAGGGCCTCGCCCCAGAGCCCGCTGAAGCAGGTCTCGATGCTGAACATCATGCGGCGGAACTTCTGCTGCGCGGCCATGTCGGTGGCGATAGCCTTGATGCGCGTGGTGCCGTAGCCGCGGGCGTCCTCGTTGCCCCAGAGCGGGCCCTCGCCGTTGCCGCCGTGGCCGCTCCAGAAGAAGAACACGTCGCTGGTCTCCGTAGAGTGGATGACCTGCGGCAGGCGGTCGCTCTGGCGGCCCAGCATGATGTCGGCCAGGTCGTCGCGCGTCAGCTGCGAGAAGTGGTAATCGACCACCGCCCCCTGGCGCACGTCGTCGTTCACCAGCGGGTCGGTCTCCCGTGGGTTGCTGCTGCGCTCCACGTAGATCTTGCCCGGGAAGGCGTTGCGCTCGTCGTTCGCCAGGTTGTCCTCGACGATGAGCACGATGTGGTCGTCGTCGTAGCCGTGGCGGCGCAGCGTCTGGTACATGGCGAAGGCGTCGGCCTGGTGGCGGTAGTTCGACCACGACGTGCTGGGGCTGATGACCACGGCCCAGTGGTCGGTGACAGCGGGCAGCGTGGTGCTGACGGGCGTATCGTCGAACTGCTGCATGTTCTTCTTCTGCTGCTCCCACAGGGCGGTGGTCGATGACTCGGTGTTGGAGCCGCTGGTGGAGAGGTAGAGGATGGGATCGACGGTGGAGACAAGGCCGCCGTCCACGTCGCTGTGGTCCTCAAGGCGCATCTCCCATATCATGTATGTGGAGTTGAGCACCTTGGTGCTGGTCTCGAGGTCGAAGATGAGCGAGCCGGAGGCACCGGTGACGTCGATGTCGAGGCCCCGTGACAGGTAGTCGAAGGCCGTGGACAGGCTGGCGCCGGTCCACGATGTCGGCGTGGCGCTGCGGTTGCTGACTACGGCGCGCATGTGGTCGGTCAGACCTGGGCCGTAGGTTTTCTCGTTGTAGGCCACTTGCTCGCCGTTGACGATGCAGCGTTCGCCGTTGGCCATCTGGTGGGCGGCGCCGAGGGCTATGATGGTCAGGGCGTCGTACATCTGTGCCTCGCCTACGGTGGGGGTGCGGAAGCGGGTGCCGTAGAGCGACTGCGGGAAGCCGTAGCTGGGCGAGCAGTAGGGCGTGATGCCCATGCGGAAGTTCTGGGAGCGCTCGTTGCCGTTGATGATGGAGTCGTCGAACGACGTGTCGGCACAGAACGGCGTGTACATGGCGTACATGCCCTCGGCGTTGAGCTCGAAGAACGAGGCGGCCTGGTTGCAGACGTCGATGTAGAGCGAGGCGTCGCTCAGCGCGGCGCACAACAGCAGCTGCGTCTCGCTGCTCTGACTGGCCACCTGCTTCAACGTGGCGTTGAGGTCCATGCCCTTCTGGTAGGCCACGACGGCCGACAGCTTCACGCCCTGCTCGTGGGCGTAGTACGGGAACCAGTCGAAGAACGACTTGCCATAGTTGTCGTCGCTATAGACGAGCACCACCTCCTTGTAGCCCACGGTCTTGGCGGCGGCGAGCATGATCTCGCACTGGGTGATGTCGCTCTCGGTGAGGAACCACGCGTAGGTCTCGCGGGCGTTGATGCGCTGCAGCTCGGCACTGGTACACGAGGGCATGACGACGGGCAGCCGCTGCTGCCAGGCGTACTTCAGGAACGTCATGGCGTTGCTGGAGTGGTAGGGGCCGATGATAGCGTGGCAGGTGTCGTCGCCCTCCTTGGGGTGCGTCAGATTGTAGGCCAACACGTCGAGGTCCTCGGTATCCTCGTCGTGGTAGCGCAGGTTCAGCTTCACCTGCTTCTTCAGCTTCTGCTGGGCCTGTTCGATGTTCTTCTGTGCCATGTCGATGGTGAGCCGCCAATCCTCGCGCACGCTGGCGGGCAGCACCACATCGACGTTGAGGGTGGTCACCTCGGCAGTCTCCACCGGCACGGCCGGCGTCGTGTCGTCGTCTTTCGTGCAGGCCACGATGCCTGCCGTCAGGACGGCCATCAATGTATATCCTATTATCTTCTTCATATTCATATATATTGTTTTGAAGTTATCGCTTCGCTAACTTCGTTAACTTCTTACATCTTACTTCTTACATCTTACATCCTACTTCACAAGCACCTCCGTAAAGTTTTGGAGCACGTACGAGTCGTCGGCCATCCAGAAGCGAGGCATGGCGGCGGCGGGCTGGCGCATCCAGTTGGCAATCCAGGTCATGACGGCGGCGCCGTCGCGGCAGATGGCCATGTAGTTGTAGGTGTAGGGGTTGCTGTCGAGCATCACCACCTCGTAGTGGTAGAGGGGCGAGCCTAACAGGTAGTTCAACATGCCGAAGTTGCAGGTGCCCATGTCGGCGATGACGAAGCCGTAGCCCGTCTGCTGGAAGTGCTGGTCCAACTGGGCCGCGGCGGTGTAGGCCGCCTGGATGTAGGCTACGTTGGTCTGCTCGCTCAGGTCGTCGGCCTGCACGTAGTCGGCCAGGGCGTAGACGGTGAGGTTGACGTCGTTGCCCAACTGCTGGCGGATGACGTCCTCGATGCCGTCGCAGTAGTAGTTCTGCTTCGTGTTGAAGCGTCGCAGGATGACCACCTCGGGCTTGTCGCCGAAGAAGCCGGGTGCGTAGTCAGGATTGTCGATCATCCAGCGGACGTTGTCGCAGTAGAGGCGTATGGACGGGGCCAGGTCGTAGTTCAGGCCGTGGGCGCGGCTGCCCAGGCCGTAGCTGTCGGCCACCTGCTGCGTGTAGGCCTCGTCGGCCTTCATCACCAGCACCTCGTCGGTCTCGCGCAGGTTGGTCTTCACGTCGGCGAGCCACGCCGTCATGTAGGGCTCGGTGAGCACCAGCAGGCGGCGCTCGTACGTGGCGTCTTTGTAGAAGGGATGGGCGGCGGTGGCGGCCCACTCCTTCAGTGCCTGACGCGTGTCGTTGACGCTGTAGAGCGAGATGAACTGCACGTCAATGGAGTCCTCGGCATCGGGCATCACCTCAAGGAACTCCATGCCCGAGGCGTACTCCAGCAGGCCGTCGGCATAGCCGCCGTCACCCAGCTGTCCGGGAGCAAAAACCATCATCACTTGTAAACGCGCGCCAGCCGCGGCGGGTGGATTCACCTGCTGCGGCTCGTCGTCGTCCTTGCTGCACGAGGCGGTCAGCAACAGCGCCGCCGCCGTGAGCATCATCATCAAAAGTCGTTTCTTTTTCATAACTTATTATATATTATATGTTCACTTTGGTAAGTCCGAGGTCTTCGGGTTTCTGAGTGGTGAACGCGATGCCGCGGACGGTGTAGATCATCGCGTACTCGGCGAACCGGTTGAAGTCGTTGGTGTTGGTATAGTGGAACGTATATTCGCGCAGTTCGCTGGTGTTCGTTATGTTGTAGGTGCGGCCCATCATGCGGGCGTTCTCCATGCCATCGTCATTGGCGACGTCGGTACACCAGATGTGCCAGCGGCGCCACTGGCCGTGGCCTACGCGGTAGTCGCCCTCGGTGGCATCCCTGACGATGATGACGCCGTGGGTAACGGGGTAGCCGGCAATGTGGCACCACTTATCAGTGTTGGCGGGATTGGTGTCGCCGAAGCCCGGGCCGGTGGCGCCCGACGACAGCACCCAGAAGCCGTCGGCATTGCTGTAGGTCCAGGTTTGTCCGATGGGGAATACCTTCTTGAAGATGTCTGGATAATTATCCTTGAGTTTTCTCTTGCGAGTGGCATAGTAGCTATCGCTGCACAATTGGACGTAGTCCAGGATGGCCTTGCCATAATAGGGCGTCAGAATATGCTCCGACGGACACCAGGCTGCCCACTTGTCGTCGTCTTCGTCGTAGATGGTTTTCCAGTTGTCGCTCTTGCCGGGCTGCATGTTGATGAGCACGCCGGCCTGGTCGGAGTGATAGCCTTTGGACACGCTGACGCAGATCCAGTAGCGGCCCTTGTCACCGACGAACACCTCGCCCCTGGTGATGGGTGACTTGAAGCCGCCGTTGTCGCCCCACTGGTCAGCGGTCTTGTAGCTGATGCGCTGCAAGGCGGGGATGCAGGCGATGTCGATGTCGGCATAACCTACGTTAGCCCCACCCCCGGCCCCTCCCCCAAGGAGAGGGGAGTCGGCGCGGTGGAAGGTCAGCGTGCCGAGGCTCTGCTTGCGGCCCGTGGAGTGGCAGTCGAGGTTGGTGAGAACTATCTTACAGCCGTCGGCGGTCTCGGTAATCAGGTCGGAGGCACCGCCCACCAACGAGCGGAAATAGCCCTCGGCCAGGGATTCCGAGCTCACCTGTATGCTACGCTCGGAGGGGCGGCTCTCGCCCAGCACCTCGCCGATGGTCGCCTCGTAGGTATGGCCCTCGAAATCGACATCCGTCGTGTCGCTGAACGTCTCGCCGGTCAGCAGGTTCAGCACCGAGGCCACGGCCTCGCGCTGCATCTGCTGCTCGATGGTCAGTTCGTGCTTCGTCTCCGGCGTCGTTCCGCCGCTGTTCTCGTCGTCGCTACATGACGACAAACTGAACAGGCCCATCATCATCAATATTAATATCACTTTACTCTTCATAGCGGTAGCAAATTTTTCACTTTTCACTTTTCACTTTTCACTTCTATATATCCACCTTGGTAAGTCCGAGGGCCTCTGGTTTCTGAGTGGTGAACGTGATGGCCCGGACGGTGTAAATGCACGCGAAATAGGGGAACTGGTAGAAGTCTTCAACGTCAGTATATACGAAATCACACCTATGCAGTTCGCTGGTATCCCAGAGGTCATAAATGTGATCGGCCATGATATACCATCCTTTTCCTTCGCGAGTGCCGGTACTCCAGATTCTCCAGCGGCGCCAAGGCGTCGCATATTTCCAAGCCCAACTTCCCTCGTTGCACTCCATGACGATGACGATGCCGCGCATGCCGGGGCTGTAGTAGGCCCTGTGGCAGTAGCCCGGGTCGAGGGTGCCGAAGCCCGGGTCGCCGTATTGCCACAACTCCCACTGCCTATTCTTAGCGCTCCAGTTCCACCCCCATGCATCTGGGAAGACTTCCTTGCCGAAGCTCTTCTTCATGATTTTTTCCTTTTTGTTGTGAAAGTAGGTAGCGCCGCTCAGCTGGACGTAGTCCAGGACGGCCGTTTCGAACTCATCGGGTATTATGTAGTCTGCTGGTTCCCAGGCAGCCCACTTCTCGTCATCGTATATGTAGTTCCAGTTGTCGCCCTTGCCCGACTGCATGTTGATGAGCACACCGGCCTGGCTGGGGTGATTGCCGGTGGCCACGCGGACGCAGATCCAGTAGCGGCCTCCACCACCGACGAACACCTCGCCCTTGGTGATGGGTGACTTGAAGTCGCCGTTGTCGCCCCACTGGTCGTCGGTCTTGTAGCTGATGCGCTGCAAGGCGGGGATGCTGGGGATGTCGATGTCGGCATAACCTACGTCGTTGGCGCCATAGCCGTGGTGGAAGGTCAGCGTGCCGAGGCTCTGCTTCTTGCCCGTAGAGTGGCAGTCGAGGTTGGTGAGGTCAATCTTGCAGCCGTCGTCGGTCTCCGTGATGAGCTCGGAGGCGCCGCCCGCCAGCGAGCGGAAGTAGCCCTCGGACAGGGTGGCCGAGCTCACCTGTATGCTACGCTCGGAGGGGCGGCTCTCGTTGCGCACCACGCCGATGGTTGGCTCGTAGGTGTGACCCTCGAAATCGACATCGGTGGTGTCGCTGAACGTCTCGCCTGTCAGCTTGTTCAGCACCGAGGCCACGGCCGTGCGCTGCATCATCTGCTCTTCAGTCAGCCCGCGTTTCACGCCCGGCGTCGTTCCGCCGTTGTTGTTCTCGTCATCGCTGTCGGAACAGGCGGCGAAGCCTGCCGTCAGGGCGGCTACCAATGTGAATAAAAAGATCTTTTTCATAATTATATTCTGTTTTTTGAAGTTATCGCTTCGCTCGAAGTTATCGAAGTTAACGAAGTTATCGACATTAGTCTTGCTGCCGACAGTTCCGCAGATTTTTCCGCCTTTAGAACTATCGTCGTTAACTTCGAGCGAAGCGATAACTTCGCTAACTTCGTTAACTCCTTTAACTTCTCTAACTTCTTTCATATTCTATATCTTCGCTTTCTTGATTACTTCCGACCACTTCGGGTAGGTGTACATCCAGCCGCGCACGGGGCGCAGGGGGAAATAGTCGTCCGACCAGTTGCCCAGCGGCTCCATGAGCCGGAGGTGGTAGTCGCGGTCGAGCACCAAGACCTTGGCGCGGTCGGTGTCGTCGGTGCGCGAGGCCATGAACATATACTGGTCGCGGTAGCGCACGGCGTTGTTGGTGCCGAAGCCCGTGTTGTTCAGCAGGTCGTGCACTCCGTAGTAGCCGTGGAACTGGGCGTCGAAGCCGCTCTGCTGGCCCAGGTAGAGCGCCTTGGGGTTGAAGCCGAGGTAGGCATAGAGGGCCTCAATCTCGCTGACGCGGGGCATGTACCACTTCATGTTGGGCTTGTCGGTGTAGTACTGGTTGGGATCGTTGCCCCAGAGCCAGCCGTTGTCTTCGCGCTGGTAGATGCCGATGTCGTAGTAGAAGCGGGCGTAGAGCGTGCCATCGACAATGTGCTCGTCGTTAGGGTTGTTCCCGGAGTCGGGGTCGTCAGTGAATCCCATTTCGTAATAGACGTCGCTGCGCGTCCAGAAGTTGGAGCCGATCTTGACAATGGGATGGCGGAACGTATCGGCAAAGATGTAGTAGAAGTAGTCGCCCGCCACGATGGGGTTCGTGCCCTTCAGCCCCTCGACGTCGGTGGTGGGGTTCTTCAGTCTCAGGTTGCCGTGGACGAACCAGAACTGCTTGATGCAGTAGCCCGGCGGCAGGTCGTCGATGAGGTTCACGTAGCAGTCGCTGCCCTTGAAGCCCACCCAGGCGGGCTGGTGGATGCCGTCGCCGAGGAACAGGCCCTGGTTGATGCGCACCTTCTGGTCGTAGATGGGATAGACGATGGTGACGCGCTGGTCGGTGCGTATCTTCGGCACGTACTCCGAGCACACCAGCAGCACGGGGTCGCCCGTGGGCTTCTCGATGGCGCTGCCGATGCCCTGGTTCGACTTGGGATTGTAGTCCATATAGAGGATACGGCAGAGCGTGGAGTCGGCGGTGGCACGGCTGAAGTCGAACAGCTGGGGCCACTGGTCGGTGTCGAACTCGTACATGTCGGTACCCAGGGTGCTGGCGGGCAGCTGGCAGTCGCTGTCCTGCACCATGCGCATGGTCTCGTCGAGGAACAGCTGGCGCAGGTCCGGGGGCACGACGTCCCACAAGGGCATCAGCTCGAAGTGGATGACGTCCAGGTCCTCGTCCAACGTCAGGTGGTCGGTGTAGTTGATGGTGGCCAGCCAGTCGGTGACGTGCGACGGCTTGAGCTGGCCCTTGAACTGCTTGTCCTTGATGTCGCTCTCCAGCACCTGACGAGCCTGGTCGCTGCCGCCGTGTATCTTGATGGCACCATCGGCGGTCTTGCTCGACGTAGTTCTCAGGTTCAAACCAGTGCGCTCGTCATCGGAAATCTGACCGAGGGTGTATTTGATTTCCTCCTCCATCTCCTGCTTGGTGTTGAAGGAGGCATGTTTCGACATGGTGAAGATGTAGTCGATGCGCCCGCCGAGGTCCACCTGCGTGACGAGATGGGTGCCGAAGCGGCGCAGCGTCTGCACCGTCAGCTCGCGACCGTCGCCGCCCGCCTTCAGTTGGCGGCGAATCTCCTGCACGGCATAGCCGAAGGCGTTGCTCAGCGGCAGGGCGCCCGAGCGGGCCAGCGTCAGCAGCATGGCGCGGTCGATGACGCGGGCGGCCACGGCCTTCTCCAAGCTACCCTGACCGTAGTTGTTCTGGTCCAAATGGCCCTTGGCGTCGCCCTCCATCAGGTCGATGGCCATCTGGCAGTCCTGCACGCAGCCCTGGAAGTTGGTCTCGGGGTCACCCGTCTGGCGCTCGCTCAAGTCCTCGCCCAAGGCCTGCACGGTGTTCACCGCGCTGTAGTCCATCGTGGTGTACGACAGGTGACAGTCCTGTATCAGCTGGTAGGCGTTCATCTCCTCCATGAGGCGTAGCTGATTGAAGTTCAGTACGGGGGCGGTGGTGCGCACGGCCATGGGGCTCTCCAATGCGGCATAGATGTTGTAGCCGTAGCCCACGTAGAGGTTGGCGCGGGCGTCATCGCCGTTCTCGTCCTGGTCGGCAGCCGAGCGCTGGCTCAGCGTCAGCGTGCCCTGCAGCTCTGGACGGTCGGCATCGGTAAAGGTCAGCGTGACCGTACGTCGCCGGTCGGTATTGTTGTCGGTGGTGGTGAAGGTAACGAGGTGGTCGGTGGCCAGCGTGTCGTGCTGCACCTTGAGCCACTGGGCATCGCTCGTCACGATGACGGCGCGGGTGTCGGCGGTGAGTCCGCTGATAGTTACGGCAACACTCTCGTAGGAGGCATAGCGCGAGAGCACCGACGCGTCGTGGCGGCTGCCGTCGTCGATGGTCACTAACGACACCGTCCACTGCATTGCCGGCACAGGCTGCAGGTCGTCCGTGTCATCGTGGCATGCGGTGAGGCCAATTAGCACCATCGTCATCGTTATCGTCAATATCAGTTTACGCTTCATTACGGTAGCCATTCTATTTTTCACTTTTCATTTTTCACTTTTCATTTTTCACTTTTCACTTTTCACTTTTCACTTTTCCCTTCAACCGTCCTCATTTCGTTCGGGTTGTAGATGTAGGTATATTTGTCCTGCCGGCGGTAGGCCTTGAGCTTTTCGTCGTAGCTGAAGCCCACGATGTCGGTCAGTGATGGATTGTCGTATCGGATGATATAGTTGGCACCCTGCTTGTTGACAGGCAGAGCCGTCGAGCGGTAGGTACCATTGTATTGTATGCCGCCGCTCAGTTCGTAGTAGGGCATGGGGTGCGACGGCGCGTAGTTGATTGTGGAGTCGGGCTCCACCTCGATACGGCCCATGCTCATGTAGAATTGTGTGGCGTCGGTGGTCACGGGGCGCCCGCCGGAAGTGTAGCGGGGGATGACGGAGGATACGCCGTTGATGAAGCTCACGTCATAGACGTTGGACTCGTCATCGACGCCAACGCCACAGGCCTGGTTGACCACGCCCTCGTAGACGGGGTAGGCTACCCAGTACCAATAACCTGAAATTTTCTCACGGCTCACGGTGGCTACAATGCGCTGGCCGCTCTCGATGTTGACCACGATGGGGTCCTCGGTATCGCTGTTCACACGCTCGCAGATGGTCCACTGCCCGCTCTGCGTCTGCACCTCGCAGCGCAGCGTGTCGTAGCGCATGGGGAACGTCGTGTTGAAGAAGTTCTTCTCGCCCAAGAGCTTGCGCTGCATCTCCACGTCCTGCTCTATGGCGGCGTGCACACGGTCGGCCACGTCCTCGTCGATGTACTCGATGAACCACCAGATGGGCACCACGCGCATGTCGATCATCTCGATGTTCGAGGCCAGCTCGTTGTCGGGGTCGTAGTGGATGGACTTGCGCCACTTCTCAATGCCCGCAGTGGAGAAGGTGGCCTTGCCGTCGAACTGGTAGTCGCCCAGCAGACCGGTCAGCGTCGATTGGTCGCCGCCCTTGGCGTTGATGGTCAGCTTGCCGTGCTCAATCCACGTGAAGCCGTCCTGCCTGCGTTCATCCTCCTTCTTCTCGAACTCGTCAAGGAACTCTTTCGTCGTGATTTCGTGCTCGTGGCCGACGTCCTTGTAGCGCCACACGTAGTTGCTGAGCTCGATGTCGAGCTTGGCACCGAGGAACGCCTCGACGATGACGTGCGTGCCCCAGACGTTGACGAACGAATCGATGACGGCGATGTCGGACGGCTCGGCCAGCATCAGGTGGTTCACGGCATCGCGGAAGCTCACGGTGAGCAGACTGGGAATGTCATAGGAGGCGGCGGTGAGCACGGCGTTGTAGTCTAACTGCAGGTCGTAGAGCAGCTGCTCCTCGCGCTGCTGGTAGTAGAAACTCTCCTCGACGCCGTTCTCCACGATGTACTGGTCCTTGCGGCGCGTGCCATTGTAGAAGCCGAGGTCCACCTCCTCGCGGAAGCTCATGTTGGCGTTGGCCACGTAGTCGCGCTGCGACCAGCGGAACTTGCTGAAGTAGTTGACTGAGGAAGTGGGCATGTAGCGATAGTACTTGGCGCCGTAAGTTTTCTCAATATGGTCGCAGTATTTGCGGTCAACCACCTGACAGCGGATGTCCTTCCAGTTGCAGAACTCGCCCTTCACGGCATTATAACTGTAGCCCACGCCGAAGTTGCGGATGAACGAGGCATGGGTGGCCACGTCAGCCGAGCGTGTCCATTGGAAGGGCTGCTCCGAGAGCTGCCCGGCACTCGCGCCGGTCAGCTCGTCGGTCAGCTCATCGCTGCAGGCCGTCATCGTCATCGTCAGGACGGCCAGCATGGTGTATGTCAGTTGCTTGAACCTCATACTGATTACGTTTAATGATTATTATTCCTCCTCATCTTCATCAGGTTCATCCTTGCGCATCTCGTTCAGCAGTTCGATGAACGACATGTGGCCGGGCACGTCGTCGATGATGTCCATATATTTCTTGATGCCGCGGGTCATATACTTATTCATGAAGTAGCTGCGCACATAGTTGGAAATCTCGGTATCAGGGAAGAAGTGCCAGATGGGAACGGCAGTGAACGAGATGGGTGCGGCCTGAGACATGTTGCCATCATCAGCCGACTGCACCATGCTCTGCATCCAGCTAACCAGCGCACTTACCCACTGCTCGTGAGAGTCGGGATTTTCGCTGAACATGATTGCGAGGAGTTCTGCCTCGGTGTCGCGAGCACTACCACCATAGATGTGGATAGAGGGATTATAGCTGCGCACGCGGCTCCAACCGTCGGTCTGCCAGTGTGCATTGGCTTCGCCACTAATGTCACCAACAGCAATGTTGACATTGAGCTTAGCCTGGCCTTCAAGCGAAGTTTTACCTTCCAAACGGGTGGTATCTATCTCCATCGTGATAGTCATCGAACCGCCGAACTGTCCACCGGCAATGATAAAGGGGCCGAAGTGGTCGTCGAGGTCCTGACAGACTTGGTCGGCCTTTTCGCTTGCAATTTTCATACCTCCGGCCAGTCTCAGCACGATGTGGTTATAGAGCTTGCTCATGCAATTCTCGAAGTAGCTGGAATAGACACCGCCCCAGCTGAAGCTCATCAGATGCTTGCTATACAAGCCGTCGATAATTTTCTTCTGAGTCTTAGTCAGACTGTCTGCGTCCAGTTTTGACTTGTCGCTGAGCTTCATGTTCTGTTTGATGTACTGCGCACGCATGTTCTGCACTTTCTTGGCGAATTTTTCATCTTGCTCATCATCAGTATCGGAATTCTCGCCGGCATATTGGGCAATGGCTGCCGGTGACGTGCTGACGTCCCATACAGGTGCTGTACGCGTAATGGCGTAGTTGACATAGCCTTTGTCCTCACGGCGCGTGTCGACATACGTACCATCGATACTGAACTCGATGGGGCCGATGCTGGCACCAAGTTGCAGAGCAACTAACAGATTGTGCTTCCTGATCATGGCAGAGTCGAGCAACTCGGCCTCCAGATTGGCAATCTCAATGGGTTCCTCGACGTAGGCATCCTTGTCGGCTCCCATCTTACCAGCCTGACACAACTTGTCGATGGTGCTCAGGTGGTAGATGTTGTCCATCTTCTTCACCTTGAGAGGATTGTAGTCCTTGCTGTCTGCGTCAGTGTTGCCCCCGGCAGAAGCGGCATCGCCAGTGGAGTTGCGGAACTTGACGCTCTTCATGTCGAGCAGGTAGCCGTAGTCGATACCGTAGCCAATACCCTTGTTCTGGAATGCCTGGGCACTGCTGTTGGTAGGAGCCTGGCCCTTCCAGGTGAAGTTCTGGCGAACGGGCACGGTCTGGATATCGCCCATACTGTTGGCTATCGTCAGCGTGGTGGCGCGGTCAACGCCCGACATGTTGTCGTCGAACTGCAGGCGCAGCGTCTGGTTGCCGCTGTAGAAGCCCTTCCAGTTCTGAATCTTCACCCAGTAGTTGGTGTCGTCGTCCTCGGCATCGTCGATGGAGAGGATGGCCACCCACTCGCCGTCGCACTTGACGGGCACTTCAACCACGGTGTTCTCCATGTCGGTCACGATGCCGTGAGCCAGGATGTCGCTGTCAAGAGTCACTGTTGACGGAGTAATCTTCTCCACCACTGCGTCCTCGTCGCTCTTACACGACGTAACGCTCAGGCTGAGGCCGCCTACTAAGGCAGCCGCCAGCGCGTAATTAAAAATCTTTTTCATTGTCATAAATATTAATGTTAAACAATATATCTTTTTGTAGTTATCGAAGTTAACGTTTCGCCTCATACTTGTATGCAATGAACGGCAGCACGTAGGCCTCGTCTTCCACGCCCTTGGCGAAGGTCGAGAGATTCTCGCCGGAGTTCAGGAAGTACTGGAACATGAAGCAGCTGGCCTTGGTGAACTGCTTGTTGGAATTCTTCTCGTTGATGAGCGTAGAGGTCCAGAATATCGGCGTCTCACGTACCAGGGCGTCGAACTCAGTCTCAACGCCGGCCTCCTCGAACTTCTTACGAAGCTGGGCCATCTTCGTGTCCCTCTGGCTGTAGGCGCCGAAGCCGTTGCTGTTGCTCCAGGTGAAGCCGCCGAGCGTCTTCACAGCCAACTCGAACTGGGCGATGCTGGGCAGGAACCAGCTGCTGAAGTTGGTGGCGTCGTCGGGCAGGCTGTTCTTCTCGCACTGCTCAGCTGCCGGGTGGTTGTGCTTCTTGCCGCAGTTGTTGCAAAGGTTGGTGGTGTTGGCCAAGCCCACCAGAGCCGTCGGCTCATTGGTGTAGTTGCTCAGGATGTCCACCTGACAGCTGTCGGTGTAGAGGGTCTCAGACCACTTCACCTTGTTGGTCTTGCGCGTGAGCGACATCAGCAGGCAGTTGTACTGCTTATCCTTGAACGCGTCGCTCTCCTCCACGAACTTCGACGTGCTGTTGCCGGTGGTGTAGGCCACGATGGCGATAGGCTCGGTGCCGAACTGGCGGGCGTACTTGGCGTTGGTGTAGAACTTACCGTTACGGCCAAGGATGTTACCCACGGCGATGTCCTCAGGAGCAACCTCGCTGGCAATGTCGTCCTCCTTCTCGACAAGGTTGACGTTGCCGGCAATGATCTTGTAGGCTGCATTGTAACGGTAGATCTCGGCCATGTTCTTGATGTTCACGTAAACGCTGGCATGGCCTGAGGTTTTTTGGAGTTTTGCACTGGGCAAACAGCGTACATACCAGTAACCCTCGGATGAAGTGAACTGCGTAGCGGGGGCATAGCCGTTCTGGCCCGTGCCGTTGCTGGCGGTCTTGGGGTTCTGGTCGGGATCGCTGCAATAGCGGCGGATGTCGAAGCCGGAGCCAGGCTCATAGCACTCATACCTGACTTCATCGCCACTCCAGCTACCCTTGTCTTTGCTAAACTTCTGCGTAGAATGTAGCCATGCCAGACATCTCGAACCCATTCCAATTTTCCATGAGTAGCCATAATAGTAGTAGTTGAGCTTTTTGAACTGCTTCATCTGCTCGTAGGTGCGGTTGAACAGCTTCTCCCAGATATGGTTCTCCTTCCACTGTTGAGCCACGCGCTTCAAGAACTTCTCACCATTGTACTGGTACTCATAGCCGCCCAGGCCGATGGCTTTGGTGCCATTGCCCACGGTCTTGTGGTAGGCTTCGGGGTCGAGCAATGCCCAAATGAGGTTGCTCAGCAAGTGAACCTGATCCAAATCACAGGCAGTTCCCCAAGGAAGCAGGATGGTGTTGCCGTTGTACTGGTTGTCGTACTTTTTTTGTATCAGCTTGTCGGGAATAGGAGGCACCTTGCCGCTGGAACTCTTGCCATTGGTGGGGTCGCGGTTGAAGATGTTGATCCATAAGCTCTCCTGCTGGGCGCCTGAGCCAGTGCCGAAGGCGGGCTTGACGCACACCCAGTAGTAGCCCTGGTTGTCTTCGATGACATCGCCGAAACGGTAGTAGGCGGTACCATCGTATCCACCGTTATCGCCCATCTGCTCCTTGGTGCAATAGACGATGCGCGAGAGGTGGGGGATGAGCTTCGTGTTCACATCGACCACGGCCAGGTTGCTGGCACCCTCAGCCGAGGGCGTCCACGTCAGCGAACCGATGCCGTCGATGGTCTGCGTCTGCGTGGTCGAGAGCTTGCTTTCATCGATGTCGGTGATGGCAGAGAAATTCATCTTGGCATAGTCGAGGTCGGCCACACACACCACGCGCGTCGTGGCCTGCGTCTGCGAGGGCTCGCCGATGGTGGGCTCGTAGGTCTTCGAGGCCCAGTCGTCCGTAAACCCGTCCATGTCGGTCAGGGCAATCAGCCAGCGAGCGGCCATGTGAGCCTCTTCGGTGTCCGCTGGCTCCGCCACGCGCTCTTGGCCAGTGCCGTTGTCGTCTCCGCCGTTGTCCTTGTCGTCATCCTTACAGGAGGTGACGGCCATGCTGATGCCTCCTATCAGGAGTGCCATCAGCCAGAAGTGCAATGTCTTTTTCATTTTCACGTTCTATTTAAATGTTAATACTATGTTCATTTCTTACTATATACCTTATTATATATGGTGCTGCAAATGTAGTGCTTTGTGGCGGTGGTTGGTGCGGAGAAGGGCGACTTTCTGTCGGCACTTGTAGCGCACTCGGCCGATAATGCGACAAAAACGGCGGTTTTCGCCACGCGCCTGTCGCATCAGGGTGTCGGGGGCTCGAACATCAGGCGGTACTCCACGGGCGTCAGACCGGTGGCCTGCTGCATGCGCCGCTGGAAGGTGCGCACGCTGGTGAAGCCGGCGTCCTGAGAGATGGCCGCCACGCTGTAGTTGGGGTGCTGGCGCATCAGCTCCATGGCACTGATGACGCGGCGGAAGTCGATGTAGTCCTCGGGGGTGTGGTGCGGCGTGTTGTGACGGAATAGGCGCGTCAGGCGTAGCGGCGTCACACCCAATAGCCGGGCCAGCGCCTCGGCATCGAAGTCGGGCTGCAGGTGCGGCTTCTCCTTCTCCACGCGGGCTTCGATGAGTGCCAGCAGCTCCACGTCGTCCTTCAGGTCGGCACGCGCCATGCGCCGACGGTCGTTCAGCAGCAGCTCCTTCAGCAGCTGCACGCGCATCCGTGTGTCGTGCCACACGTCGAGCTGCTCGCTCAGCGCCAGATTCCGACTGACCAACCGGTGGTTCTCGTCAGTCAGCCTGGCGTTCTCGGCCCGCAGCTCCTCTAACTCCTTGTCCTTCGTCATACTCTTTACTAATGTCTTTAACTTCTCTAACTTCGAGCGAAGCGTTAACTTCGATAACTTCGTTAACTTCTCAAATCCCTCACTTCTGCTTGAACAGCGTGAAGAATCCGGCGAGGTCCAACGCCTCATAGAGCTCGCAACCCGGCTGCAGGCCGGTGACCCGCACTTTGTGACCATTCTGACTGACGTGCTTGTAGACGTTGAGCAGCAAGCGCAGGCCGCTCGACGAAATGTACAACGTGTCGCTGCAGTCTATCTGAACGTCGCAATCGACACGCTCAAAGACGGGCTGCAAGTCGCGCTCCGCCTGGTTGCTGGCCACCGTGTCGAAGCCCCCGCTGAGGGCCACTACCAACAGGCCGTCCTTTTCTGTAATCGTTGTCTTCATATCAATTATAAATTGTCAATTATCAATTATCAATTTTTTAATAGTGAGAATGTTCCGCCCGTCCTCGCGCCGGTATTCCAGTGCGTCGCTCATGCGGCGGATGAAGAGGATGCCCAGGCCGCCCTCCTCGCGCTGGTCGGCGGGGATGCTGGTGTCGGCCATCGGAGCCGTCGTCGGGTCGAAGGGCTGGCCGTCGTCGGTGACGGTGAGGCGCAGCACGGCGTCGCGCACCTCGGAGGTGAGCACGATGCTCGTGGCTCGGGCATAGCTGATGACGTTGGTCACGGCCTCCTCGACAGCCACGCGCAAACGCGGCACTTCCTGTTCGGCCAAACGTGCCCTGCGGCCTACCTGCTCCACGAAGCCCTCCAACAGGGCCAGGTCGGAGCCGTCGGTCTGCAACTCGAGACGGTTGCTGCCCAACCAGCGCAGCGCCATCAGCGTGATGTCGTCGCTCTGCTCGATGCCGGCGGCATGGTTGTGGGCCGCTGCCTCCATCAGCTCGACGAGGTGGCGCGGCGTCTCGTCGCTATGCTGGCGGGCCAGCGACAGCACACGGTCGCGAGAGAGCGGTCGATCATGTGCGTCGCGGGCCTCGTTCAGTCCGTCGGTATAGAGGAACAGCATCTCGCCAGCCGTCAGCTGCACCTGCTGCCCCTCGAACTGCCAGCCGGGCAATGCCCCCACCGGCAGATTGCGCTTTGAATCCAATGCGGTAGCCAACTTTTCACTTTTATCTATTAACTTTTCACTTAAAATGATCGGCTTCTCGTGTCCGGCGTTGCAGTAGTCGAGCTCGCCCGTCGTGAGGTCGAGCACGCCCACGAACATCGTGACGAAGTAGCCGTCGGTCTGCTCCTCGCACATGGCCGCATGCAGCCCCTGCACAATGGCCGCCGCAGTCAATTTTTCACTTCCGTCTGCGGTAGCAAATTTTTCACTTTTAACTTTTAACTTTTCACTTAAATTCCTTCCTGCTTCCGTGCGGAACAGCGCTCGCATGACTGTCATCAGCAGTGCGGCAGGAACGCCCTTGCCCGCCACGTCGCCCACACAGAAGTAGAGGCGCTCGTCGCGGATGAGGAAGTCGTAGAAGTCGCCACCCACCTCGCGGGCCGGCGTTAGCTGTGCGTACAGCTCCAAGTCGTCGCGCACGGGGAAGCCGGGGAACGTCTTGGGAATCATCGACTGCTGGATGTCGTGGGCCACGCGCAACTCGCCGGCGATGCGCTCCTTCTCGGCGCTCATGGTCTGCAAGCGGCGCAGGTAGGCCACGGCGCGATAGACGATGAAGCCCAGCAGGAGCAGGCCAAGCAAATGAAGCAGGGTGTTGCGCAGCACTGCCCGTTGCTGGTTTTCATAGAACTGCGCGGCCATCTGCGACAGCTCGCGCAACGGCACGTCGGCGGAGAGCACGGCGACCGCCCTCCCGGCAGCGTCGTGGACGGGCAGCGAGTAGCTGCACATCAGCACGTAGCTGTACTTGCCCTCGTAGGGCTCGCTCCAGTAGCCTCTGCTGGACAGCGCCCGCTTGTACCAAGGCCGCTGCGTATAGTCGATATCGTATGTTGGTTCAATCAGGTGCATGTCCTTGCCCTGCCCCTCCTCATAGACGTAGAGCCCGAAGCGCTGTTCTGAACTCCCGCCGCCGTGGACATATCCAGGCACGAAACCCAGCGACACGCCGACAATCTGCTCCTGGACGAGCACCAGCTGCCGCATGGCCTCACGCAGCGAGTCGGCGTTCATCTCAACGGCCAGCCGCTCCATCGTGGGCAGCGCGGCGTTGACGGCTGTCTCGACCTCCAGCTTCACCTTGGCAATGCGGTGGCTCCCGTTCAGGTCGCGCTGTGCCTTTTCCGTCAGCTGCTCGTTGAAGCTGCGCCGCGTGGAGAAGAACTCTAACGCGGTGTTAGCCTCTAACAGCAGCGCGGCGACGACAATCACCAGGATGCTCAGTCGTGTTTGGTGTTTCAGTTTCATTTATTTTTCCTTTTCCCGTTTTTACGCCAACAATTCAATATGGTGACTAATCGCGTCGGCCACCTCTCGCTCTGATTCTTCCAGCTTGCGCCGTTGACTGCTGCACTGAGCAAAGAGCCACCCGGCGATGCCACACAACAGCAGCGCCACTACCAAAATCACAAGCGTCATCGTTACGTCAGTAATCATATCAATTTGTTGTTTTTTTTGAATATTCCGTATGTTATGAAAGCCTTATCTGTCAAAGGGGATGGTTAGCTCGGGGTGTTCCGCTTTTCTTTCTATCTCATGGAACTTCGGGAGATTGTCAACGCCCTGTTCGCGTGCCTGGAATAACCGTGCTATCTCGCGGCGCTCCCGTTGGATGACTTCACGCCGCCGTTGCAATAGCTGGCGACGCCGTCGTACAAGCCATGCCAATACAGTGATGACCACAACCAGCACAATGGTGATCACGATCAACACGGAGAGGATGATGTTATTGTTTTCCATAGGCTCTGTCATTTTTCAGTTTTCATTTCCCTGTACTTCGTGGGCGAGACACCGTATTTGTTCTTGAAGTCGGTGGTGAATGTCGAGGCGTGCACGAAGCCCGAAGCGGCCGCTATCTCGACCAGCGTCATCTCCGGCCGTTCGTCCATCAGCTGTCTGGCATGCTCCAACCGGCATTCGCGGATGAACTCAGGCACCGACGTGCCAGCCATCGAGAACAGCGTGCTGATGCGCTTGCCGGACATGTGGAAGTGCTTGATCATGTCAGAGCGTCCGAACTTCGGCATCGTGTAGAGCTGCTCATTGCGGATGGTGTCGGTCAACAGGCTAAACTGTATTTCGTAAAGACCTTTGTTGAACTTGTCTTCCTCGGCAGTTTCATCCATAGCGCTGTCCGTCGGCTTGTCTGTCTGTCCTGTCGGCTTCTCAGTCTGTCCTGTCGGTTTGTTAGTCTGTTCAGCTGGCTCGTTTGTTTGTCCAGCCGGCGTGTTAGTCTTGTCCGTCACCCCGAGCTCCTTGTCCGACAACAGTTCCGACAACTGGAGGAAAATGGGGTCATACTTATGGCGATAGTAAAGGCTGACCACCAATGCGGTCGCCAAAATGGCAAAGCCTAATACAATGCTCGACAGTATAACTTCCACTTCCTGCGATTTGTTTCGTTATTTTTATCAATTCTCTTGCTGCAAATTTACCTAAATTATTAGGTATAGACAATAGCTGTGACAATCCCCTAAGCCTTTTTGTACAACATCAAAAGGAATTACACAAATCCAAAAGACACACGGCACAAATCCAAAAGACTTATGCCGATAATATCAAAATCAGACAACAACAAATAAAAGAGCCACGACCCCTCGGCCGTGGCTCTTATAGCAAAAATAAAATAGTTATTTTCTGATAGAAGGTCGTCTTAAAAGTATCATATCTCGGAACATGAGTCGCGTTTCTAATGGACCGTCTTTCTCAATATCCCAATTACGATACTGCATTTCCTGTTCAAGGGAGGAAAAGAAAAGATTGAGACCGTTGCGTTGGTAAAAGTCCAACAAGTGTGGCTCGTCGTATGCATCGACAATAAGGTGGCGACAACCAGATTTATTGTCCGGAGAGGTAAACCACTGCATAACAAAGTCAATAATCTGAGGACCGAGGTGCAAACCTTTGTACTTGACATCGACACCAAGCTGGGCAAGAAGAATAGAAGGGTAATTGATAAGACCTTTTTCGTGATGCACCTCAAAGCCTATTTTTTTCTGGCGGGCGTTAGGCAATCGCTTGGTAAAGATGCTGGCATTGGCCACAGTAAAACCTGCGACCACTTCCGTTGGGCGGTCGCGATGTACCCAATAGTAAGTCTTCCCAAACAGCTCGTCTTGATAATCCTGCGCTTCTTCGCGGAAGAATTTATTGACAGACTCCCGACCACAGTCAAAAGACTTTAAGTCAAGCTCTGTTGTGCCTTGTGGGGAAAACAAAAGATCTGCGAGTGTCATTTCTGCGACATTTTGCGTTGAAATTCAAGGGAACGTTCCATGATTCCATTGAACCAGTCTTCTTTCTCTTGACTCCACTCTGAACCCGCAAGATGCTTGGCGTTGTACTCGCACTGCTCGATGAAGCGTTCTGCTACTTCACCTGTCAGCACAGGAATGTTTGTTACTGGAATTGCCATATCTTTACCTTTCTTCTATTTTTCGCTGCAAAAGTACGAAATTTCTGCGAAACTATGATGTGTTTCATAGAAAAAATGCATAAAAATGGGATAATTTCATGTTTTTTACTTCTTCGCCTTCAGCTCGCGGTAATTGCTGGGTGTCATGGTGTAGCGGTTCTTGAAGTCAGAACTATAGGTGCTGGCATAGTTGAAGCCGGACTTGGCGGCAACCTCCTTGATGCTTAGGTCGGGACGCGTGACAAGAAGGTTGCAGGAATACTCCAGACGGCAATCGCGGATGAAGTCGGCAAGGCTGGTGAACTCCGAACCTTGCGCGAAGGCTGCACCGACACGACGCTTCGACAACTGGAAGATGTCCATGATTTTCTGGCGGTCCAGGCTGGGGTCGAGGTAGAGGTGCTCGCGTTTGATAGCATGGCGCAGACGGAGGAACAGCTCGTCATCGGAAATGTTGTCAAGCGAAAGCAGGTCGGACTCTATAGCGGGCTCAATAGGTGTTACTTGTTGCGCCTTCTGACCTTGAGAGTAATCACTCCCCTCGTCCTTTCTCCCACCTGAAGGTTGGAGTGTGGCACGCAATGGAGAGGAGCCGGGGGTAAGGCTTTCATATTTCTCCTTATATTCAATGGCCTCGCCAATCTGCTCGACCAACACAAGGTTCTTGCGACGGATGACGCGCCACTGGCGGAGGAGCCAGGTGGCAAAGATGCTGATGAGCATGATGATGATGACCGCTGCCCAGATGATGATGGTCTTGCGCTGACTCTGAGCATTCATCTGTGCTATCTCCAACTTCTGCTCTTGGTCGTGGTAGCGGGCAGCATACTCGTGGGCCTTGCCCTTCATGAGGCTGTCGCTGAGAACCTTCGAGAGGTCGGCGTAACGGGTCTGGTAGTCGTAGGCTTCAACGTAATGGTTCTTGGCATGGGCGGCGATAGCGCGGGAGCGGAGGATGACGGCATAGTCGTCGTTCAGGGTGTCGGCAGCCATGCGCCGTGCTATTTCTGCATAGGTCGTCAGGGCTTCGTCGTACATGCCCAGCGCCATCTGTGCCGGGGCTATCATGCGGCGGGCCCCGAAGGTCTTGCCGTAGTTGCTGTTATCAAAACGGGCAAGATGTTCTCGTGCTTTCTGGGCGGCAGCCAATTTTTCACTTTTCACTTTCCCCTTTTCACTTATCATTGCGTAAGCTTGTGCCATGAATCCCCAGGCTTGTGCGCGGCTGAAGTCCATATAGCGGTCGCGGTCATTAGGATGGTCGCTCCACGAGAGACGGTAACTGTCTTCGGCATAGTCCTTGGCATGCTGCTCATAATGATTCAGACGGTCGAGAATGCGCTGCCCCAGGGCAATGATCTCGTCGTAGCGGTGCAGTTCGTTGAGGGCGTTGATCTTACGCTTGCAGGCAACGATGAAGGCATCCATGCGATCGATGCTGCCGGGAGCGTCAAGGTGGCTGATGGCTTCGTCGAGCTTGGCAAGGCCTTCGTTCTCCTGTCCCAGATGCGTCATCACATAACCAACGTCGGCCTCGCTGCGCCAGCGCTCGGTCTCCTGGCCTTGTTTGTGACAAAGTTCGGCTTTTTGAGCGGCCCAATGCATATATTGCTCATTGTCGGCCTTGGCACGGCAGGTTGCAATAAGCAGGTCAAGGATATTCTCTTGCTCTGCCGGTTCATTACGTACGGAGTCGTGATTGAGCAATTCCTTGCAGATCAAGATAGCTGAGTCCTGGTGCTGCTCAACAAGTTACTATGTTTGCAACATGAAAAGTTACCACTGAGTGCAGGAGGTGCGCT
>CAMVAI010000024.1 GCA_947165435.1 uncultured Prevotella sp.
GACTGCACAGATGACTCCTACCTTTGCACTCGATAATTAATTTCGTTGGACTTTTAATTTGATTTGACTTATGAGTAAGATGAACATTGAAGTAATGGAACAGCTGTTGAAGGACTTAGCCGCTAATGTTGGTTACGAGCTAATTCCCAATCCTTTTGACACACCATTTGAAGAGGCAAGCATTGAAGGGTTACCAGATAGCAAGCAGTTCTTCTGGCCTGTGCCTTCATCGGTTCTGAATGACAAGGAACATGAGGAATTTCGCAAAATGTGTGTCGAAGCGGACATTATTGATACGGTTTGTACCACCTCATTTCCTTGGCCTTCTGACGAGAATGCCCATGTTGCCATCCTATTAATTGATGTAACGCGCAGGCGTAGAGGAAGCATCAAGTTCGTTCATGCCGACGAGTGGGATATATCCAAAGACACTCATATGGCTGGTGTCTGCAACATGCTGATTCATGATTTGTTCCCAGGTGAGCATCTGTTGGCATTCCAGATGAATGAAGATCAAATGGATATATGGCTTGACGAACCTTGGAGCCATCAAGTATGTGTCTGTGCAGCATGCGATGTAGATTCGTTACTTCCCAAAGACTATTTGTATGAAGCTGGCATTCCTGATAATGATACTGAAGAAGTGTGTCTGGCAAGCGAAGTCTTTGATATTCGCTACCCTATTTCAGCAAAAGATATTGCAGAACTGAAAGGAACTGCCATTCTCCTTTCTACAAATGGACTATTGCAACCGCAATTAGTAACACCTGGAGAAGAAGTTCCATCCTTATACAACAAGATGTTGCTTGTTCCTGAAGTAGGCTATCATGTCGATTTTGCTGTTGCCCTTCAGCTATTTACCAAGGAGGAAGTGTTGCGTCAGTTGCCAATATCTCGCAGGCTGACTATAAGTGATATGTGGAGACTAAAGCTTAATCGCGTTGGGCTCTATGATTTTTCAAAGGAAGAACGGGATAAATTTTATGAAGATTTTCTACAGTCTGTCAAGGCAAAATGAGGGGAGGGTATGCTATGGATAAGATAAAAGTTCTTTGGATGAATAATGGTGACTCCAAATCAAAGTTTTATATTGACAATGCCAAACTTGAAGGAATTGAGATTACCACTTGTGGCAATATGGAGGAATGTAGGAGAGAACTATCACATCATAATCATAAGAGATGGGAAACTATACTGTTAGATGCATGTCCAATAATGACTGCAAATCTTTTGCCTAATAGTCATGAGATAGGAACTGCTTATAAACAAGTATTCAAATATGACATTCCAATTTTCATTGTTGCATGTGAAAACGAAATGAATCTACTTGAAGAAAATGTAGCTAAAAGTTTTGCAGGTAAGAACCGCTTCTTTTATTTGCACAGCTCAGAAAAAGTGCTTTATAAAGAAATTAGAAATGTAGTAAGTGAAAATGAAGATTATCAAATTCGTAAAAGATATGGAACCATCTACGATTTCTATTGTTCAGAATTAGATACATCTGATGAATTACTTATGAATCTTTTAAAAGGGCTCGTGGATGACAAGTTATATAATAATCACATTATACCCGGAGTTGTCCGCCTTATTTTGGATAAAATTATGCTCTTTCTTAATAACGAAGGCATTCTACCTGTTAAATTTACTGGTGCTAATCTTGGCGCTTGTAGCAAATGGTTAGGAGATGAAAAAGGGGTTATAGGGAATGCTAAGGACATTGTACCCATTCATGTTCAGAGATGCTTTCATTCCTGTGTTACAATAGCAAATAACGGTGATCATCAGATACCTAAAGAATCTGCGAAAGAATATGAAGCAAGAATAAGTAACCCTCTTTATGTACAGAAACAGATCGGAGAAAATGCTCCATATCTGAACAAAGCACTTATTTACGATTTATTGAATATTATATACTGGTGTGCATCTCTTGACGAAAAAACATTTGAATTATGAAAATAGAAAGAGAACAATTACAGAAATATGGCTTTGAGGGGTTCAAGACTATCCGTGAATTAATGAGTAGTTGTAGGGAAATCCCGAAGTTGATGGGCGTATATGTCGTGCTTTGGGAGAAAGACAATCGACCTACAATCATGGATAAGCGACCTTTCGATTGTCAGGAAGACAAATATCCCAGCTACTCAAAAGCCGAGCTAGAAGAAGAATGGGTAGAAGGGACACACATTGTCTATATTGGCAAGGCTGGTGGCTTTGGACAAAAGACGGAACTGCATAAGCGGCTCAGTACCTACATCCGATTTGGGAAAGGCAAAAAAGCTGCACATGGTGGTGGTCGCAGTATTTGGCAGCTGGCTGACGCACAAGAACTAATAGTTTGTTGGCGCGTATTAACAGATGAAGAGCCTTGTTGCGTTGAAAGCAAAATGATTGCCGACTTTTGCAAAAAGCATAATGGCAAGCGCCCATTTGCAAATCGAAGAGATTAACAATGACCAAACAGAAAGAGGATTATATTGTTAAAGGTAGCATCGTTCTCTTCTTCGTCCTCTACATGATTGGCTACGCCTGGCTGATTGAACCTAAGCAAGAGACTGTAAAGAAGACAGAGAAGAATACAATGATTCAACAACCGGAAAGGCAGCAGGCAGAGAAACGGCAACCCAAATCTCTGTCTGCTGGCTGGCCATTGGATTTAGGCAAGTACTTCTACACCATCGACATTGCCCCTGGCTATGAGATGGAGGATGAAGAATATGAAGTGGTAGGAGAATCTGGAGGTAATCTGATAGTGAGGAAGCACAACGACTGGCCAGAAATCAGCGGACACTTTGAATGGTATTGCAATGAGAGGCTTTCGACTACCCAACAGATGTTTGACTATGTGGTGGCTCACCATAGAGCCATCGTTAAGCAAATGAAAGAGGTAAAGAGACGGGGCATCAGTCGTCAGCTTGATGAAGCCTCATATTATCAAGACCATTATGATGAATATCTGGATGACCCGGAAGACGAACTCCGCTTTCCTCCAGAAATATTCGATACCAATGATGATTAAAGAAGTGAATATGAAAAAGTTCTTATTTATAGTAGCTTTGCTCGTCCAGCAGATAGATGTCCTTGCTGTGACTGTTGAGACAACAGTCAATCTCAACGTGTACTATCCAGAGTACACGAAGATTGATCTTGTTTGTGGCCAGATGCCGAAGGCTTCACAGAAGGATGTGGAGTTTTGTTGCGAGGCAGCTTTTACTGGAGAGTTGCTAAATGAGTTCAAGCATTCGAACATTGCGGATAACCATATCTGCAATGGGGAAATGAAGAAGGGCTATCGTTGCAAGGCCAATACAGGTGGCTTCGTCTGGGGCAAAGGCAAATGGAAGTTTATGAGGAAAGCTGACTATCCCACAGATGCAAATGGATGGAATATGGGATTCTGCCAGTTGCTGATTATCAAGGATGGCGCAGTCAGGCCTATTGGCGCAAAGATGAAGAATAACAGGAACATCTATCGGGCATTATGTGAGAAAGATGGCAAACTCTGTATCATCGAGTCGAAGAAGGTGATGACATACGAGTTCTTTGTAAAGTGCTTGAACACCTATAAGGTTACTCACGCTCTCTATTTAGATATGGGCAGAGGTTGGAACTATGCCTGGTATCGGGAAAAAGGCGGTAAGGTGAAAGAGATTTTCCCTGAAAGCAAATTGACTCCAAGTTACAAGCATAGGACTAATTGGATTACGTTCTACAAGTGACGAACTGCGATAAAATGCAGAGAGAATAACAATAATATGGAATAAAAACATTAACTTTGCAAACGAAATGAGATATGGCAAACGAAATAGTAGAAACGAAAGCAATTGAGCAGGTAAGTGATAGCCTTTATAAGGGAGTATCCGACATTATTGACAATGCACGGCAAGAGGTTGTCGTATATGTAAACAAGCATTCTGACTTGATGTTCTGGCATATAGGCCATTATATCAATGAGGATATGGGCTACAAGCAGTATTCTGCCTATGGCAGCAAAATTCTTGCGACACTGTCGCAAAGATTGACTGCACGTTATGGCAAGGGATATACCTATACTGCTGTCACAAGGATGATGAAAGTTGCTCGATTTTATAGCGACGAAGAAATGTTTGCGACACTGTCGCAAACATTAACGTGGAGTCATTTTTTGGAACTCGTTACCATAGAAGATAATAACAAGCGATTGTTCTATCAACAGATGGGCATTGCTGAGCATTGGAGTGTCAGGCAGTTACGAGATAAACAGGATGAGATGGCATACGAACGTTCTCTGATAGCTGTAAAACCCGAAGATGAGATAGTGAAGTCTCTGCATAGTCGATGGCTTGTTGCTGCCTGGACCATAGAAGATTGTACATGACTGCTCCATAGTCATCGCTCTTGCTATATGGCATACCAGTTAGTTTGGTAAGCATGCCTTTGTACTGGCTTCGATGAATGGCACCGATATATGGGGGGGCAGAGACGATGCGTAATTGTTTTTTTTATCCGTTTTGCTGCCACTCTGCCACCAACACCACTCAAACCGCTGTATATGAAGTACTTAGAGGGTGGTGGCAGATGGGTGGCAGGTGGCAGCAAGGCGGAGAATAAGGTTGTACGCAAAAACCATCAAGAACGGCAGTGCGACAGCATGGCTGCGCAACTCAAAACAAATCGTTTTCTCCATTGGAAAACATCGTTTTCTGCGCAAGAAAACGGTGCTTTCCATGCTGTGAACAGATTTTAAGGCACTATGAATGGGCTTCTGGGTGCAGACCTTTGCTGCCACCTGCCACCCATCTGCCACCACCACCTAAATGCTTAACACACAGCGGTTTGAGTGACGTTGGTGGCAGAGTGGCAGCAAAACGGATAAAAAAAATTTTTATTTCTACTACTTTCTGACATCTACGGCAGAAAATTGGGAAAATGAACACGAATGCCGCCTTTTAGATGATTGCATGCGCTGACATTTTATTCGTTGAATAGCTTACAATGCTCGGTCGAGAGGTTAAAAAATACAAACAAACTACAGAAACAGGCTGTTTATTAATTGCAGTTTATAAATAATTAGTATCTTTGTAAACCAAGCTTTATAAAACTGCTATCATCTTATAAACTAAAGTTTAAATTATGGCCATCAGTAAAGACATCATCAAGCAATGCCTGATTAGCACCTGATAGCAATCCAAAGGATGTTCCACTATTTTTTTGTTTTTTTTCTGCGAGGGCTCTTGGCGGTTTCGATTATTTTGTGTATTTTTGCACCGACATTCGGGAAACGAACGGACACACGTAGCAAACAAGAACATTCAAACCTTATCATTATAATATATAATAATGTATATTGCCATTTCGGGAAACATCGGGAGCGGGAAGACCACCCTGACACAACTGCTGGCCCGCCACTACGGATGGGAGCCGCGCTATGAGGCAGTGGACGAGAACCCCTATCTGGAAGACTACTACCGCGACATACACCGATGGTCGTTCAACCTGGAGGTATATTTCCTGAAGGAGCGCTTCCGCGACCTGATAGACATCTCGCGGTCGGAGCGTACCGTCATCCAGGACCGCACCATCTACGAGGGCGTCTATGTGTTCATGCAGAACAACAAGGAGATGGGCCATCTGAACGACCGCGACTACGAGACGTACATGGAACTGTTCGAGCAGATGACGACCCTGGTACGCATGCCCGACCTGCTCATCTACCTGCGGGCGTCGGTGCCCCACCTGGTAGGCAACATACAGCGACGGGGACGCGACTACGAACAGCAGATGCAGCTGGACTATCTGGAGAACCTGAACCGCCGGTACGACGACTTCATCTACCACAAATACAAGGGCCGCGTGATGACGATAGACAAAGACGCGCTGGACTTCCAGAACAACAAGAAAGACCTCGCCACCATCATCGACCGCATAGACCGCACGCTGTTCGGATTGTTCGCCGACCTTGAGCAGCCATCGGCCACGGCAGCCCCCTCGCGCCGCTGAACGCGACCGGCACCAGTCGCCAGACAAGGAGAGACCCCGTTTGCACTAAACGCCAAACAAAGAATATTCATTTGCACTAATCGCTCAACAAAGAAATATGCACATAGCAGTAGCAGGAAACATAGGCAGCGGCAAGACCACGCTGACCAAACTGCTGGCCCACCGCTACGGATGGACGCCACGCTTCGAACCGGTAGATAACAACCCCTACCTGTCGGACTTCTACGCCGACATGCCCCGATGGTCATTCAACCTACAGGTGTACTTCCTGAGCAAACGCTTCAAGGAGGTGGTGGAGATTGCCAAGTCGGCAGACACCATCATCCAGGACCGCACCATCTTCGAGGACGCACGCATCTTCGCGCCCAACCTGCACGGACAGGGCATGATGTCGGACCGCGACTTCCAGAACTACAGCGACCTGTTCGACCTGATGATGTCGCTGGTCAAGCTGCCCGACCTCATGATATACATCCGCGCGTCTATCCCCACCCTCGTGGGACAGATACAGAAGCGGGGACGCGAGTACGAACAGACCATCCGGCTGGACTATCTGGAGGGTCTGTCGAAACGCTACGAGCAGTGGATAGCAGGATACAAGGGGCCGCTCATCGTGGTAGATGGCGACCACTGCAAGTTTGGCGAGCGGGCGGAAGACCTGAAGACGGTTACGGACATGATAGATGCCAAGCTCTACGGACTGTTCCCGCTCGACGAGTAACGACACTGAGGCTGTGTAATGGCCGGCCTGCTGCCACACAAGGCACAGAAAAGGCTAACGGCGGCGGCGCCTTGCCTTCGACTTGCTGCGCCGAGCGGCATGGCGGCTCCTGACGGCATGACGGCCACGGCGCTTGTCCACCTTATGCTTGGTGGAGGCCACGGGGGCATCGCCGTTCCACACCACGCACTCGCGGGCCGTGAAATGGGGAACGCCCTTGACGGGATGGCTCTCGCAGTATTTCAAGATGGCATAATAGTCGAAGTCGCGCTTCTGGTGGTCCTCATAGAACCACACCTCGCAAGCCTGCGACGCCTTGCCAATGAGCACGATGTCGCGATTGAACCCCACAAACCAGCGCGCAAAGCGGTGAGAGCGCACCGAGGCCTGCCAGTCGGGCCATCCATACTGCTTCTTCAGCCAGTTCAGCAAGGCACTATAGTCTTCATACTGGCTGCTGCCCTGCCGGTACTGCGTGGTCATCAATACATGGTTGATGGTGCTGGAGCCCTTCAGGGTGCCGACGGACAGCAGCACGTCGAGGCCCGCCACACGCCCGGTAAGCGAGACGCTGTCCGACTGGCGGAAGCCTTTTTCCACCAACTGGCCTATCAAGCCGTCGGCCGACAGACCCAGCGAGAGGCCCGCCAACTGCACATGCCGCTCGGCACCGTAGGCCATCGCGAAAGTCACGGACAGCAGCAAAACAAGTATGTTCGTACGTAGTGAATGAAGCATAAATCAGTCTTAATTCCTGTTAAACGACTGCAAAGATAAAAAATAATTGCGAATTTTAGGCAGAAATTAAGAATATTTCGTACCTTTGCAACTAAAATAACTAAAGAACAACGAAAAGAGTCTATGGCACTACCGAAGATACCCCATTCTTCACGCCCCATCACCACCAGGATGGCGGGGCACATTGTGGATGCCGGACAGACAGAGGCCGAAGGCTGCAGCCACAACCACTTCGGCGACGACATGAACATGCTACCCATACAATACACCAAGCGTCTGCCTGCTGCATGGTTGCAGCGCAGCATCACACTACCCAACGACGTCGAAGAAGTGCCGCAACTGGCAGCCTTCGTCGATGAGGTCTGCGAAGCCGTCGGTTTCGACATGTCGCTGACCATGAGTCTGAACCTGGCCATCGAAGAGGCCGTAGTCAATGTCATGGAGTATGCCTATCCGGAAGGTACCAAAGGCGACGTACACATCGAGGCGGCGGCGAACGACGAGTGCCTGGAGTTCGTCATTAGCGACAGCGGAGCGCCCTTCGACCCGACGGCGAAAGAAGATGCCGACATCACGCTGTCGGCCGAAGAACGGCCTATCGGCGGACTGGGCATCCACCTGGTCAGGCAAATCATGGACAGCATCAACTATGAGCGAACGGACGGGCAGAACGTGCTGACTCTGCTGAAAAAACTGAAGACAAGTTAGCTTTTAATGTTTTTTAACCGCTATAATAAGAAGAGAATCTAAGTTTTTTAATACTTTTGCAAGATAAAACACATTTCATGCGAAAGAGCATGAGCGCATAGAAAATAATGACTGACCTTATATTATCCAGTTTTATCAGTCTGTTTGCACTCTTCGGAAAAGAGCGGCAAGTGGATGAGACACGAGCAAAGGAAATGCTCGTGAACTACCTGCGTCACCATTTCGGCATCAGGAACACCAGCCAATATCTGGACCTCTACAGCGACATGCGCGGAGCCTACGAGATGACTGACGACCTGGACAGCAAGCAGACGGTAACGGCCATCTGCTCCAGCCTGCACGGTAGCATACGGCCCGCCGAGGAGTCGCTGCTGCTGCTGCGTCTGATGGAGTTCTGCGGTTACGACCCCTCGGAGCCGCACGACATCTTCACCACGATGGTCGAGGAGTTCCACATCCCCGCCGAGCAGTTCCAGGACTTCACCGACTTCGTGAGCGACCACGCTTCGAAGCATGTCATGCTGCACCATCCGGAAGGCTTCAACGGTACGCTGAAGACACTGCTCGACCCCGTGGCCAACATCCTCGTCTTCACATACACCGGCACAGACACCGTGCTGCTGAACGACGTGCCCGTGCTGTCGGGCTCGTTCCAGACATGGCAGCAGAGCAGCGTGCTGAAAGCCGGATACAGCGGTCGGCCGATATACTACTCTACCATCATCGACAGCTATAACACCGCCAACGGCACGAAGGACAGTCGGCAGGAAGAAGTGGAGTTCTGCGGGCGCGACATCAATTTCCGCTTCCCCAACAGCGACAACGGCATGCACGACCTGAGCTTCAACCTGCACAGCGGAGAGCTGCTGGCCATCATGGGTGGCTCCGGCACCGGCAAGACCACCCTGCTGTCGCTGCTGAACGGCAGCATGCGGCCCCAGCAGGGCACCATCACCATCAACGGCCACGACATTGCCGAACCGGAGGCGAAGGCACTGATAGGCTTCGTGCCGCAAGACGACCTGCTGATAGAGGAGCTGACGGTGTACCAGAACCTGTGGTTCACCGCCAAGCTGTGCTTCGAGGGCATGGCCGACGACGAGGTGGACCGCCGCGTGATGAAGACGCTGAAGGACTTAGGACTGGATGCCGCCAAGGACCTGAAGGTGGGGTCGGCCATCAACAAGTATATCTCCGGCGGACAGCGCAAGCGCCTGAACATCGCCCTCGAACTGATTCGCGAGCCGGCGGTGCTCTTCCTGGACGAGCCGACCTCCGGCCTGTCGTCGGCCGACACGGAGAAAGTCATCAACCTGCTGAAGGAGCAGACCTTCAAGGGCAAGCTCATCATCGTCAACATACACCAGCCGTCCAGCGATGTCTATAAGCTGTTCGACCGCCTGTGGCTGCTGGACCGTGGCGGCTATCCCGTGTTCGACGGCAACCCCATCGACGCCATCACCTATTTCAAGGAGGCCGCCCACTATGCCGATGCAGAAACCAGCGCATGCCCCACGTGCGGCAACGTCAACCCGGAGGTGGTGCTGAACATCATCGACGAGAAAGCACTCAGCAACAGCGGCGAACCGTCGGACGAGCGAAAGATGACGCCGCAAGACTGGCACGAGCTGTACCTGAAGAACCGGCCCGCCATGGAGCAGCCGGAGCGCAGCACGGTGCCGCCGTCCGACCAGAAGAAGCCGGGCGTGGTGAAGCAGCTTGCCATCTTCCTGCAACGCAACATCAAGACCAAGGTGACCAACCTGCAATATCTGTGCATCACGCTGCTGGAAGCACCGTTGCTGGCACTCGTCTGTGCATTGCTCACCCGCTATGCCCCGCCGGAGGGATACAGCGTCATGACCAACAAGAATCTGGTCAGCTATTTCTTCATGGCCGTCATCGTGGCAACGTTCATCGGCATGAGCGGCAGCGCCGAGGAAATCATCAAAGACCGCGCCCTGCTGAAGCGCGAACGGTTCCTCAACCTGTCGTACGGCAGCTACATCTGGTCGAAGATCATATATATGGCCGGCGTGTCGCTGCTGCAGACCTTCCTGTTCATCGTCATCGGCAACTATATCATGGGCCTGCACGGACTCTTCGGTGTGTGGTGGCTCATCCTGTTCATGACGGCATTCCTGGCCAGCCTGACGGGCTTGCTGCTCTCGCAGTGTCTGAACTCGGTGGTGGCCATCTACATCAGCATACCCATGCTGCTCATTCCCCAGATACTGCTCTGCGGACTGGTGGTCAGCTTCTCTGACCTGACACCGAAGAGCACGACGGGCAACGTACCGGTCATCGGCGACATCATCCCCTCACGATGGGCCTACGAGGCCCTGGCGGTGACGTCATACTCGGACAACGAGTTTGAAGCTCCGTTCTTCGAGATTGACAAGCAGAAATACGAGAACCAGTTCTATAACGTCGGATTCCTCTATGAGCTGCAGTCACAGCTGGAGACCGCCAAGCACGAAAAGACCACCGGCCGCGAGGTGAAGGCCGAGCACATGGAGGTAATCAAGAACAACCTGCCCAAGCTGACAGCATTCTGCGGCATGCCGCCCTATCAGGGCGCGTACGACTACACGTCGCTGGACACCTATTTCAAAGAAGCAGAGAAGATCCTTTCGCAACGCTGCAACAAGCTGGCCATGCAGGGCGATGCCGTCATGAGCCGCCTCATCAGGGAGAAGGGCAAGGACGCCGTGCTGGACATGAAGCGCAGCAACTGCAACACCAAGCTGGAGGACTGCGTCATGGGGGCCGACCAGCAGCGCATGCTGGACATCATCGACAACCAGATTGTGCCGCGCACGGGACTGATATTCCTGACACCGCAAAGCAACATCGGACGCGCCCCGTTCTATTGCTGCGAGAAAATCATAGCCGGCCAGCATGTCAAGACGCTGTGGTTCAACATGGCCGTGCTGCTGCTGATGAGTGTCGTCATGACCGTGCTGCTGATGACCGACTGTCCGGGCAGATACCTCAGGAAGTAAAGAGAGACGAGCATCAACTGCATAGAGAAAAGAAGAGAAAAAGAATTCATAAATTATTAATAACTTAATTTTACAACAAAATGAAGAAATTATCTATTTTAGCCATCGCTTTCGCTGCTGTCGTATTTGCAGCTTGTGGAGGCAAGAAGAGTACACAGAACGTTGAGGACGTTGACAGTCTGAAGAGTTTCGAACAGCAGCAGATTGAGGCCAGCATCAAGATGAACCTGGACAGTCTGGCCGGTGTCTTCGGAAACCTGAAGCAGCTGCCCCTCATCAAGACTGCCGACGGCAAGCTCACCCTCTCGGCCGAGGTCAAGAAGGTGAAGCCGGAATTCCTGCTGAACGCTGCCATCGCCGACGAGGCTACCACCATGGCTGAGAAATACCGCACGCTGGCTGCACTGCAGGTTGACAAGCAGATAGCACAGCTCTACGACCTGCCCGTCGAGGACTACGACAAGGCCATCACCAAGCTGGCTGCCGACATCAACGACCCCTCGTTCAAGGCTGTCGAGGACGAGGCTACACTGTATGAGGCTACCGAGGCCCTCTACAACGCCATGAACGACAACAACCGCATCAACTTCTTCTGGCAGATGGCTGCAACATCGCTCGTAGAGCAGCTCTATGTGGCCTCGCAGAACCAGGATGCCTTCCTGGCTGCCTTCGACGACGATGCTGCTGCCAACTCGACATTCCGTATCGTACTGCTGCAGGATGCCATCACCCGTCTGAGCCAGTATGACCCCGAAATCGTACCGGTGGCCGAGGCCCTGAAGCCCCTCGACGTGCTCAACGCCACCACCGTTGCCGAACTGAAGGAGCAGCTCAAGCAGGCTGAACAGCAGATTGCTGCTGCCCGCAAGGCTCTTACCAAATAAATAGGTGTCCGCAATCGGATTCTCGAAGAGTGGTGACGCACAGACGGTACCACCCTTCGAGAAATTTTCTACTTATACATCATAATTAACTACAAAAAATGATTTTCGAAATACAAGAACAAGACGGAGGCATGCTGGCCATGGTCAATGGCCGCCTCGACACTCCTGCTGCCGTCAAAGCACAACAGGAGATTACCCCCTTGCTGGAGAATGCCAACAAGGTCATCACCCTTAACTGCGAGAACCTGGAGTATATCAGCAGCTCCGGTCTGCGACTCTTCCTCACCATCCGTAAGGAAGCATCGGCAAAGGGCGGAAAGGTTATCATTGAGCACATCAACGACGACATCCGCAAGGTGTTCCAGATGACAGGATTCTTTAACCTCTTTGATATCCGATAAGACAGGGCTATGAATCACTACGGGTTAGACCTGCATGGCGAAATGTTGCTGGAGGAATACCGGCAACAGCTATCCTACTACGAGATATTGAAGGAGCATGCCATGTCGCGGTTTGCAGAAATAATCCGCCAGAGCGGCATCGAGGTGAACTCTATCGAGATACGCATCAAGACGGAAGAGTCGCTGGCCGGGAAGTTGGAGCGAAAGGGGCATAAATACCAGTCGCTGCTCGACATCACCGACATTCTCGGAGCCCGTATCATTGCCTTTTATAACGAGGATGTAGATCGCGTCGCCTCACTGGCGGAATCGCTGTTCGACATCGACTGGGCCAACTCGGTAGATAAGCGGAAAATGCACGACTTCGACCGCTTCGGCTACAATTCGCTGCACTATATCTGCCGCATGCCCAAGAGCATCTACTACGACCCGGAGATACCGCAGCTGAACGAGATACGCTTCGAACTGCAGATGCGCACAGCCCTGCAGCATGTGTGGTCGGCCATCCAGCACGACATCGGCTATAAGACAGAGATAGAGACGCCCTTGGAGTACCATCGCAACCTCAGCCGTCTGGCCGGTCTGCTGGAATTGGCCGACAACGAGTTCAGCCGCATCCGCACAGCCATCGCCGACTATCGGCGTCGAGCCATGCAACTGGTAAGCAGCGGACAGCTGGACGACGTGGCTCTCGACGGCGACACCTTCCGCAGCTATCTGGCGCTGCGCCCCTTCGACAAGCTGAACAAGAAGATTGCCGCCATCACGCAGGCTGAAGTACAGGAGATGTCGCTCATGGGCTATCTGCCCGTACTGCGCCAGATAGGCATGCAGTCGCTCGGCGATGTGGAACGGCTCATCCGCGACGACTATGACGATGCTTACCAGCTGGCACTGTTCCAGCTGGGAAGCACCGACATCGACATCCTCTCAGAAGCCGTAGGACTGCAGAACCTCTGCATCGTACACATACTGAAAGCGGGCGGCGGACTGCCCGGCCTGCGGCAGATGTTCGATGCCATCAACGGGAAACTGCCGCAGAACGAACAGTTAGCCGCCATGGTGTTCGCAGAAGCTCAACGGCTGTCATTCATGCACCTATAAACAATATCTGAAGAAGCATGAACAATACTGAGCACCACCATCCGCACGCTGATGCCATGCACGACGGCGGACATCCGCATGCCGCTATGCACGATGGAGGGCATCCGCATGCCGCTATGCCCCCACACCACGAGGCAGGACGGCCCCGTATCGCCATCGTCGATGCCAACACGCTGGCGGTGCTCGGACTGAAGCAAATCCTTCAGAACGTCATGCCCATCATCACCGTACATACCTACGGCTCGTTTGCAGAACTGGAGGCCAACGACCCTGACTTGTATGTACATTATTTCGTGTCGATGGACATTGTGCTGCGCAACCGCGCCTTCTTTATAGACCATAGCCGCAAGACCATCGTACTGACACTCTCGCTCGACGAGAACTCACAGCTGGCGGGATTTCACAGTCTCTGTATCAACCAGCCGGAGAATATGTTGCTGCGCGCGCTGCTCAGCATGGTACAGCATGCACACGAAGGCGGTCGCAACCTGCCGCCCATGCCCAAGGTACTGCAACAGAAGATACTGTCCGACCGCGAGATAGAGGTCATGTCGCTCATCGTGCAAGGCTATATCAACAAACAGGTAGCCGACCAGCTGAACATCAGCCTATCGACGGTGGTGACACACCGCAAGAACATCATGGACAAGCTGGGCATGAAGAGCGTATCGGCACTGACCATATACGCCGTCATGCACGGCTATGTTGACATCAACAAGATTTAGGGCTATCCCGCTCCCTGCTACAGTTTCACACTGCTGATATCCACCAGGCCGTTGACAATGGCATAGATGGTGAGTCCGGCAGCCGAGTGAATCTGCAATTTACGGGCAATGTTACGCCGATGGGTGATGACGGTATTGATAGAGATAAACAGATGGTCGGCAATCTCCTTGTTCTGCATACCCTGCACCACGCAGACCACCACGTCTTTCTCTCTGTCGCTGAGCTGCTCGGCGTTTTCCTGCACGCCACGGAACACCATGCTGCTGATGTTTTTCGTCACATCCTGCTGCTTGGTCATCCGCTCCAGCCGCCGGATGGCTGGCGTGAAAATGTGGTCTTCCACCTCGGCATGCTGTTGCAGCCATTCCTCATTATTATATATATCATAGAGCGTAGCCGTCAGCTGGTTGTTGCGGTGCGGGTCTGAAGGCAGGTACTTGATAATCATCAGCTTCAGCTCGCGCAGCTTCTTGTCGGTAGCCTCGTGGTGCTTCGAGAACATCTCGATGTTATAGTCTGCCGTCGCCGTACCGTCAATCAGCGACTGGACGTATGGGAACAGCGTCTTCTCCTCGTACTTCATGTGGCGGCGAATCTCCTGTGCATACTCGTCGTACAGCTTCAGCATCAGGTGGCCTATACGGTCGCTGGCATCAATGCTCTCCTCCAGCTCACGGCGAATAAACGGCAACTGGAAGTCGAGGTAGTAAGCATGGCTCGCCTTCAGGTAGTGCAACAGGGTGGGAACGCTGATTTGCTCGTCGTCCTCAAAGTTCGTGAAGTCGTTGATGGTGAAATTCACCACCGCCAGAAACGTGTAGCAGTCCACACCGTTCAGCTCACATGTCTCGGCCACCGTCTTGTCGCCAAAGCCAAGACTGATGCCGAAGCTGCCCAAGGCCTGCAGCACCGTATAATTATCCTTGATGAGCGTAATCATCTTATCTTGCGGCTCATACATCTTCAGATTCTTCATAACCTACACCTCATATTATGTCATACTGCGTGCAAAAGTAATCATTTTTTTGCAAACAAAACAAGTTTTTACAGGTAAACATTCATTACAAAAGAGAAAAGCTGATTTTCCTTTTGCTTTTCTCCCGTTTTTATGTAACTTTGGCAAAAATTAAAGTTCAAAATACAGAGATTACAATTGTTTCTCATAATGACGATGACTACATTTCACTGACAGATATGGCTCGTAGTCAGTTGCAGGAACACATCATTTTCCGATGGCTCAGTCTGAAAAGTACGATTGAGTATCTTGGAGAATGGGAAATGCTCTACAATCCAAATTTTAATTGTACCGAATTCGGTACATTTAGAAATATGGCGGGCCCCTATGTTCCCCCTATGATGGCGGCTGATTTTGCCTATAGGCGCAAGATGTTTTGCCTATAGGCGCAAGCTCGTCGGAGCCAGCCTCCGTCCTATCAATGGGGTAATACGAGCAAGGGTTATTGGCGTATAGCTGGCAGCTGGATACTTACACGAGCAATTAGTGAGGAGTCACTCCATAGGGCAGGCTATAGCTGGATAGGTTGTTACTACAGCGCGTCTGCGCTGCCGAAAGGCTGAGGAACCGCCGTATGCGGAACCGCTTGTACGGTGGTGGGAGAGGACAAGTGAACACGAAAAGAGGTGAACACCTCTGAAGAGTGTTCACCTCCTACTCGATTGATTTAGCCCGTCACTTGGCGGCAGTGAGGTATTTGTCTCTGAGTTGCATCTGCTCTTCCTTGGAGAATCCGAGTTGGTTTTCCAGGTATTGGTCCATCGAGCCGTAGGTCTGGTCTATCAGGTCGAGCGCAGCCTCGAAGTTCGGAGTGCTCACGCCCACCATAGCCTGTATGAAGTCTACGGCAGCCGCGCCGCCATCCTTGTCGCGCACCTGTGCAGAGAGATACTCCACCTGGTCGGCATAACTCTCGTTAGACTTGTCGAAGTCGTTGACGATGACCTGCCTGCTGGCCCCGAGGGCAGCCAGGAGCTATTTTTCATCCCCCGCACCTCCGTGCCCCCCTGTTTTTATCTCTCATCTCTTACTTTAGCCGGAAGGTGGCGAAGAGGGGGAAGTGGTCGCCTAGGGGCTCCTCGTGGTCCTTGGCATAGCCTGAAGGCTTGAAGTAGTCGCGGCTGTTCTGAGCGTTGTCGTAGGTGCAACTGAGCAGTTCCACGCTGTGGCCTCCAGTGGGGTTGATGTAGAGGATCTTGTCGGGCATCTCACCTCGGATGGTCCATCCCAGGTAGTCGCCGTCATCCTTGATCTTCTTGTCATCTTCCAACTTCGGATATACGCCGCCCCGGCACTTCTCTATCCATGCGTCGCCGCAGGTGGCGCGGCCTGAGGCATTGATGGCGTCGATGAAGTTGGCCTTCATGTCGTCGCGGCAGTAGTAGGTGTTGAAGTCGCCGATGACGAGTACGGGCCTCGTGTCGAGCTTCGAGAAGATGTGCTCCCTGAGTTGTATCCACTGCTTCAGGCGGCATGCGCGGTCTTCGTCGTCGGTGCCGCCCACCTCGTCCCAGCGTTCGCTGGCCTCCATGTGCATGTTATAGACCACGAGTTGGTAGCCGTCGGTGGTCGTGATCTCATAGCGGCGGAAGCCCTTGGTGGCGGCCTCGTCGAGACAGTGGTCGGCGTAGCCGTAGCGGTCGTTCCAGCGCACGCTGTCAGTGCGCACCACGCTGTGGTGGCTGCGCCACCAGGCCTTGCATCCGTCGGTATGGAAGACGGCTACGTGTACATGGTCGTTGAACAGGTTGTCGATGGTCATGCCTCCTGCCCAGTTGTCGTGGTCGTAGTTGGCTATGAGGTGGCGTCCCAGTTCGGGGTCGAAGTTGAAGTTCTCCTGCACACCGATAAAGTCGAAGGCCTTGTCGGCCAGGTAGCGGCTGATGACAGGTGTGAACTCCGTGCCGGGGCCGTCGTCGTTGATGTGAGGCATGGCGGGCAGACCGTCTACGTTGAGCGTGCAGACGCTGAACAGCGAGCCATCGACGGTGCCCGGCGTGCGGAAGTTCTGGTTGATGAGTGCCTCCACGAGCTGCAGGCCGTAAGTGTCATAGACAGTGCTGCTGTTGTAGCCCGGTGTCTTGTCCATGCCGGCATAGTCCATGTAGATGATGCCGGTAGAGGCGTTGTGCAGTGGATTCTGCAGATAGTCGATGACGAGCCGGTTGGTGCGTGCGGCATTCTCACGGTAGTGGTCGGAGCATGCCAGTCCTACGTAGCCTGCAGAGTAGTTGAACACCCAGGCAGGGGTAACAGATGTCATGTCGCGTGCGGCTGTAGCATCGAGCATGTAGCGGATGGCCTCATCCTTGCCGGTCAGGTCGGAGCCGACGGAGTAGTAGTTCTGCGTCCAGAGAGGAGCCTCGCTACCGTTGGCAGCCTTGATCTTGCCCTTGGTCTGGTTCTCCAGCTTCTTGTCGTTGCTCCAGTCCTGGCAGATTCCGCCTACGATGTTGCCATCGTATTCATAGCGCGAGAGCAGCAGCACCCGTCCACGCATCTCGCCAACGGTGATGGCGGGCTTGAAGTCGGCAAAGAGTCCGCTCAGGTCGCTGCCATTGATCAGCTCTGCGAAGTCTTTCCTCCAGTTGCTGTAGCCCACGGGGTCATTGCTGTTGGTGAGATTGCAGGTCACGATGCAGAACTCGGTGGGGTTCTCCGCGAGGAATGTCTTAAGTTTCAGGAAGAAGTCCTTGACCAGCAGGCTGGTCTGCACGATGCCATGAGAGCAGCGCAGCTCGTAGCTCGCCGTGGCAGGGTTGAGGACGCGCTCCGGTCGCAGGTCGAACACACGCACACCCACCTTCAGCTGTTCGTCGATGGTCAGGTCCTGGGCCTTGGCGGTGCTCTCGGATATCAGCTGTGCCAGGTGCCAGCCCTCAGCAGTGCAGGCATTGTGGGTGCCGGGCAGCGAGAGGTCGGCCACCATGCGGCTGTCGGCCAGGGGGGCCATCCAGCGGCTGTGATCCACATTGGGCTTGTAGGCATCGACGTAGCTGATGTCTATCAGGTCATCTGAGCCGCTGGTATCAGGCTCCGGTCCCTTCCATATTAACAAAGTCTCTGTCATCTTTTCTGTAGGCGGCTCCATCGTTATCGGATGCCCATTGATACCCTCGCCCGACAACTTGCCATTGTCATAGCGCATCTTGAGGGTGCTGCCTTGGGGGAATTCGTCCCACCACCGTGTCCCGCTTATCATGACCTCCACATCGCCTGTGCCAAGCGTCTTGCCCTCCACCTTCGGAGTTTCCTGGGTTGAAGTGTAGGTGGTTCTCACGAACTGGCGCCCTATAGGTACCGACTTGTCTTCACCAAAGTAAAAGCGGTATACGCTACCTGCTTTATCCGAGAAAGAGTAGTAGTCTGCCACATGCGAGTACTGGAAGGTTACTTTTCCTGCGGTAAAGACGCCATCTGCCGTTACCGTTCCCGTTTCGTCATACTCGGCAAACCAATTGGTGTCAGTCAGTTGCTCGGCCAGCGTCTGGGGTTCTGCTGGTACAGGATTGTCCTCAATGCTGCTGCACGAGGCTAGCGACAGTCCCATGACCATCGCCACGAGGCAGGCGAGGATACTGCTGATCCCCCTGCCGTTGATTGATTTGTAATTCACCATATTCATTTTACAATTTCACAATTTTACGATTTCACAATTTGCCGTGCCCTTGAAGTGCGGTAGCAAATTATTCACTTTTCACTATTCACTTTTCCCTTAAAAAATCACCACGTCCCGAACGCCACCGACAGCATCCAGAGGACGCAGGTCTTGATGTGATCGGAGTAGAGCCTTGTCGGCTCCTTCAGCGTGGCCTTGTCGGGGAAGGCAGCCATCACGGCCTCCGAGTTGGCGTAACTGACGTAGGTGTCGGCCTTGCCGTGGTAGAGGTGGATGGGGCGCGTGGGCGTCCAGCCCTTGGTCAGGTCGTTCTTCTCGAAGCAGCGGAAGAGGGCCTTGCACTTCTCCGACTCCATGTCGCACACCTCCGGGTTCAGGATGTCGGTCATGTATATCTGCTCGCCCGGCTTGATGCCCGTCTCGCCCGTGTGTGGGAACATCTTGAAGATCTCGCCGTTGATGTAGCCCGACTGGAACTCCTTGCTGCTGATCATCAGGTCGATGTCCTGCTTGTGCTGCAGGTAGGTCTCGCTGTAGAAGTCCTCCTCCTTCCACTTACCCAGGATGTCGGGATATGCGGCGAACATGGCCTTCAGCGTCAGTGGCAGCACGATGGGATAGTCGAGCACCTTCTGCTCGAAGTATTTCTCGAAGGTGATTTTGGGGCTGTAGGGTCCAGAGGCACAGTAGCTGTACTGGAAGCGCCAGCGGCTGGCAAAGTCCTCGTGGGTGTCGAGCCACTTGTGGATGGCCAGGGCGTTGCCGCCGCCCTGCGAAGCGCCTATCACGTAGAACTTCCAGTCGGGGTGGAGCGGATAGCCGCACTTGTCGGCGAACACCTTGTAGCCGGCCTTCAGCGCGTCGATGCAGTTCCGGGCGCAGAGGTCGTGGTTGATGTAGGGGTGTACGCGGTCCTTGGTCACGCCGTAGCCGATGTAGTCGGGCAGTATGAGCACGCGGTCGCCCTGCAGCATCAGCGTCTCGGCCGATCCGCCTAAGGTGGGAGCCTCCAGGTCGTCGGCGATGGTGGAGTGGGCGCAGAGCACGAGGTCGCACGGGCGGAACTCGAAGTAGTGCTTGCCGGCTCCCATGTTCACGCCCCAGCAGACGCGCGAGGAGAGGGTGACGGGGTTGCCCTGCTCATCGACGCTCTCATAGGTATAGTCGATATAGCGGAAACCCGAGGGTATCCATGCCACCTTGGGGTCGGCCACGGAGCGGGTCGCAGAGGCGGCGCGGGCCGTGGCGGTCTTGAGGCGGACCGGCTTTTCTGCCTCGTCCCTCATCTTCTGGAGTTCTGCCTCGATGTCGTGGTCCTTCATCACGGCACCATAGACGTTCGACAGGATATCGAACTTCCACATGGCGGTGTCCTTGATAATCTCGTACTTCACGTCGGCCACGTCCTCAGCCAGGTCTCTGGTGCTCTCGTCGCTGCCGGTGTGCCTTACTTCCTCGGCATAGAGGGAGATAATCTTCTCCATCTGCTCTGTGGCAGGCGTCAGTTGATAGTCGTTCCCGTTGTCCGTACCAGTGATGCTGCCGTCGTTGTAACGAAGTTGCCATTCAGTGGGAACGTCGTAGTAGTACTCCTGATGCTTGATCTTGACGGCGATGGTGCCGTCGGCAGCAGAGGTGTAGTTGATTTCACCGTATGCATTATTACCTGACTCGTTGTCTATCTCACCATAGGACCATACGGGTGCGCCTTCATCGTCGAGATAGATTTTCTGCCACATTCCCGTACCGTCGTTGGACAGGCGATAGGCGATGATTGCGGCAGCGTATTCCAGACTGCCGTCGTTCAGGGTGCCTTCTCCGATAGAGAATCCCCACCACAGGCCCTCGATGGTCTCGGCCAGCGGGCCGGGGCCGTCGGGAGTCGCGGGGGTCACCGCATTGTCGTCATTGCTGCTGCACGATGTCAGCACGCTTGCGCCGCAGATGGTCAGGATGGCGGCGAGCATCCATAGATTAAACTTCTTCATTGTCTCTTTCTTTATTTAATCGTCGGGGAAGTTGCTGGGGTCGGAGTTGATTTCGATGACGGTCGCGACGCCGACAGTTTAGTTGTCGCCTTCATATACGAGTTGTATCTCTCCGAGATGTATATCATCGCCTTTCCAAAGTTTTCTTATCTCGATGCGGTAGCAGTTATACCAGTCTCTGAATATGGTAGGTATGTCGATGACATATTTAGTCGTCGGAGTCGTGGGTAAATCCAAATCATCATTAGAATAGATAGCGTCCCAGTCGTCGCATTTATAGGTCTTTGAATGGTCGGTCGGGGTGCCTCTCTTGGCATACACACAGATGCTTCTGGGACGCCCCCAAGGTGCATCCAAACCGGTCCACAGCACGAGTTGTTTCGGCTTGGCGGACATGTGCGTGTGGAATTCTATAAACCAGGTGGGGACGGTATAATTGCTGGATAATGCCCAATTGTCAACGTTCGGAATAAGGAAGTTAGTCTGATAGGCTTTCCATTCTGTATTTACGTCACCGTCGATGGCACGGTAGAATGATTCGGGCTCATCATCATATATAATAGCATCCCCAAATGATTTGAGATCATAGGATGTCGGTGTACCGCCATCGGCCACGAACGTACGGGCACACCAATTATAGAGGTTGAAGATGTGCTCCTGCTGGTATTTGTACAGTTCTTCATCGTAATATATGCCGCGGTGATTTTGCACATATTCGTACTCCTTGTAGAGATCGCTGGGAGCCACATACTTGTAATCGGGCAGATAGGAACGGGTGAAGACGAACGGCGTGGGCTTGCTCTTGAGTTTCAGGATCATCGTCACGGTGACTTCGTAGGGCGGCATCCACATCTCTGCGTCGTAATACCTCTTGGTGTCTGAACTCTTGTACGTCTCGTTGTCGCCGCAGAGCGCCATCGGCTCGATGAGGTATTCGCTGTCGCCACGGCCCACGAGTCCCCACTTGCGGCCGTCGTAGTTCTCCGCGTCGAACGTGGCGCCCGTCTTCCATTTGTCGGTATTGCTGTAGTCATATTGTCCACCGTGATGGGATTCCAGCGCATCGAAAGGCACCTCGGTCAGCGGACGGTTGTGGTAGTTCCACGCGTTGCTCACCTTGTATTTGCTCGAAGCCAGGCCCTGGGCGGTGCGGTATTTTTCCGTGCTTCCGAACTTCACGCCCTTGCGCACGCCGCATACGGCAAAGGTCTTCACGTAGTCGATGTCATTCTCCGGGAACACATTGTGGTTTATGTTCACCTGGATATTGCTGGGTTCGAAGAAGCAGATGCGGCCGCGGTAGGGCTTCTCCTCCTTGGTGTCGTAATTCTGGTTAGCCCACAAATAGGGCTGTCCGCCGAACGGGCTCGGCATCTTTTCCGGATAGAGGATATAGTGAAACCTCTCTTCTGAACCGATGTCCAGCCTTCTCCAGTCGACGTAGGTATTGGTGTAGCATACCACCGGGGCTTTCTGCAGGTTCCATACGCCCTCGCCGAAGCCGGTGCCGTCGAAGTCGAAGTACTTCATCGGTATCTGCGGGTCGGCCAGGCCCGTTATGACGGCCTGCTCGGTGCTCGTTCCTTTCATGTCGATCCTTGTCTCCAGTTTCAGGTTCGCCTCGCCCTGGTAGCCGTTGAAGCCCGACTCCTTCTTGCCGTAGTCTATGCCTACGAAGTCGCATCCCGCCTTGGCCGCGTCGACCACGCCCTTCACGCCGTCGAAGATGTCGCCCTTGGTAAACTTCGTGTAGGTATCCGTGATATTGCTTACGAGTTCCTTAAGGTCGCCGGCCTTGCTGAGCAGCGACTCTATCGGGCCGAAGACGCCGCTCTCCGAGTTGACGCTGCACTGCTTCATGTCGATGCTGCCGTTGATGCTGCCCGTCTGACTGCCAATCAGGTCGATAACCGACTTGGAGGTGGCACGGGTGATGAGTTGCAGGGGGGAGCCGTTGGCGGTGAACGTCTTTTGGCGATAGAGCGAGAGGTCGATGTCGATGGCCTGCCAACCCGGCTTGGGCTGCACCTGGCCCAGGGCGTCGGGGGCAGCGCAGTAGGGGGTGATATACTGCGACCAGTAGTCGCCATCAGCGACATCTTCGCCGATGGACTTGGGGTTGCTGATAGACCTTTCGTATGGCACGGGATACATGAAGGGCGAATGCTCGGCCAGGGCCGAAGGCATCAGCACCTGGAAGTGGTAGCCGCTGGCATTGTTGGTCTTGATGTGCTCGGGAATGTAGTAGAACATGCGCAGTTTGCCCGAGTACTTGTTGTAGAGCGCAATGTAGTTGGCGTCGGAGGGGTAGCGGCGTCCGCAGTACACCATCACGAGGTTCCATCCGTTCTCCGGGGTCATGCCTTTGCAGAAATTGACAGGCAGCGAGGCGTATGTTCCGCCGTTGGCCCAGGGCAGGGGCACCTCGTAGTAGTTAGAGCCGCCGCGCGAGTCGAGGATCTTGTGGTTGACGCGGGTCTCGTCGGTCGTGTAGCAGTAGATGGTCGTCTTCTTGTGCCAGTTGTCCTTCGTAATTCTCCCCGGAACCAGCCAGTCGAGGTTGATGTTGTAGTCCGCCATGCTGGGATTGCTGTAGCCGCCCTCGCCCCACAGACCTTTCAGATACTTCGTCATCTCCTCGTCGGCGGCGGCCAGTTCAATCGCCTGGTCGTTCTGTCCGCTGGCGATGATGCGGCCGTTGTTGTAGCGGTACGTGGCGCTCGTCGGCGCATTCTCCCTCCAAGGCCATGAGTCGTTCGCCTTGAAAGTCAGGCTGATGTCGCCACTGACTCCCGCTGCCGACTTGTCCTTTGTCGATGTGTAGTCGAGGAAGATGATGTTGAAGGCCGAGGGCTCCTTGTCGCCGCTGGCGTAGTAGTAGCGTATCAAAGTACCGTGCGGCATGGGTTCCTGTCTCCCGAAGTAATAGCAGTCCATCACCTGAGTGTAGTCAATGGTGGTCTCCGTCGTCTTGCTGTCCCTCAGCCACGCCTTGGTCGTGCCCGTGGCGCTGTAGGTGGAATACCAGTCTCCAGTCAGCAGTTCCTCCAGCGGGTTCTGGTCCGTCGGCGTCACCACCGGGTTGTCATACTCGCTGCACGAGGTCAGCGTCGTCATTGTGCCGCAGAGTGTCAGGATGGCGGCCATCATCCAAAATCTAAACCTTTTCATTTTGACTTGAATTTAAAATTGTTATTACTATACCTTATTATATATATTATATTCCGTCTGAATTCTGAATTCTGCCACAAAGTTACGGCGTTTTTGGGCAGGAAGCAATAAAAATCGTCTTTTTCGCCCGAAAAGCATGCGGCGGACATACGAAATTTGCGGCAAAACCGGCTTTCCTTGCCATAACTGTCATATCTGCTCACAGCATCGCGGAGCGGCTCACACCGTTCTGCACGGCCCGGTCGATGAGCGTCTGGTTGCGACGCACCTCGCGCACGATGACGTCGTTCTTTTCCTTCAGCTCGTTGTTCTTGTGTATCAGGCGCACCACCAGTGCACCCACCACGATGGCCATCACCACCAGGGCAACGGCCTGCAGAACGATTAATGTTGTAGTTTCTACCATATCTAATTTTGGTTTATAATTTATCTGCTATTTTACAATTTTCGTTTTCTCCTTTACTCCTCTTAGAGTAATTTAGTGGCAAAATTACAACAAAAAGTCCGTACTCACCAGAGCACAGACAAATGGTCGGGTGGTTTCAGACAAATAATCGGGTGGTTTCAGCGATAATTCGACGAAAACGACAATCCGTCGGATATAAAACGGCGGATTGTCAAAGTGGAAAAGCTATCCTTTCGCCTGCTTGTAGGCGGTGGGTGTCATGCCGTACTTGGCGCGGAAGTTACGGGTGAAGGTGTCGGCACTGGTGAAGCCGCTGGCCTGACTGACCTGCTCGACAGTGAGGTCGGGCTGGTCGTTCAGCAAGCGGATGGCATAGTCGAGGCGCAGTTCGCGGACGTATGCCGGCAGTGAAACACTGTTGCTGCCCTGCGCGAAGGCGGCACCGATGCGCTCCTTCGAGAGGCCGGTGTGGTCGATAAGCGACTGTCGGCCGAAGTCGGGCTGGAGGAAGAGTTGCTCGTTCTCTATCAGGTCACGCAGGCAGAGGAAGAGTTGCTCGTCGGAGAGTTCGGTGAAATCGGAGATGGATAACTCAGGTTTAGCCGGATGAACTGACGTCTCTGCCGAAATGCTCAACTCACGGTATTTCTCCTTATACTCCACCGCCTCGGTAATCTGCTGGGCAAGGATGCGATTGCGTTGCTGAGTGATACGCCACTGGCGGAAGGCATACAGGGCAAAGGCAAGAATCAGCAGGGCGAGGCTGCCAGTGGCAATGCTGATGGTATTGGCGATGCGCTTGCTGGCTCGCTGCTGCTCTATCTCGCGTTGCTGTTCCTGGGCGTGGTAGCGGGCGGCAAAGAGGTGGGCCTTGCCCCTGAGGAGCGAGTCGCTCAGTTGTTGGCTGAGGTCGGCATAGCGTCGCCAATAGCCGTTGGCGGCGACGGTACGCCCCTGTGACTCGGCTACTTCGGCCCTGCCACGCAAAATGTCGGCGAAGTTGGCGTTCAGCGTGTCGCCCGCCATCGACTGCTCCACCTCGTCATAGATGGCCAGCATAGGGGCGTAGCGCCCAAGGCGATGCAGTATCGGTATCGTCACATAGCGCCCATGCAGGGTCTGGCTCGCATCCGTCTGTCCGTAGAGGTCGAGATAGCGCATGGCCTGCTGGGGCTGGTGTTGTGATGCCGCGGCCAAGGCGAGGAATGAGTATGCCCGGCTACGGTAGAAGTCGATGTAGCGCGGACGCTCCTCAACGGTGATACCGCTGTAGGTGTTGCCCTGGTCATAGTAGTCGGCAGGGTGCTGCTCGAAGTCATCCAGCATGCCGAGCATCTGCTGTGCGGCATCTGTCGCCTCTTGGTAGCGTCCTGTTTCTGCGGAGACATCCGCCTTGCGCTTCAGTGAAAGCAGGGCGAGGTTCATTTCTGTGTAATGCCGATGCCCTGCCAACTGCTGTACCGCGCTGTCGATGCGTGCCAGCCCCTCCTGCTGTTGCCCGATGCGAACCATCATGGCACCTATCTCGGCATTGCTGTAGGACAACAGATGGCGCATGCCGTGTTCGCGATAGACATCGCTCAGCCGGGTGGCCCAGTACAGGGCCTGCTCATAGTCCCTTTCTAATCGGTAAGCATCGAGCAGGATTTCAATCACGTCAAGCTGAAGGTCGTAGTCGGCCTTGACAGAGTCGTGGCGCATGAGACGCTCGCCAATCAAGATGGCAGAGTCGGTTCTGATTTCCGCATGCGACCGTCCGTAGACTCTTGCCCGCTGAATATCGGCACGGACATCCGACAGGTTGCCCGCCAACCGGGCTGAGTCAATAAGCTGTAGTGCCCGTTCCGGCTCTGTGTCCACAAACGTCATGGCATACGCGGCCGTGTAGAGTGAATCCGCGGCCTGCGGCGCACGCTTATGATCCTCGTCACCACTCTTGCAGCCTGCCGACGCCAGCAGGATGGCTGCTACCATTATTATATATCTCAACACGTGATGTTTCATAACCTTGTTCTCAATAACATCTGCAAAGGTAGTCAAAAATTGTCGAAGAACCGCTCTTCTTCCTCATTTTTAACCTCTTTTGATGACATTTTTTCTTGTAATGCAGCTGAAGGATGTCTTAGTCAACCAAATGACTTATACTGAATGTTCTCTAATTCCTGTCCACTATTACTCCACTCTACCCAAGGCCTACCGCCGTCCTTCCTCCGATTGTTGTCCGATTGTTGTCCGATTATAGAACGGACAACAATCGGACAACAATCGGACAAGAATGGGGGCTAAGCCTTACTTGCGCTGGAGGTCGATGCGACAAATTTCGGAGTTCTTTCGGAGGTAAGCAGGACTTTGAACAAAAGATGGCACGGCTTGTGGCACTATCTCCATTTTTCTGACGAAAAATTTTGTAGTTTGTGCTTTTCTTTGTATTTTTGCACAATTTATTATTACTTTTGTACGATATCTATTGAAAAAGAAAGCACATGAAGAGAATATTGGTAACGGGCGGAGCCGGGTTCATCGGTTCCCATTTGTGTGAGCGGCTGGTGAACGAGGGTAACGACGTGTTGTGTCTCGACAATTACTATACCGGCTCGAAGGAGAACGTGTGGCACCTGCTGGGTAAGCCCAACTTCGAGCTGGTGCGCCACGACGTGTGCCAGCCCTACTGGGCCGAGGTGGACGAGATATACAACCTGGCGTGCCCGGCATCGCCGGTGTATTACCAGAACGACCCCATACAGACCACCAAGACATCGGTGTTCGGGGCCTACCACATGCTGGGACTGGCCCGGCGTACGAAGGCAAAGATTCTGCAAAGCTCGACCAGCGAGGTGTATGGCGACCCGATGGTTCACCCGCAGCCGGAGACGTATTGGGGCAATGTGAACACGATGGGCGTGCGCTCATGCTACGACGAGGGAAAGCGGTGTGCCGAGACGCTGTTCTTCGACTATCACCGTCTGCATGGCGTGACGGTCAAGGTTATCCGCATCTTTAATACCTACGGTCCCAGGATGGCACAGCACGACGGGCGTGTGGTGTCGAACTTCATCATGCAGGCCCTGCGCGGAGAGGACATCACCATCTATGGCGACGGCACGCAGACCCGTTCGTTCCAGTATGTCACTGACCTGGTGGAGGGCATGATACGGATGATGAACAGCAGCGACGACTTCTGCGGGCCGGTGAACATCGGCAATCCCGGAGAGTTCACCATGCTGGAACTGGCACAGAAGGTCATCGACTTCACCGGGTCGAAAAGCAAGATCGTCTTCCAGCCATTGCCGCAAGACGATCCGAAAATGCGCCGCCCCGACATCACGCTGGCCAAGAGCAAGCTTGACTGGGAACCGAAGGTGAAGCTGGACGAGGGCCTGCAGAAGACCATCGACTACTTCAAGAGCACGCTATGACTGCTCAGAGCGGGTTCCAGCCTTGGGCCTTGAGCTCGAACTCCTGATTGTCACGGGTGACGAGGATGTGGCCGAACTCCTTCCGCGTGATGTGGCCGATGAGGTGGATGTCATCGAGAGCCTGAATCCTCTCGTGGTCGCCGATGGGTACGGTGAACAGCAGCTCGTAGTCTTCGCCGCCGTTCAGGGCGCAGGTGGTGACGTTCATGTTCATTTCCTCTGCCATCACGGCGGTCTGGTAGTCGATGGGGAGCTGCTTTTCGAAGATACGGCAACCCACACCCGACTGTTTGCAGATGTGCATCAGTTCCGACGACAGTCCGTCGGAGATGTCCATCATTGCCGTGGGGCGTATGCCAGCCTCGCGGAGCCGCTGCACGATATCGCCACGGGCCTCGGCGTTCAGCTGTCGCTGCAGCAGGTATTCCTTGCCGGAGAAGTCGGGCTGGAAGTCGGTGAGTGTACCCGATGGAGAAGCACCGGGCGCAGCGTCGGTAGCACCTGATGGCGCAGCGGCGGCCTTGCGCTTCGCTTCGTCTATCATTTGGTAATAGACGGCCTTCTCGCGCTCCAGCAGTTGCAAGCCCATGTAGGCAGCCCCTAAGTCGCCGCTGACGCAGATGAGGTCGGTGTCGCGGGCTCCGTTGCGATAGACGATGTCTTCCTTGCGGGCCTCGCCGATGCAGGTGATGCTGATGGCCAGTCCGGTATAGCTCGACGTGGCGTCGCCGCCCACGATATCTACGCCCCACTTGTCGCAGGCCATGCGCAGCCCCTCGTAGAACAGCTCGACATCCTCGACGCTGAAGCGTTTCGACAGGGCCAGCGACACCGTCATCTGTCGCGGTGTGCCATTCATGGCGAAGATGTCGCTGATGTTCACCATGGCCGACTTCCACCCCAAGTGTTTCAGGTCGGTGTAGGTGAGGTCGAAGTGTACCCCCTCCATCAGCATGTCGGTGGTAACGAGCACTTCGCTGTTGGGATAACTGAGTACGGCGCAGTCATCGCCTACGCCGTACCGGGTTGATGTGTTCTTCGGCTTGACATCCTTTGTCAGACGGTCTATCAAGCCGAATTCGCCTATGTCTTTGATTTCCATTTATTCTGTTTGCTTAATCATTTCGCGCGTGACGCCCGTCATACGGCCCGCTTGATCATCTCACGCATGATTTCCGTCATGAAGGGCTGGGCCCTGTTGGCGGCCTCCTGCACCTCTTCGTGGCTTACCTCCACCGGTGTGTCGAAGCCGCCAAGGTCGGTGATGACGCTGACGCCAAACGTGCGGATGCCGCAATGGTGGGCCACGATGACCTCGGGGATGGTGGACATGCCCACGGCGTCGCCACCCAGCAGGCGGTACATCTTATACTCGGCCGGGGTCTCAAAGGTAGGCCCTTGCACGCCCACATACACGCCGTAGGTGACGCGGATGTTCTTCTCCCTCGCTATCTCGGAGGCCTGTTTGATGAGGCTCATGTCGTAGGTCTCGTGCATGTCGGGGAAACGCGGACCGGTGGGGAAGTTCTTGCCGCGCAGCGGGTGCTCGGGGAAGAGGTTCAGATGGTCGGTGATGATCATGATGTCGCCTATCTTGAACGCCGGGTTCATGCCGCCCGCAGCATTGCTGACGAAGAGGGTCTTGATGCCCAGCTCGTACATCACGCGCACGGGGAACGTCACCTCCTTCATGGAGTAGCCCTCGTAGTAGTGGAAGCGGCCTTGCATGGCCAGGATATCCACGCCGCCGAGCTTGCCGAAGATGAGTTTGCCACTATGTCCTTCCACGGTAGATACCGGGAAGTTAGGAATGTCACTGTAGGCAATCTCCTGCTTGTCAGTTATTTCGGAAGCTAATTGTCCGAGGCCTGTTCCCAGAATGATTGCCGTTGTTGGTTTTGTGGTCATCCTTTCTTTTAGCCAGGATGCTGTTTCGAGAATTTTTGTGTACATAGTCTATGATGTGATTGTTAAAGTGGTCTTGTTGCTCTTGCATGAAGCGGATGGTCAGCGGCAGGGCGAAGATATGGCTGCGCACGTCGTCGCTGAGGCCTTCGACAGCGGTGAGCCGGGCAGCGTCTTTCTCTGTGGTGACGATGCATCTGGGCTGTGGCAGCTTGTCGAAGGTATCGTTGATGAGTCTTACGTCCTTGGCACGGAAGCGGTGGTGGTCGCTGAAGGTCAGTGGCACCAGGTCGGAACAGTGTGGCGCCAGGTCGTGCATCATCTGTTCCGGCGAGGCAATGCCGGAGAGCACGATGGCATGCCGGCCTTGCAGCTGCTCTATGCCGAACGGCTCGGCCTGTGTGGCAAGGATGGGGTAGAGGGCTCCGTATTCCAACGAGGTGAAGAACAGCTGCTGATAGGGGTAGAGGTCCATGGCCTTGGTGATGACACGGTACTCCATGGGCTTCAGTCCTTTCGGACATTTCGTCACGATGACGATGTCGGCACGGTCCTTTCCTTTCAGCGGCTCGCGAAGCCGTCCGGCGGGCAGTAGCTTGTCATAGATGATGAGCCGGTGGTAATCCACCAGCAGGATGTTGATGCCGGGCTTGACGTAGCGGTGCTGGAAGGCATCGTCGAGCAGGACGGCATCCAGTTGCTGGTCGTTGTCCACCAGCGTGTCGATGCCGTGGCAGCGGTTCTTGTCAACGGCAACGGTGACGTCGGGGAACTTCTGCTTCATCTGGTACGACTCGTCGCCGATGTCCGTAATCGCTGTCTGACTGTCGGCAACGACAAAGCCCTTGCTCTTGCGCTTGTAGCCACGGCTAAGCACTGCCACATGGAAGCGGTCTTTCATCGTTCCAACCAGGTATTCGACGTGGGGCGTCTTGCCGGTGCCTCCCACGGTGATGTTACCGACGGAGATGACGGGCACGTCGAAGGTACGGCTTTTCAGAATCCCGATGTCGAACATCGTGTTCCGTAGCTTGACCACTGAGCCGTAAATCCAGCTCAGTGGCAGCAGCCATTTGTTGATCTTGATGAAGTCGCCTTCCATTGTGGTTGCGTTGCTTTTTGTTATTTCGGGATATCGTTATTTCGTGATGGCGTTATACCGTTATTCCGTTATTCCGTTATACCGTAATTCCGTTATTCCGTAATACCGTAATTCCGTTATTCCGTTATTCCGTTATTCCGTTATTACTTGATGTCAAGATAATACGGCAGGCGGGCCTGGATGGCACTGCGGCTGTTGATGGTCTTCAGGAAACGGAACGGCTCGTAGTATTCGCCCAAAGCGGCGCGCATGCCCTCGTCCAAATAGCTCCCTTTCGAGGTCATGTCTAACAGCTCGGTAAACCAGTCGGTGGGTTCAGGATAGCCTTCGGTGTGGTATTCGTCGAGCTTGGCCAGTTCGGCAGCCTTCTTCACGGCATCGTCTAATGAGCCAATGGCATCGACCAGCTTGATGGGCAGTGCGTCGTTGCCCAACCATACACGACCCTGTGCCACCTCTTCTATCTTCTCTACCGGCTGCTTGCGGCCGTCGGCCACACGCTTGCGGAACAGTTCGTAGCCGCGCCCGATGTGATGGTCGAGCAAGGCCATCTCTTCGGCATTAAACGGACGGGCTATGGTGCCGAAGGCAGCATGGCGGTTGGTCTTCACTTCGTCGAACTTCACACCCAGCTTCTCCGTCAGCAGTCCGCTGACATCGGGGAACATGCCGAAGATGCCGATAGAACCGGTGATGGTGGTGGGTTCGGCAATGATGTAGTTGGCTGCACAGCTGATGTAGTAGCCGCCCGAAGCAGCGTACCCGCCCATCGACACGACGACGGGCTTCTTGGTCTTCAGCTGGGTGACAGCCCGCCATATCTGTTCCGAGGCGTATGCCGAACCGCCGGGCGAGTTGACGCGCAGCACCACGGCCTTCACGTCGTCGTCGTTCATCAGCTGCTCCAGGTCTTTGCATACGTCGATGGCCACGATGTTATGCTCCTGGCTGAACTGGTCGGCGGGAGCCGAATCGACAATATCGCCGTAGGCATAGTAGATGGCTATCTTCTCGCCTTTCTCCTTGGCACCCTTCACGCCTTCCATGTCGGCGAGTGTCAGCTGGTTTACCTTCTCGTCGCTGTCAATCTTCAGCAGCTTCTTGATTTCGCCCTTCACCTCGTCGGTGTACATCAGCTTGTCAACGAGTTTCAACTTCACCAGCTCTTCGGGTTCGGCCAGCGTGACGAAACGGTCGGCGTAGGCATTCAGCGAGTCAACCGACACCTTGCGGCTGGCCGACACGTCGTTGAGCATGACTTTCCAGATGCCGTTGATATAGGCCGTCACCTGCTCGCGGTTCGGCTCGCTCATGCCGTCGGCCGTCATCATCTCCGGCGCACTCTTGTACTTTCCTACTTTGCTTAGCTGGAATTTCACACCGAACTTGGCCAGCAGGTCTTTCACGAACATCGGCTGGGCAGCCAGTCCGTGCCAGTCAACCATGCCGCTGGGGTTCAGGTATATCTTGTCGGCGACACTGCAGATGTAGTAGGTGGTCTGCGTGTATGAGTCGCCGTAGGCCACTATCCACTTGCCGCTCTTCTTGAAGTCGAGCAATGCCTCGCGGATGGCATGTGCCGAAGCGGGTGAGTCGCTGACGAACATACCGGCCTCGATGTAGATGCCCTTGATGTCTTCGTTCTCCTTCGCCTTGCGGATGGCACTGAGTATTTGGTCCAGTCCGAGAGGCTCAGCCAGTTGGTCGGTAAACATGGCCAGCGGGTTGTCTTCGGTGCGCTCTGCCAATTCGCCGCTCAGCATGAGGGTGAATACCGAGTTGTCTTCCACATTGGTGCTGCTTGCCGTCGAGGCTGCCATGCCTACTAAGGATATGACGGTAAGAATGCCCATGATGACCGTCACCAGTATGATGCCGGTGACGGTGGCTGCTACGTATTTCAGAAAGTCTTTCATAATAGAACAGATAATTTTAGTGTTTCTTGCTGCAAAGATAATGCTTTTTTCTAATAAATGACATAAAATTGTCATTTTTTTTTGTTAGAATTGATGCGTATCAGCGGTTCCACGTTTTTTCAGGAGCCATTGCCCATCGATACTTCCTTATTCCGTAGCCATTGTTTTCTCCGTAACAATCTCTCCGGCCCGCTGCAGAGCCTGGTCTATGTGGCTGCAGATGTTCCTGTCGCCCAGTAGCTGTTCGAAACCGTTGCGGCGCAAGACGCCATCCACCTTTTCGTTCACCCCCGACAGCACCACGGTGACGCCCTCTTGCTGGCTCATGCGGCACATGTTCTCCAGGTTGTGCAGGCCGGTGGAGTCGATGAAGGGCACTTTACGCATGCGGATGATGCGTACCTTGGGGTGGCTGCCGTAGCGGGCCATGATGTCCTCGAAGCGCGAACCGGCACCGAAGAAGTAAGGACCGTTGATTTCATACACTTCCACGCCGTCGGGTATCGAGAGGTGCTCCAGGCTGCCTGCCTGCATGTCGGCATCGGCGTTCAGGTCTATCTCGTTCAGCACGGCATGTACGTCGGTGGTCTCAGCCATGCGGCGCATGAAGAGCAGACAGGCCAGGACGAGTCCGAACTCGATGGCGATGGTGAGGTCGAAGACGATGGTCAGGAAGAACGTCAGCAGCAGCACCGTCACGTCGCTCTTGGGGTTGTGGCGTGCCATGGCTAAGAACGAGCGCCAGCCGCTCATGCCGTAGGCCACCACCACCAGCACGCCGGCCAGGCAGGCCATGGGGATATACTGTGCCAGTGGCATGAGGAAGAGGAAGATGAGCGTCAGCACCACGGCATGCACGATGCCTGCCACGGGTGTGCGCCCGCCGTTGTTGATGTTGGTCATGGTGCGGGCGATGGCTCCTGTGGCGGGTATTCCTCCGAAGATGGGCGACGCGATGTTGGCGATGCCCTGTCCGATGAGTTCGGTGTTCGAGTTATGGTGGTCGCCAATGACACCGTCGGCCACCGTCGCCGACAGCAGGCTCTCGATGGCTCCCAGTATGGCGATGGTGACTGCCGGGCCTACCAGTCCCTTGATGGTCTCCCACGTCAGTTCCGGCACCACGGCCCCCGGCAGCGTCGAGTTGATGCTGAAGCGGTCGCCGATGGTCTCGATGGTTGTCACACCGGCAAATTGCTTCAGCAGCAGTGCTGCTATCGTCATGGCAATGATGGCTACCAGCGAGCCGGGCAGTGCCTTCAGCGGCGACAGGTGGAACATACGGGCCAGCATGGGCCATAGGGCGATGAGTGCCACTGAGGCGATGCCGACCACTGCCGACCACGGGTCTATCGTACCTATATTATATATATACGCGACCCATTTCTCTACGAAGTCGCTGGGCACGGAGGCGATGGTCAGCCCCAGCAGGTCTTTCACCTGGGTGGTGAAGATGGTGACGGCAATGCCGCTGGTGAATCCCACCACGATGGGGTAGGGGATGTACTTGATGATGGTGCCGAGGCGCAGCACACCCAGCAGGATGAGGAACACGCCGGCCATCAGTGTAGCCACGGTGAGGCCCTGCATGCCGTACTGCTCGATGATGCCATAGACGATGACGATGAAGGCTCCCGTGGGTCCGCCTATCTGCACCTTCGAGCCGCCGAAGAGCGAGATGAACATGCCGGCCACGATGGCGGTGATGATGCCTTTCTCGGGCGACACCCCGCTGGCGATGCCGAAGGCGATGGCCAGCGGCAGTGCCACGATGCCTACGATGACGCCGGCCATGAGGTCGGCCATGAATGTTTTCTTGTCGTAATGCTTGATAGCCGAAAAGAATTTCGGCTTGAAATCTATTGTTTTTTCCATATCGGCCACAAAGGTAAGAAAAAAACAAGGCAACACCAAGAAATGGCGTTGCCTTATTATAATAAGGTATGATTTTCTTGATTTACTTCACAATCACCTTGCGGCCATTGCAGATGTAGATGCCTCTTGTGGGATGCTCGACGCGCACACCCTGCAGCGTGTAGTATGCTCCGTCGCTGGTCACGGTGCCTGTCAGCTGGCGAATGCCTGTCGCCGTCGTGCTGTATAGCTTGCCCTCGATGCAGAGGTTGCCCAGACTGTACTGCTTGTTGTTGGCAATGCCGTAGATGTGGAAGCGCACGCCAAAGGTGCCCTGTGTGGCCTTGGCGCTGGTGATGGCTTTTTCCAGCTTGGTGTAGTAGGGCGCATAGCTGGTGCCGTCGCTCGAATCTACGGCGCGCTCAGGTGTCTGCCCGGTCAGCAGTTTCGACGTCGAGCCGTCGCCGTTCACCCAGAGCATGTCCATGCTGCCGCCGTTGGTGCCCCAGCGGCTGGCGTTCACCGACACCTTGGTGGGTGTGAACTCATAGCCGTCAGCCAGCGTCACTAAGAAGTCGATGGCGTTGTCTGCCGATGCCGCAGCGGCCTGTTCGGTAGGCTGGAACTGCAGGTGTGTCTGTCCGGCACCGTTGGTCTTGGCTTCCTTGAAGGCTATCTTCGCGCCACACGTGATGCTGCTGCCGCTGAAGTATCCGGCCTGGCTGAACGTAGCAGCCTCCTGATTGTCGGTGTCTAATTTCCAATTGATGTCGGCAGTACCCACCTCGATGTGCTGCACGCCCTCGTTCATGAGTTCTTGCGGGTCGTAGAAAAGGGTCTCGTTCTCGGCGGCGCTCACGTCGATGGTGGTGGCGGCCTCCGGCAGGTAGTAGCCCAGGTGTGGCGGCTGGTTGTAGCTCGACATCTGCCACGTGATGCCCATGCGGTAGATGTGGTCGGTCAGCAGGCACGGCACTTTATACTTCGTGGGCATAGCCGACGAGTGGATGTACAGGCTGGTGGCGTCGTGCAGGATGACCTCCTCGCGCCAGTCGCCGAAGAGGTCGCACGACAGGTTGGGATTGCGCTTCGTGGTGTTGCACGACGAGCCTTCCAGCGACGTCACGCCTACGAAGCTGCTGCCGTTCCATCGGGTGATGGTGTAAGCCTCCTCAAAGCCTCCGTCGGCCAGACAGTCCTGCAGTGTTCCGTCCCAATAGAGTCGGAAGTTCAACGACGACGATTTGCTGCTCACCACGTTGCCCGTGGTAGCCGAACGCTGGCTGCGGTCGTTGCTCGACGAGAATTCAAAGCCACGATTCGAAGCTATCAGGTCGGCAGCCATGCCGCGTCCGTTGTCTGAGGCTCCAGCGGCATGGTGCAGCACCTCGCCGGTGCGTGCGTCGTGTACGTCCCAGCCGTAGCTGTTGCCGTCGATGACCTCCTCGTGTACGTGGAACACCTCCAGTCCCGGGCGGTCGGGTATGAGGTCGCTCACGTGGATGGCGTCGCCGTGACCGAAGCCTACGGCATACATCAGCTGTCCGTCGTCGTCGATGGCTGCCGAACCGAAGGTAATCTCGTCGCGTCCGTCGCCGTCGTAGTCGCCCACCGAGATGTTGTGGTTGCCGTTGCCGTAGGCCGTGAAGTGACTGCCATATCCGCTGGTGTTCTGCGAGTAGGTCTTGGTGGTCTTGTTCCAGTTGGCGTCATACACCTCCACCTTCTCGTTGCTCACCGATGCGTGCAGCCAGCGGTGTACCAGCTTCTTGTCCTTATAGTCAACAGCCCAGAAGAACGCCGTCGCGTAGTATCCCCGGTTCAGGATGGCCGTGGGGTGCAGCCCATCCAGATAGGCCACCGTGGCGTTATACCGCTCGGCGCGGTTGCCCCAGTTGTCGCCCCAGGCACTGTTGATGGCGGGGTTGGGGTTGTGCGAGTTGACGGCCTGCGAGCGGTCGGGGTTGTACCAGATGGTATGCACGGCGGCACCCGTCAGTCCGTCGAATACCGTCAGCAGCTCCGGGCCTTGCAGTATGTGGCCGTTGCTGTTGCGATAGCTGGTGGTGTTCTGCGTCTCGTTCTTGATGGTAGTGTCGTCGGCAGCGGCGCTGACGTAGTTGCCTTTGCCGTCTTTGGTGCCTGCAGCGGTCTTGCAAATCATCTCTGCCTTGCCGTCGCCGTCGAAGTCGTAAACCAGCATCTGTGTGTTATGCGCACCGGCGCGTACATTATAACCCATATTGATGCTCCACAGGCGGGTGCCGTCCATCTTGTAGCAGTCTATCACTTGGTTCGACGACTTGCCGTTCTTGCCGCTGTCGCGCGAGTCGTCCGGGTCCCATTTCACGAACAGTTCGTAGGTGCCGTCGCCATCCACGTCGCCTATCGCGATGTCGTTGGGCGTGTAGTTGTCGTTGTTGTTGGTCACCTCTTTCGAGCCGGCGGGCTTCGTCAGCTGGATGCGCAGGGCCTGGTCGTAGGGGTGTACCACGGGCGTACGCTCTATCACCGTGCCCTGGGCGTCGAGCACCTCCAGCTGGTATGTGTCGGTCAGCTTGCTCTCAATGGGGAAGGCGTGGCTGGTGCGCTTCGTCTCCACCATCTTCTTGTCGTTGCGGTACAGGCGGTAGGTGTAGGCCTGCTCGCCGTCGAAGAACCGCCACGACACGAACGTCGTGTGGTCGGCGGTGTTGAAGGCCACGAGGGCGCGCGCCAACTTGTCCTGCTGGCGGTCGGCACTGTAGTTGGGCTGTGCCTGCACACCAAGGGCAAGGAGACATGCCAATACCGTGAGTTTCATCTTTTTCATCATTGCTTCGTTTTTAAATAGGGGTTGTTTCGGCTGCAAAGGTAGCTAAAAAATAGCTGACGGCAAAATTTCCATGTGTATTTTTCTTCCGTTCAGCAGTAGTATATATAAAATAAGGAGGATATGCCTGTGGGCAGACATACCCTCCCGCTGTCAAATGACAGCTCATTCACGCCTTTATTACATGATTGTTAAAGCCCGTGGAAAAGGCTTTACTTCGTCTTCAGCAGGTCGCGAATCTCGGCCAGCAGCTCTTCCTGCGTAGGTCCGGCCGGAGCAGCAGGAGCCTCGGGCTCTTCCTTCTTGCGGTTCAGCTTGTTGATGCCTTTCAGCATGAGGAAGATACAGAAGGCGACAATGAGGAAATCGACAATGTTCTGGATGAACTGTCCGTACTTCAGCACGGCAGCTCCCTCGCCCTCGCCAATCTGGAAGACCAGCGCGGTGAAATCCACATTGCCGGTAATCATGCCTACGCAGGGCATGAGGATGTCGTCAACCAGGCTCGACACAATCTTTCCGAACGCACCGCCGATGATGACACCGACAGCCATGTCCATCACGTTGCCCTTCATGGCAAACTCTTTGAATTCACTGATAAATCCCATAGTTCTTAATGTTTAATTTTTTTATTGTATAAATGTTTGTTGTTCTCCGTCCCATGTTGCTTGCTCATTGGTTGCAGTCTGAAACATGACCGTTTTGTCATCTTTATTTTGCAATCCGGGGCTTCGCCGCTTGATTTATCTCATTTTTATAGTTTATAAACTTTTCTTTAATCATAATTAAGATTGAAATCAGATGCAAATATAGATATTTTTTTGTAACTTTGCGCCCGAAATCAGGAAAAAATGCTTGAAAAAGTCATTTTCTTGATGAAAACAAGACAGTTTTAAACCATTTTTATAAAAAAGATTTAGTAATTATGACAAAAGTAGCAATTAACGGTTTCGGCCGTATCGGTCGCCTCGCCTTCCGTCAGATGTTCGAGGCTGAGGGTTATGAGGTAGTAGCTATCAACGACTTGACCAGCCCCAAGATGCTGGCTCACCTGCTGAAGTATGACACTGCTCAGGGCGGTTTCTGCGGCAAGATTGGCGAGAACAAACACACTGTTGAGGCCACCGACAACTCTATCATCGTGGATGGCAAGGAGATTACCATCTATGCTATCCCCAACGCTGCCGAGCTGCCCTGGGGTCAGCTTGACGTTGACGTTGTGCTGGAGTGTACCGGTTTCTACACCTCTAAGGAGAAGGCTTCTGCCCACATCAAGGCTGGTGCCAAGAAGGTTGTGATCTCTGCTCCTGCCGGCAACGACCTGCCCACCATCGTTTACAATGTGAACCACAAGACGCTGACTCCCGCCGACACCGTCATCAGCGCTGCTTCTTGCACCACCAACTGCTTGGCTCCCATGACGAAGGCTCTGAACGACTTCGCTGCTATCCAGAGCGGTATCATGACCACCGTTCACGCTTACACTGGCGACCAGATGATTCTCGACGGTCCTCAGCGCAAGGGTGATGTGCAGCGTGCCCGTGCCGGTGCCCAGAACATCGTTCCCAACTCTACCGGTGCTGCCAAGGCTATCGGTCTGGTTATCCCCGAGCTGAACGGCAAGCTCATCGGTGCTGCCCAGCGCGTGCCGACTCCCACAGGTTCTACCACCATCCTGCACGCTGTTGTGAAGGGCGAGGTGACTGTTGAGGGTATCAACGCTGCCATGAAGGCTGCTCAGAACGAGTCGTTCGGTTACACCGAGGAGAAGCTCGTCAGCAGCGACATCATCGGCATGAAGTTCGGTTCGCTCTTCGATGCCAACCAGACCATGGTCAGCAAGATTGGCGACGGCAACTCGCTCGTTCAGGTGGTTGCTTGGTACGACAACGAGAACTCTTACACTTCTCAGATGGTTCGCACCATCAAGTATCTCGCCGAACTGAAATAAGCAGCGAGCGCAGACGAAAGCGGAGCTTTCAGTATGCCGAGTCGCGTTTTTCACTCGACGAAGTCAACTGAAATAAGCAGCGAGCGCAGACGAAAGCGGAGCTTTCAGTATGCCGAGTCGCGTTTTTCACTCGACGAAGTCAACTGAAATAAGCAGCGAGTGCAGACGAAAGCGGAGCTTTCAGTATGCCGAGTCGCGTTTCCAGTCGACGAAGTCAACTGAAATAGATATAATAACCTAAATAGAAGAGGGTGCTCTCATCGGGCATCCTCTTCTTTTTCCTGACTTCGGCGATGCGTCACCAAAATGTGTGTTTTTACCTCATTTCTATTATCAATCCATTTGTGGAGAGGCTACTGGTTTCCGCCAGTGGCCTCTCCACGGAAATTAGTAGCCTCTCCACGGAAACTACTCATTGCTCCACGAAAATTAGTGGCCTCTCCACGAAAACTACTCATTGCTCCATGAAAATTACTAGCCTCTCCATGAAAATTAGTAGCCTCTCCATGAAAATTCCAAGCATTGGGACCATCGCTTGGCCCCAAAAAATACACGGAAAAAATTATATGATCAATTACATGGTAATTATATGTAAAAGAAGATTAAACATGTAATTACCATGTAATTATCCATTAATTTTTCAAAAATCCCCGATTTCATCGGGATTTTTCTGCTGTAAATCTATATATAATGCGG
>CAMVAI010000025.1 GCA_947165435.1 uncultured Prevotella sp.
AGTTGAATGCCTTGGTGATGATGTCCACCTTCTTGCGGTGGCGCGATGCCAGATAGTTGTTCAACAGCCTTTGGAAGGCATCGTTTATCAGTTTGTCGTCTGCGGCTTCACGCATCATCTGCTCTTCATCCATACCATGATTCCTTTCCTATACCTTATTATATTTTATATATACTATCTCACTCTCAGCTTCTTGCCAGCCCTGATGTTCGACCCCCTGATACCGTTCAGCCTTTTCAGCTTGGCTACGGTAGTGCCATTGCGCTTGGCAATCTCAGAGAGCGTCTGACCACGGCGCACGGTGACGCTGCTGCCACCGCGACGCGCCCTGGACGAACGCCATGCACGCCCGCGCTTGCCGCGTGAGTACCGTTTGCTCTTATGGTAGTAGGTGGGCACGTCATCCCTCACTTCCACCTCGGTGCGGCGTGCCAGCAGCTCGTCCGACTTATGGTTGTACACCGAGTCTTCCAAATCGATAAACCGTGCCATCTCCGTCTGCGGCAGCCTGATAGGCGACGGTGCCGTGGCTCCCGGCACGATGTCGCGACGGTACATGGGGTTCAGCGAGCGCAGCAGGTCGATATTGATGCCCACCACCTCGGCCACCTGTTCCAAGTGTACGTTCTTGCTCACCATCACGGTGTCGGTCTTGGCGGGCAGACGGGTGGTCATGGGGCAGATGTTGTGCTGCGAGTAGTAGGTCATGATGTAGTTGGCGGCAATGAATGCCGGCACGTAGCCGCGCGTCTCCTTGGGCAGGTAGGGGTATATCTGCCAATAGTCTTTCTCGCCGTTGGCACGGTGTATGGCCTTGTTGATGTTTTCCGGTCCGCAGTTGTAGGCGGCAATGACAAGGTTCCAGTCGCCGAAAATCTTGTAGAGGTCACTCAGATAGTGGGCGGCGGCATACGATGCCTTGACGGGGTCGCGGCGCTCATCGACCAGCGAGTTGACCTGCAGTCCGTATTGCTTGCCGGTGGGCAGCATGAACTGCCAGAGGCCTGTAGCCCCTACCCTGCTGACGGCCAGCGGGTTGAGTGCCGACTCAATGATGGGCAGATACTTCAGCTCCAAGGGCAGCTGATAGGCTTCGAGGGCCTCTTCAAAGATAGGCATGTAGAAGTTGGAGGCCCCAAGCATGTAGCTGATGCTGTGGCGCAGGCGTCCGCTGTAGCGGTCTATGAATTTCTGCACCACGTCGTTGTAGGCCATCTCCATGATGGTGGGCATGCGGCTGAGGCGGTCAATGTAGTCTTCCTTGCTATACACGGGGTTGACATCGCGCATGTTACAGTCGCCGCCCTCGTCCAGGTAGGTTCTGGCCATATAGAGGTTCAGCAGCGAGTCGAGGTCGTAGGTCATGGCTTCGGGGAATTCTATCACCTCCTCGTTGCCTTTATCGTCGGTCACCACTATCTCGTCTTCGTCGTCCTCGTCGTCTTCATTTACGCTTTGCGCCATCGTGTTAAGAGGCAGAAAGGCAAAAAGGCAAAAAATTATCTTCATGTCTTGTTTTTCTGTTGTTTATCTTGTTTACCTTATTAACTTGCTATACTTTATTTTATGAAAGGAGCTCTCGTCATTAGCCTGGCATCAAAAGTTCAGTGTACAGCTCAGCCCTAACGACTGTGCGTCGAGCCGGCTCTCGCCGCTGTGGTTGGGCAGCACCGTCGGTTCCACCTTCAGACTCAGGTCCTTGGAAATGTCGAACACCGAGAGTTCTGCATCAACATAGGCATCGATAACGGAAAGCGCATAGACGCCAAGCATCACGAAGAAGCTCAGGTCGCGCCACCGGCGGTACTTGTCCTTACGGCTCTTGAAAATCTGCTTGTAGTGCTCTTCGTTGACCGATGTAATCTGCGTGCCCAGATGTAGGAACTTGTTGTAGCTGGCCGTGCCGGGGTCGTTGTCCATGATGTCGAGATAGGCCTGCGAATAGTCCTTGTACATCATGTTGTTCCATGTCAGCGCATAGATACAGCCTATAAAACCACCGTAGATGATGGGCAGTTTCCAGTATTTGCGGTTGTATATCTGTCCTGCGCCGGGCAGCACCAGTGCCAGCCACAGGGCCCGTTGCGGGTTGGGAGCCCACGTATTCCAGTCGCGCGCAGCTTTTCCGGCCACCTTCGCGCTATCGGCCGACACCTCTACGATTTCCGCCGGCTTTACTGCCGTGGAGTCCAACCGTTGGGCGTGTCCGCAGACCACCGCCATCAGCAGAGCGAGTATGGCTGCTATCCTACCCATTCGTCTGGTCTAATACGTTCATAATGCGCTCCAGCTGCTCTTCATTGTCAAACTGGATGCTGATTTTTCCCTTCCCCTTGGGCGAACAGGTCATCTGCACCTTCGTCTGGAACAACTGTGACAGGCGGTCGCGCAGCACGCCAAACTCCTCGGGCAGCTGGGCCTTGGAACTGATTTTCCCTTTGGCGGTCACCACGTCGTCGCCACTCTTCAGGGCCTGCACCATTTCCTCCACCTTGCGCACGGAATAGTGCTGCTGCTGCACCTCGCGGAAGAGCTTGATTTGCTGCGACGGACTGTCGATGCTCAGCAGGGCACGGGCGTGCCCCATCTCTATCTCATGGTTCTTCAGTGCCATCTGCACCTGGGCAGGGAGCTTCAGCAGACGCATGAAGTTGGTCACCGCCGTGCGGCTCTTGCCCACGCGCTCGGCTATGCGGTTCTGCGTCATACCCGTCTCGTCAGCCAGATGCTGGTAGGCCAGTGCTATCTCTATGGCGTTCAGGTCTTCACGCTGGATGTTCTCCACCAAGGCCATCTCCATGGCATTCTGGTCTTCTACGGTCACAATGTAGGCGGGAATCTTGGCCAGTCCGGCCAACTGAGAGGCACGCCAGCGGCGCTCGCCGGCTATGATCTGATAGCGGTCACCATCCAGCTTGCGCACCGTGATGGGCTGGATGATGCCCAACTCGCGGATGCTGCTTGCCAGTTCCTGAAGGGCCTCTTCGTCAAACTCGCGGCGCGGCTGGTTGGGGTTGGGGGTAATCTGCGTGATGTCTATCTCACTCAGGTTCGACGACCCCTGCGTCTGCACCTCGCTGGTGTCTATCAGCGCGTCCAGCCCGCGGCCACTACCGATGTCGTCCAGTCCGCGGCCCAACGCGTGGCTTGCATATTTCTTCTTTACTGCCATATTCTGTGTTAATTTCTCATTTCTCATTTTTACTAATTATCTCCTTGGCCAGAGCCAGATGGTTCTTGGCACCAGTCGATTCGGCATCGTAGAGAATGACGGGCAGCCCGTGCGACGGACTCTCCGAGAGCTTCACGTTGCGCTGGATGACAGCCTTGAACACCAGCTCCTGGAAGTGGCGCTTCACCTCATCGTAGATTTGGTTGGCCAGACGCAGGCGCGAGTCGTACATCGTGAGCAGGAAGCCCTCTATCTCCAGCTTCGGGTTCAGCTTCTGCTTGATAATCTTAATGGTATTCAGCAGTTTCGAGATTCCCTCCAAGGCAAAGTATTCACACTGCACGGGTATGATGACCGAGTCGGCAGCCGTCAGCGAGTTGACAGTGATAAGCCCTAACGATGGCGAGCAGTCTATCAGTATGTAGTCGTAGTCGCCACGGATGGGCTCCAGCAACTGGCCGATGACCTTCTCGCGGTTCGACAGGTTCAGCATCTCAATCTCGGCACCCACCAGGTCGATGTGGCTCGGTATGATGTCCAGTCCGTCAATGTCGGTGGTATAGATGGCGTCGCGCACGTCGGCCTTGTCGATGATGCACTCATAGAGCGAGCAGTCCACCTCCTGAATGTTCACGCCCAGTCCGCTCGACGCGTTGGCCTGCGGGTCGGCGTCCACCACAAGCACCGTCTTCTCAAGTGTGGCCAGCGATGCGGCCAGATTGATGGTCGTCGTCGTCTTGCCTACGCCACCTTTTTGGTTGGCTAATGCAATAATCTTTCCCATATAGCTATCTTTCTATGTACACAATAGGGTGCAAAGTTACGAATTAGTAGGCAAACCACCAAATTTATTAGCTTTTGTTTTGAAAAAAGCGCGTAATACCGGCCTTTTGTGCAAAAATGCCTGCTCTGTGTGCAAAAATACCTGTTGTGTCATTTGCCATTCACAGGCTTTATCCGTAACTTTGCATCGCACAAAACATTACCGTGTTAACTGACTGCATAGAGTCCACGCACAATCATTAATTATATAAAGACCCATTATGAAGCAATTACTACTACAAGCACTATTTACCCTGTGTCTGCTATTTATAAGTGGCATGGAGGCTAAGGCCGACGACTTCACCGTAGAGCGTGCAGTCAACCTGAGTCAGCTGACCTCATGGGCAGACATCAGCCAATTTATATGGCAGGAGATTGACCACGGCATTCAGGACAACCGTCAGGAGATGGATGCCCTCAAGACGCTGTTCTACGACCCTGCGCCCAAAGACACCGCAGGCTTCTACAACCAAATCTACAAGGCGCGCGACAACCAGTACATCGTGCTCCGGTTGGACAAGGCGAAGGGCAACCGCCCGTTCCACATCCGCGTGAGCGGTATCAAGAGTGCCACCGACCCCTCACAGAACACATCGAAGCTGTTCTCGGCTGAGAACTATGTCTATATCATGCCACCCATCGGCGAGACCCAGCTGGAGGTAAAGATATGGCCGCAGGGCGAAGGCGAGGAGAAGGCCAAGACCTACACCTTCCACAGCCACAGCTACGGGTCGGCCTCGGTGCGCACAGTGATGCTCGACAAGAGCCGCATCGTGCCCGGCCACTACGACCTGCAACTCATCCGCTACAACAGCAAGACGGAGCAAAGCGACACCTCCTATATAGAGAAGATGGTGACGGACAAGCTCTACTCCTTCTACGACTACGTGGACGGCGACTTGGTGGAGGCCTATATCAGGACGCCAAGCACCAACGGCTACAAGCGCATCAAGCTGAATCACGACATGTGGGCCAGGGATGCCGTCACCCACATCAACGACAACTCGGTGACGGTGATGACGGGGCCGAAGATGCCCTTCCGTCAGCACAAGCGCCTGGACGCCCCCAACCCCACCTATATCGACTCGCGTCTGTTCTCCCACCACGACACGCTGTGGGTGAACCTCTACCTCAACAACATACCCTCGCATGAGGCCGAAGGGCTGACCATGCACGCCGTGCTGGCCGACTTCGACAACACCCCCATCGGCGAAAAACTGTTGGAATGGGGCAAAGACCCTGTGTCGGGACGCCTCTACGTGCTCACCGACGGCGAGCCCTGCACCATCGAGTGCTACCGCGACGGCTACCTGCCCAAACTCTTGCTCTATCCCGGCTCCTACGACCACGTGACGGGCATCATCCAGGGCAACCGCGAGGAGGCCGACATCTACCTGGAGCCCATTGAGAAGCCCATCACGTCGCCCACGGTGACCTCAGCCGTACTCTCCACCTTAGCACCCTCTACCGACTGTCGCGGCAAATTCTACGTCAGCGAGATACAGCAGGCCGACATCACACCCGTGCTGCTCACCGAGACCGTAAGCTACGACGAGTACGCCTCGCACATAGACACCCTCAAGATGGCCAACGGCATGCTGCTGCTCAACTACGCCCGCATGGAGGTGACCACGGTGGCGCCCTACTCCTACGGCACAGCAGGCGACATCACCCTGAAGAAGGTACACAATGCCGAGCAGAACGACATCCTCAAGGAGACGCTCGACGGCAACACCCGAGGCATCTACAGCCACCTGTTCGACTATACCTACTGGGCCACCAAGTTCGACCTGTGCAACTATCTGGACACCTGCAAGACGGGACGCCCTGCCGTGGCCTTCGACGGCACTGTGGTGCGCCAACTGCCCATACTCAACAATCAATATGTCAACCTGCAGGAACTCCACAAGAGCGTCAACGACGTCGCTCAGAAACGCCTGGAGGGTGACGAGGCCTCCGACACAGCATCGGGCTGGATTACCGACGTGGCGGGGGACAAGACTTTTAACCTCGGGCTGAAAATACCACTGACACCACCCACCTATGTCCGTTTCGGAATAGACGTTGACTTCTTCAAGACCAAGAAGATAGGAGTGGAATTTGCCGTCGGTGCAGGTATCGAGTACGACCTGATCAATAAGAAGAGCGATTACAACCCCGGGAAAGATCAGCAGCCGTACAAGGTGACGCTCACGTCGAAAAATGGCGAATTAGGCCCTCAGTCCACCTCGGACCTGACGCCTACTATCGTCAACCAGCTGAACATGTTGAATCTGGAGGTCAGCAATCTCGATACGCCAGACAAGACGAAGGCATTCAAGGCGGGGGCCTATGTGGAAAGCTACAGCAGATACAGCATTCCGCTCAGCGTCAGCGGCAACGACTGGAAGCAGTGGCTCTCGGGCATGCAGTACGTCGATGAGATGAGCATACGCGCCGAGGCCTACACCGCCCTTCAGTTCAAGCTCAATTTCCTCAACATGCTGTCGACACTGAGCAGCATGTCGGGCAGCGATAAACTGCAGAAATTCACGGATTGGTGTAACAAAAGCAAGTTGGGCACAGTCCTAAACACTGTTATACCCGCGCCGATTCAGGCAAGCATGGCGGCCAGGCTGAAAGTGAGCGCCGGCCTTTTCTCCTTTAAGAACACGGTGGAAGAGGGATGGAGCGACCCCGTCAAAAACCACATCGTCGCTTTTCAGTTCAGCGGGTCGGCATCTGTCAACGCTGCTGTGAAAGTCGGCATCAATGCCCTCATAGCCGGTGCGGAGCTGGGGCTCACGACTGGTGCCGGCATCAATTTCAGCTATGCTGGTGGCAGCCGCCTCGACCTCAGGCATCCCTTCTCAGGCAGTGCCTATAGCTGGTTTGCCGGCTGTGGCGCCTACTACAAGGTGAAGTTCCTCTGCTGGAGCAAGAAGGGCTCGTGGGAAGCCGGTCGCCTGACGGTGCAGCAGCGGCTCATCAAGCCCAAGAACTACAGGAATCCGTTCCACGAGAATTTCACGAAATATCTGAGTGGAGAGCCCGAGAACAGTTCGGCATCCCGCCTGCTGGCATCGCGCAGGGCCAGCTCGTCGCTGCCCGGCCAGTTTGTCACCGACCTGATAGACTTCACCCAGCCCGTGAAGTACATTGCCGGAGGCGACAGCATCATCTATCAGGGCTCCTACGAAAGTCCCAACGACTACTGTGTGGAGGTGGCCTCCACCGGCGACCCCATCTACCTGAGCGACTGGCGGCTGGGCGGATGCACCGACTACGATGCAGCCTCCATTCCCGGCACCGACCTTGTGGTGCTGGAACAGGCCACCGGCAGGATTGCCGACAAGGACCTGGAGGACAGTCAGAAAATGGACGAGACGGTGAAGCGCGCCAGCCGCGTCTATGGCATCTACTACACCAAGAAACATTCACGCACCAGGTGGTACAGCCCCCAACCCGTCTATAGTTCGGCCAATACCACCTCCTACCTGCCCCGTGTGGCGCTGGCCGACAACGGCAAGGGTGTGGCCATCTGGCAGGAAGGACTCTTCGAGAAGGGCAGCTGGGTGAGTGCAAAAGATAATGTGGAACTGTCCGACCTCGTGATGAACGGCCAGCTGATGCTGTCACGATTCGACGGCAACACGACATGGTCGGCACCCATACCGCTCCTCGCCCTCGGTGAGGACATGCAACTGAAGGACTACCGCATCACCTACGACGGCACGACGGCCTTCATCATTGCCCGCAAGGTGAAGAGCGACGGCTCCAGCGAGAACATCTGCATGACCGTCGATGCGGGCGGCAAGGTGACCAACCACGACATCGAGCAGACCGACGAACTGATGCGCCTGCGCCGCGTGGGCAACCTGAACATCGTGGCATGGACGGCTGTGGCCGACACGGCAGTGAACAGCAGCTGCTTCCGTGTGAAGAGCTACGGCATGGACGGCAAAGCACAGAAGGGCATCAACACCTCGCTGATACTGAACGAGACGAAAGTCGACGACTTCCGCCTGGTGCCCGACCTGCAGGCACAGTCGCTCAGAAACGTGGCACTGCTGTGGCGCGAGACGAAGAATGCCAACGACAGCACCAAGACAAGACTCATGTCGGCCCGACTGGTGCCACGTCAGGACGACAGTTTCGGCATCGGCATGCCCATTGCTGCGGTAACCGTCGCGGGCGGCAATGCCATCTATGGCTTCGACGGATATATGAAGAATGAGAAGATTCAGGTGTGCTATGTCGCTGTAGATAGTACGGGCTACTCGCAACTCAACAGGACGGCGGCCTACTTCGGCAATGCCTTCGGATACTCCATCGCCTTCAACAGTGACAACAACCAGGGTCTCCAGTGCAACAAGGACGAGATATCGCTGCTCGTCACCGTCAACAACTATGGCACGTCCACCATCAGCGAGTGCGTGTTCCTGGTGGATGGCATCGACCGCGAGTTCCCGCTCGACATGACCATCCCCGCCGGAGCATCTGCACAGGAGCGCGTCATCATACCTTATACTGCGGGTAAGGGCGTGAACACCACCATGCGGGTGAAGTACGACGATGTGCTCGGTACGCAGCAGCAGACTTATGCCCGCTATTTGGCCCGCCGTGCCTCACGCCTGCAGAATGCCGCCGCCAGCAGGAGGGCAGACGATGCTGACAGCAGGGAGGATGCCGTCTATGAGCAGCACACATCTACGTTCTATCCTGACTATCCGAGTTTTGAGTGCTTCGTGTCGGCTCAGCGAGTCGACAAAAATGGCGACAACCACATCACCATCTGCGTACGCGACAACTCACGTCACAGATTAAAGGGCAAAACCGCCTCCATCGCTGTGGGACTGAAGGAGTATCCGACGAATCCTATTATCTCCAAGAATCCCCAAGAGAACAAGTATGGAATAGGGTATTTGTTCGTCGATCCAGCATACAAGACCGATAAAGCAGGATGCATCAACGACTACGGCAGCTACCGTGCCGGCTACGTCACGCTGACGGTTCCTGCCGTCACCGAGAAGAAGGAACTGTATGTCGGTGCCGTGATGGCTATTTATGTCCCCTTCTTGGACTCCTTCTTCCCTGTTAACAGCACCGGTTCGTTCTTCAATAAAGGAAACTGCGGCATGGTGACGCTCTATCCGTCGGCAGAGACAACGGCCATTGAGAACGTATATGACAACGGCGATGCATCAGCCCGCATGCACGTCAGCCGCCAGGGCGGCAGTCTCGTGGTGACGGGCGTTGAGGCTGGCCAGCAGGTGCGCCTCTACGAGGTCAACGGTGCCATTCTGGCCCGACGCATGGCCGACCAGAGCGGCAAGGCCGTCTTCACCGTGCCTGCCGTCAGCGGCGTAGGACTCGTCTCGTCGGGCAAGGAAACCGTGAAGTTCGTGTACTAAGTGAAAAGTGAAGAGTGAATGATTTGCTCCCGCCCAGAAGCAGAGCATGAAAACAGAATAATTATGAAGAAGAAAATATTAACCATGCTGCTTGCGGCAATGACAGCCACGGCAGCACTGGCAGGCGACAGATCGGCGTGGTACGGAGACACGTATTCCAAGAGCTTGACCGTTGTCGACAAAAAAATCTATATTAAATCCGCTGACGACTTAGCCGCCTTGCACGCGCTTTGGGATAAGTATAAGGATGGTGACAAAGGGTATAAAGGCTATACCATCTATTTGGAGACCGATATCGACCTGGCCTACTATAACTTCATCAATTGGACCATCGGATGGTCCAGCGATAGAATGTTTGCTGGCAATTTCGACGGACAAGGCCACACTATCGACAGACTAAGGATTGAGGGCAAGAGTGGCAACCGCGGACTTTTCGGGTATATTAACAATGCAAGGATTGAAAACCTCAAATTGACGAACGCCCAGATTCAATGCGGCGAAGACGATGCCCATGTTGGAGCCCTTTGCGGCAGGATGGCCAACCGCAGCACCATCAGCCACTGTGCCGTGGTAAGTGGCACTGTCGAGGGTTACGACACACAGAATGACGACGAGATAGGCAGCATCTGCGGATATATGACCGACGAGCACAACGACATTTTATATTGCTATAGTAATGCTAATGTCAAAGGAGAACGCGAGATTGGCGGCATCGTGGGGAAGACTGCTGATGGCAATACTTGCTCCATACGCCACTGCTACTACACGGGGAAGATTACCTGCTCAGACAAAAAATACTATGGTGCTATAGCTGGTCAGCGCGATAATCAACCTTTAGAGAACAATTTCTATCTCTACAATGATGACGAAACGAAAGGCATCGGTAGCCCCAGTGGTAGCTTCGACGCTACTGCCGGCGAAATAAAGCGTTGCTTGGAAACTGAGTTGCAGGTTCCGCTGCTCTTTGGCGCTGCTGATACGGAATACGTCTATCTGCCAAACAGCTACCCGGAGCTGAAGGTTTTCCTGCGCTACAAGCCAGGCCTTACTTTCTACGAGAAGAACATTGGAAACATGAACGGAACCGATGTTCCCGGCTATCTGAAGGTGGTGAACTGCGAAGAAAGCCCCTATACCATGGAACTGGCCAAAATCATGCCGACGTCGGGCAGCGACTTCACGCTGAACGGCGACTTCACGACCTATTTCAGCGGCCAGCCGCTGCGCATGGTGAGCCTGCCTGCTAACTCACTTCAAAACATGGGGTCGCTGAACACCGTCACGCTGCCCGCCACACTGACCTCTATGGGTGTGCCACAACGCCACTCGGTGCAGCATGCTTTCACCGTATATGGTGAGGGCAGCGGCTTTGCCGTAAAGGACGGTGTACTCTACGACATGGTCAACAAACGTCTGATTACGGCGCCCAAGTCGCTCTCGACGCTCACCATCCATCAGCAGTATGCCAACAGCATTGTCGGCTACGCCTTTGAGAACATGACCAGCCTGCGAAAGCTCTATATAGACACCTATGTGCCGGCAGGTACGCCGGTAGATGACGACACGAACAAGGCTCCCCTCATCACGTTGGATAACAACAACATCTTCAACGGCACTCCCTCCGACCTCGACGTCTATATCAAGGACGGCACCGCCAAACGGCTCTTCATCGGCAGGCAGGGCCCCGGTGCCAAAACCTATGGCTATGCCAATGCCGATATATGGGGGGAGAAATTCTACTTTGAATACGAGGACAAGCCCAACCGCATGTTCAGCTACTTCCCCGTCAAGCGTAACCCCGGCGGCATGTCAACGCTGATCATGGGCTACCCCGTGGAGCTGCCGGAGGGCGTGACGGCCTGGTGGGCACGTGGACTGTCTGACGGCAATGTGCATCTGCGACAGCTGGGTACGCAGATTGTGCCGGCGCTGACTCCTGTACTGCTCACCTACGAAGGCACCAGCGACCTGCTCTATCTCACGCGCTATGAGGGCGGCGGCGCAGGGGCAGCCACCGACTATGAGAACAATCTGCTCAAGGGTAGCGTGGACCCTGGCGGCCACACGATGACATCGTCGGAGCTGACGAGCAACTTCTTTACGCTGGGCCGTCCTACGGGCGACAGCTCTTACGACAACCTGGGCTTCTACCAGTATCATCCCACGAACAACATCCTGCCGTCCTACGTGGCATGGCTCGCCGCCAGTGACATTCCTTCTGAAGCACGGTTTTTCATGGACTTCAGCAATGATGAGACCACGGCCATCGGCGCTCTCACACCACTTCTCACGGATAAGACGCAGGTCTTCACCCTACAGGGCGTACGTATCAATCCGTCGGCCATGCAGAAGGGGCAGTTATATATAGTAAATGGAAAGAAAGTAATGATGAAGTAAGCTATGAAAAAGAAGACATATATTACGCCGGCCACCGACATCATTGTCATTCCCCGATTGGCATTACTCAACGGCTCACTCGAAGTTCCTTACGTTAGAAGCCAAAACACAGAGGAGGCTTTATCGCCAACCTTTTACTTCGATTAAGTATCTGAAAAAAGTCATACAATAGTTTGGCTGTTTCGGAAGAAATGCTTACTTTTGCAGGAATGAAGACAAGCCATACGATGAGACCACTGATACTGATATCAAACGACGACGGCTACCAAGCCAAGGGCATCAACAGCCTGACAGACATGGTGAGAGACATGGGCGACGTGCTGGTGTGCGCCCCCGACGGCCCGCGCAGCGGACAGTCGCTGGCATTTTCGGCCACCATACCGCTGACGCTGACCCTTCAGCGAAAAGAGGAGGGCGTGGAGGTATGGTCGTGCAACGGCACGCCCGTAGATTGTGTGAAGATGGCGCTGGCCGAGCTGTGCCCGCGCAAGCCCGACATGGTGATAGGCGGCATCAACCACGGCGACAATGCCTCGGTGAACACCCACTACAGCGGCACAATGGGCGTGACGATGGAGGGCTGCATGAAGCATATCGCCTCGGTGGCCTTCTCGCTGTGCGACTACCGGGCGGATGCCGACTTCGAGCCGTTGCGCCCCTTCATCCGCCAAGTGACCGGTAGCGTGCTGCGCGAAGGGCTGCCCGAGGGTGTCTGCCTGAACGTGAACTTCCCCAAGGCCGCCGAATTCAAGGGTGTCAGGGTGTGCCGCATGTCGCGCGGCTCCTGGGGTCGTGAGGTGACCCGCTGCCACCATCCACGGGGCTATGATTACTGGTGGATGGTGGGTCAGTATGTGAACGACGAGCCAGAGGCTACCGATACCGACCGATGGGCACTGGACAACGGCTACGTGTCGGTGACACCTGAGCATGTGGACGTGACGGCCTACGAGGCCATGGATTTCCTGCGCAGCTGGAACCTGTAGCCCCCAACAGCCCCTGTCACAAGCGCCAAAGTAATCATAAACTTCAAACATCAAACTTCAAACATCAAACTCCATGCGATATTATCTGATAGCCGGTGAAGCCAGTGGCGACCTGCATGCCTCACGGCTGATGCGGGCCCTGAAGCAGCGCGACCCGCAGGCCACGTTCCGATACTTCGGCGGCGACCTGATGGCGGCCGAGGGCGGTACGCTGGTGAAGCACTACCGCGAACTGGCCTATATGGGCTTCATCCCCGTATTGCTGCACCTGCCCACCATTCTTCGCAACATGCGCCGGTGCAAGCAGGACATCCTGCAGTGGCAGCCCGACGTGGTGATACTGATAGACTATCCCGGCTTCAACCTCAGCATCGCCAAGTATGTCCATGCCTTACACCAGGACGCGTCGCTCCAACATACCGCGCCCAAGGTCTATTACTACATCTCGCCGAAGATATGGGCATGGAAGGAGTATCGCATCAAGAACATCCGGCGCGACATCGACGAGCTGTTCAGCATACTGCCCTTCGAGGTGGACTTCTTCGAGGGCAAGCACCACTACCCCATCCACTATGTGGGCAACCCCACGGCACAGGAGGTACGCGAATGGATGACGAAAAACGGGAACGTGGAACGGAGAAAGGTCATCGCACTGCTGGCCGGCTCGCGCAAGCAGGAAATCAAGGACAACCTGCCGGCCATGATCGCTGCCACGCGCCATCTGGCCGAAGACTACGAACTGGTGCTGGCCGGCGCGCCGTCCATCGAGCCGTCGTACTACGAACAGTTCCTGCAGGGCAGCACCGTCAGACTCGTTGTCAACCAGACCTACCCGCTGCTGGCACAAGCCACGGCGGCACTGGTGACCAGCGGCACAGCGACCCTGGAGACCTGCATGTTCGGCGTGCCGCAGGTGGTATGCTACGAGACGCCGGTGCCGACGCTGATAGCCTTTCTGCGCCGCCACCTGCTGAAGGTGAAGTACGTCTCGCTGGTCAACCTGATTGCCGACCGTGAGGTGGTCAGGGAACTGGTGGCCGATACGTTCAGCGTAGAAAACATACGCCGCGAACTGGAGCAAATACTACCCGGTGGCAGCGGGCGCCAGCAGATGCTCAGCGACTATGAACAGGTGTATCGCCGACTGGGCAACAGCCATGCCGCTGACGAAGCGGCACGAATCATGGTAGAATTACTTCATAGCGCGACAGGTGACTCATGAACACCGCCTCGTGGGCCTCTTGCTGGCAGATGCGGGCATCTTCAGCCTTGATGTTCTCGGGATGGTATCGGTTGCCGTCGATGTTGCGCCCCGTAATACTCTCACACCACACGCAGGCTGCCGTATAGCGCCCTAAGGTATAAGACAGATGGTGGCCGTCGCGGTTCATCACCTCTCCCTTACGGTAGCGCATCAGCCGGATGGCCGTGCCGCAAGGTATAACGTGGCTGATGTTCGCCTTGGGCACCTCGTTGCGCACACAGTCGCGAATGCTGTTGAACATACGCTGCTGGTCGCTGCCGTAGATTTCGAAATTGGCGTTCTTGTAGTGCTTGGCGTAGGCCCACGTCATGTGCCACCAGATGTCCACCTTGGGATTGGTGGCCAAGAGCTTGACAGACCGCTGCAGGGCTGGCAGATTCTTATACGTATCGGGCAGTCCCGACAGCACACTGGCCTGCTGCAGGGTGATGATGTCCCACGGCTCGTCGAGGATGATGCGCTGCAGACTGACCCCTTTTTCTTCGGTTTTCACGCCGCCCACCACCTTCCGATAGGCATAGCGCTTCACGGTGTTGTTGAGGTAGAACAGGTGCATGTCGATGGTACATGCCGGGATATAGGCATTGCCGATGACCAGCGAGTCGCCCTGTGCCTCGGCCAGCTGATAGAGGTACTGCTCCACGGCATCTTCGGAAAAACTGTTGCCGATGGCCAGCACCTTGATGAGGCGGGCATGCGACGACAGGCATCCCAAAAGAATGAATAATAAAAGAATCGAAATCTTTCTCATATCTAAGACGGAACTCCTTTCTTCTTTGTCATAGTGAGTGCCATTAATGTATTCCCTTCTGTTGGCGGTTGCGGCCTGCCAGGCCGCACAAAAGAAGAAGATTTCTGTGTCGCTTACTATACCACAGCATCTTTTTTCGACCAAACTCCTTCCCTTTACGCCTTACTCCTTGACAGCCTGCTGGCGGCGGGCCGCCTTGCGCAGCTTGCGCACGGCCAGGTCGCGTATCTGGCGGACACGCTCGCGCTTCAGCCCCATCACCTCGCCTATCTCGGCCATGGTCTGGCGCTCGTAGCCGTTGCCGTAGTAGAGGTTGACCACCCGCTGCTCGCGCTCGTTCAGCACACCGATGACTCGCAGCAGGTCTTCCGTCAGCGTGTTCTCTTCCAACAGGGCATCGGCCTGAGGCGCGCTGCCGTCTTCCAGCACATTGAGCAGCGTATAGTTGTTACGACTGCCCCGGGGCAGCGACTCGTCGGTAGAACGGGTGTCGGCATCGGTGGCCAACCGGCGGATGGCATCCTCGATGCTGCGGCGGATATAGGGTGCGGCAAAGGTGACGAAGGGCTTTCCGCGCGACGGGTCGTACTTGTCGGCAGCCTTGATGATGCCGATAGTGCCCTCGCTCACCAGGTCGTCGGTGCTCAGGATGTCGCTCTGATACTGTCGGGCCAGCGTGACCACATAGCCCATATTGTCATTGATTAATTTCTCGCGTTCTGTTGTCATACTCTTTCTAACTCTATCGATGAAACATAAACCATGAACAATCTCACTTGTTGTATTTCAGCAACAGCCCCTTCACCAGTTTGCCATACTCCTTGACGACCCCGTCGGGCCAAGGACCGGTAGCTGTGGCACGGGGCAGCAGCATGGAGCAGCTCTCGTTCTTGTCGCTGATGCTCCAGCACACCCAGCTGACTCCCAGCCGCTCGCACAGCTGAATCCACTGCTCTTCGCTCACAGGGTCTATACGTCCGTCGCCCGAAGCCTCGGTGGCACCGCTCTCGGAGATGAAGACGGGAATGCCCTTCTTCACGGCCTCCTCCATACGCTGGCGCAGGTAGTCGCCATGCGTGGCGGCATAGAAGTGGACGGTGTACATGATATTGGCAAAGCCGGTCAGCGGACTGTCGGCCACCAGATGGATGTCCTGGTCCCAGTGCGGACAGCCCACCAGCACGATGTTGTCGGGGTCGTACTTGCGTATCTCGCCAATCACCTCGGCGGCATACTGCTTCAGGCTGGCCCAGCTGTCTTCCACGGGCTCGTTGTATATCTCATAGATGACATGGGGGTGCTTGCCGTACTTACGGGCCATCTGGCCGAAGAACTGCTTGGCCTCCTCGGTCTTCATCTCATGGGAATGCCAGTCGATGATGACATAGACGTTCTGCTTGATGGCGGCCTCGATGACGGGGGTCATACACTGCATGGCGAACGACGGGTTCTCCAGATAGTTGTCCTCAATCATGATGCCCATGGCGGCACGTACCACCGAGGCATGCCAGTCTTGCTTCAGCGTCTGCACGGCTTTCTTGTTATAGAACCGGGGCCACAGGTTGTGCCATCCGAAGCTGACACCGCGCAGAATGACGGGCTGCCCGTGCTGGTCGCACAACTGGCTGCCCTTTACCTGCAACTGTCCCCATTTCTTCACCGGGTCTTGGGCGTGCGCATAGCAGACTGTCACGCACAACAGGATCATAGTCAATAGCTTTTTCATATCTTTTCTTTTTTATAGGTCATAGTTCAAAAGTCAAAGGTCAAAGGTCATAAGCCATAAGTTATATGTCATAAGTCATATGTCCAAGTAATCATAAACTTCAAACATCAGAACAGCGACAGGGTGTACAGATAGACCACTGCGGCGGGAATGGCCAACAGCGACGAGTCGAAACGGTCGAGCATGCCCCCATGCCCGGGCAGAATGCTGCCGCTGTCTTTCACGCCGAGCGTACGCTTGAACAGGCTCTCCACCAGGTCGCCCCACGTGCCGAAGACCACCACCACCAGTCCTAAGCCAAGCCACTGCCACTCGTTGAGCATGCCCTCGTCCACATAGCTGGCACCGTATGCAGCGGCCAGCACGAAGACGGCTCCGCCGATGCTGCCTTCCCACGACTTGCCGGGAGAGATGCGTGGGAACAGCTTGTGGCGTCCCAACAGCGAGCCGACACAGTAGGCCCCGGTGTCGTTGACCCACAGGAACACGAATACCGACAGCGGCAGGAGCGTGTTGAACACCACCAGCCCTCCCGTCGTGGCATTGAACGCCAACACGTTGAGCAGCGAGAAAGGCAGGGCAATATACATCTGCGACAGCATCGTGTAGGCCCAGTTGTTGATCGGGTCGGTCTGCTTGGCATAAAGCTCGGCCACCAACAGGTAGATGATGGTGACAAGATAGGGAATGAACACCACCGACTTGGCTGCTCCGCCATAGAGGTCGCTGCAGAAATAGGTCATGGCGAAGAAGAAATAGACTCCCGCCACGGTACAGATAAAGCGGTTGACGGCAACGCCGGGCCGGTCGTTCACCAGTCCGCAGAACTCCCAGATGGTCAGTCCGGTAACGATGCTGAACAGCAGCACCATCGCCTCCGGGCGCAGAAACGAGGCCACAATGGCGGCGACAAAGATGATGCCGGTAATGGTGCGAGCAATAAGGTTCTTCATAGCATAATTAATTTTTAGGTGTTGAGGTGGTTGGCTTTTCCGAATTGGCGGAATTATTGTTATTGTCGGAGGTTTCAGAATGATCGGAGTTTTCGGAATGATCGGAGTTTTCAGAATGATCGGAGTTTTCAGAATCTCCCTGCTCCTTCTGCTCATTGAACGGCAGACCTAACTCCTTGGCCCGGCGCTCGGCCATGGCCTCGGCGTCGGCACGCATCTGGGCTTCCAGCAGTTCCTCGGCACGGCTCTGCCAGGGACGCTTGCCGAAGATTTTCTCCACGTCTTCAGCGAAGATGACCTCACGATCTACCAGCAACTGCGCCAACTGGGCATGCCCGTCTTTGTGCTCGGTCAGTATCTTCTTGGCACGCTCGTACTGCTCGTTGATCATGCGCTGCACTTCTTCGTCAACAATGCGTGCCGTGGTCTCCGAATAGGGCTTCTGGAACGAGTATTCCTGGTTGTTGTAATAGTTCACGTTGGGCAGCCGCTCGCTCATGCCGGCGTAGGCCACCATGGCGTAGGCCTGCTGCGTGGTACGCTCCAGGTCGTTCATGGCCCCGGTGGAGATATGCCCTATGAACAGCTGCTCGGCGGCACGTCCGCCCAGCAGCGAGCACATCTCGTCGAGCATGGCTTCCTTGGTCTGCAGCACGCGCTCTTCGGGCAAGTACCAGGCAGCGCCGAGGGCACGTCCGCGAGGCACGATGCTGACCTTCACCAGCGGGTTGGCAAACTCGGTGAACCATGAGATGGTGGCATGGCCGGCCTCGTGGATGGCTATCGAGCGTTTCTCCTGCTCGGTCATCACCTTGGTCTTCTTCTCCAGTCCGCCAATGATGCGGTCCACGGCATCGAGGAAGTCCTGCTTGCCCACTTTCTCACGGTTATGGCGGGCAGCTATCAGCGCGGCCTCGTTGCACACATTGGCAATATCGGCACCCGAGAAACCAGGCGTCTGGCGGGCCAGGAAATCCACATCAAGGTTCTCGTCCAGTTTCAGGGGCTTCAGGTGTACGTTGAACACCTCGCGGCGCTCGTTCAGGTCGGGCAAATCGACGTGTATCTGGCGGTCGAAGCGTCCGGCGCGCATCAGTGCCGAGTCGAGCATGTCGGCGCGGTTGGTGGCAGCCAGCGTGATGATGCCGCTGTTGGTGCCGAAGCCGTCCATCTCCGTCAGCAGGGCGTTCAGCGTGTTCTCACGCTCGTCGTTGCCGCCCATGGCGGGGTTCTTGCTTCGGGCACGCCCCACGGCGTCTATCTCGTCAATGAAGATGATGCACGGGGCCTTGCTCTTGGCCTTTTCAAAAAGGTCGCGCACACGCGAGGCTCCCACGCCGACGAACATCTCGACGAAGTCGCTGCCTGACATCGAGAAGAACGGCACACCGGCCTCGCCGGCCACGGCCTTGGCCAGCAGCGTCTTGCCGGTTCCCGGAGGGCCTACCAGCAGGGCTCCCTTGGGAATCTTGCCTCCCAGGTCGGTATATTTCTGCGGGTTCTTCAGGAAATCTACTATCTCTTGCATCTCCTGCTTGGCGCCGGCCTGTCCGGCCACGTCTTTAAACGTGATGCCCAGCTCGCCGCCTTTCTCGTACATCTGTGCCTTCGACTTGCCGACGCTGAAGATGTTGCCGGGTCCCATCATGCCGGCACCGCCACCGCCCATGCGGCGCATGATGAACATCCACACGAAGATGATGCCGCCGAAGAACAGGATGTTCATCAGCAGCGAACTGAAGAAGTCGTTGTCTTTCGTGTTGTCGTAGGCAAACTTGCCGGAGAATTTCTCCTGCTCGCGGGCCTGATTGACAAACTGCTCCACCTGATCGACGGAGCCGATGTCCACCGTCACGCTGGGGTTCTTGCCAGTCTGCTGCACGCCCTGGTGGAACACATCGCGGATATGTTCCGGCTTGACGTACATCTGCAGCGTGTTGCTATGCTTGTTGACCACTATCTCGTCGGCATAACCCTTCATCACCATCGCCTTGAAGTCGGAATAGCTGGCGCGGGTCTGCACACTCGACTTCTCGTTGCCCTGCGTGAGGTAGAGCGCAATGATAGAGATGATGACCAGCCCGTAAATCCAGTTCATGTTGAATCGGGGCATGTTCATCTGCGGCTTGTTATCGTTCGATTGTACGTTATTCACTGTTGTCTATATTATAATAAGGTATATAATCGTCTTTATATATATTTAGGTGTAATAGTATCCCCCCGTCAGTCCAAGTTCGGAATATGGGTCAGCGCGGCATCGTCCCACAGATGCTCCAGGTCGTAATAGCTGCGCACGTCGGGCAAGAAGATATGCACCAGCACGTCACCATAGTCCATGGCCACCCACTGCGCATTCTCCAGGCCTGCCACTCGCGTCGGCTTCTCGCCCAGCTCCTTGCGGGCAAAGTCGCCTACCGACTCGGTGATGGCTTCCACCTGAGCAGGCGACGAGCCTTGACAGATAACGAAATAGTTACAGATGCTGCCGTCAATGCCCTGCAAGTCGGCCACAACGATGTCAGCACCTTTCTTATCCTGTATTCCTTTGGTAATTGTGTTTACTAATTGTGATGTATGTTCCATTTATTAATTTTTGAGCCTTTATTGCATGCAAAGTTACATGATATTCTTGATAAAAAGGCTTAGAATGCATTTTTTTTGCGCTTTTTAATAAAAAAATCCAATTTTTCTTTGGTAATTCAGAAAAAAGACGTACCTTTGCACCCGCAAATGAGCGATGAGACGCTCACAACAAGCAAGAAGCAACAAACATTGGGGTATGGTGTAATGGTAACACTGCAGATTCTGGTCCTGCCTTTCCTGGTTCGAATCCGGGTACCCCAACAAAGAGATTTCCCAGTCACGCCAAGCGGCTGGGCTTTTTGTTTTTTTGGCCCTCTCCACGAAAATCAAATTATTATCCGATAGCGCCCCAAAGGGGCAATGAGCAGCCAGCCCAGGGCATCGCCATGGGTAATAGACGGTGTGGCCCCACGATTTAGGTGTCGTAGGTGTTGGGGATTTTTTTGATATTCCTATTATATATACATGCGCGTAAGCGCGGACAAGAGAGAGCGGGGGCCGGCATGCCACATACGGCCCCCCGCCGACGGCATCGGGAGACGTCGCGGCGGTGCATCTTGTGTAAAAAGGAAAACTTTTAGCGTTTTTTATAGAGAAAAGTTATCCGAAAGAGGAAACTTCTTCGTACCTTTGCACGAAATTGTGAAGAGTAAAAAGATGGAAACAGCGAAAACATACACTTACGACGAGGCCTTTGCAGCCTCCTTAGCCTATTTCGGCGGCGACGAGCTGGCCGCCCGCGTGTGGGTAAACAAGTATGCGATGAAAGACTCGTTAGGCAATATCTACGAGCAGTCGCCCGAGCAGATGCACTGGCGTATAGCCAACGAGATAGCCCGCATCGAGCAGAAATACGCCAATCCGCTGTCGGCACAGCAGATTTTCGAGTTGCTCGACCACTTCCGTTACATCATCCCTGCCGGCAGTCCGATGACCGGCATCGGCAACAACCACCAGATAGCCTCGCTGTCGAACTGTTTCGTCATCGGGCTCGACGGCGATGCCGACTCCTACGGTGCCATCTTGCGCATCGACGAGGAGCAGGTGCAGCTGATGAAGCGGCGCGGCGGCGTAGGCCACGACCTGAGCCACATCCGTCCGAAGGGGCAGCCCGTCAACAACTCGGCGCTGACATCGACGGGCCTGGTGCCTTTCATGGAGCGATATAGCAATAGTACGCGCGAGGTGGCCCAGGACGGGCGCCGCGGCGCGCTGATGCTCAGCGTGAGCATCCGCCACCCGGAGGCCGAGGCCTTCATCGACGCCAAGATGACGGAAGGCAAGGTGACCGGTGCCAACGTGTCGGTGAAGATAGACGACGACTTCATGCGTTGCGCCACCGAGGACCGGCCCTACGAGCAGCGCTTCCCCATCGACAGCAGCGTGCCGGCCGTGGTCAGCCGGCAGATTTCTGCCAAGACGCTGTGGGAAAAGATAGTGCATAACGCCTGGAAGAGTGCCGAACCCGGTGTGCTCTTCTGGGACACCATTCTGCGCGAGAGCATTCCCGACTGCTATGCCGACCTTGGTTTCCGCACCGTCAGCACCAACCCGTGCGGCGAGATACCCCTCTGCCCCTACGACTCGTGCCGACTGCTGAGCATCAACCTCTATTCCTACGTCAGGAAGCCCTTCACCAAGGAGGCCTACTTCGACTACGAGCTGTTCCGCCGGCATGTGCAGATGGCGCAGCGGCTGATGGACGACATCGTTGACCTGGAACTGGAGAAGATAGAGCTGATCATGCAGAAGATAGCCAGCGACCCGCAGTCTGACGAGGTGAAGGGCGCCGAGCAGCACCTGTGGGAGAAAATCATGGCCAAGAGTTCGAAGGGCCGCCGCACCGGCGTGGGCATTACCGCCGAGGGCGACATGATAGCCGCCATGGGGCTGCGCTATGGCACCCAGGAGGCTACCGACTTCAGCGTAGAGGTACACAAGACGCTGGCACTGAGTGCCTATCGCTCCAGTGTCGAGATGGCCCGCGAGCGTGGCGCCTTTGCCATTTACGACGCACAGCGCGAAGCCGCCAACCCCTTCGTACAGCGACTGAAGCAGGCCGACCCGCAGCTGTATGCCGACATGGCGCAGTACGGGCGCCGCAACATAGCCTGCCTGACCATCGCCCCCACGGGCACCACGTCGCTGATGACGCAGACCACGAGCGGCATCGAGCCCGTGTTCCTGCCCGTCTATAAGCGCCGCCGCAAGGTGAACCCCAACGACACCAACGTGCATGTGGACTATGTCGATGAGGTAGGCGACTCGTTCGAGGAGTACATTGTCTATCACCCGAAGTTCATGGAATGGATGAAGGTAAACGGGCTCGACACCACCAAGCGCTACAGTCAGGAAGAGATAGACAGCCTGGTGGCCCGCTCGCCTTATTATAAAGCCACCGCCAACGATGTCGATTGGCTCATGAAGGTACGCATGCAGGGAGCCATCCAGAAGTGGGTGGACCACTCCATCAGCGTCACCGTCAACCTGCCCTCTGATGTCGATGAGGCCCTGGTGAACCGCCTCTATGTCGAGGCCTGGCGGTCGGGCTGCAAGGGCTGCACCATCTATCGCGACGGCTCGCGGTCGGGCGTGATGGTCAGCGTGACGAAGAAAGAGAAGAAAGACGACGACACCACGAAGGACAACAACCTGGAGCAGAAGGCCGATGCCCCCTGCAAGCACCCCGAGGTGACCGAGGTACGGCCCCGGGAGCTGGAGTGCGACGTGGTGCGGTTTCAGAACAACAAAGACAAGTGGGTGGCCTTTGTGGGTTTGCTCGACGGCTATCCCTACGAGATTTTCACCGGCTTGCAGGACGACGAAGAGGGCATTGTGCTGCCCAAGACGGTGACGAAGGGAAAGATTATCAAGCAGGTGAACGAAGACGGCACGAAGCGCTACGACTTCCAGTTTGAGAACAAGCGCGGCTACAAGACCACGGTGGAGGGCCTGTCTGAGAAGTTCAACCCTGAATACTGGAACTACGCCAAGCTCATCTCGGGCGTGCTGCGCTACCGCATGCCTATCGACCACGTCATCAAGCTCGTGTCGAGCCTGCAGCTGAAGTCGGAAAGCATCAACACGTGGAAGGTGGGCGTAGAGCGTGCCCTGAAGAAATACATCGTTGACGGCACCGAGGCCAAGGGGCAGAAGTGTCCCAACTGCGGCAGCGAGAGCCTGGTTTACCAGGAGGGCTGTCTGATATGCAAGAACTGCGGCTCCAGCCGTTGCGGATGACGTGTGACGCACCACCGTGCATACCGTCATAAAACAAGGTTGAGCACTTTACACGACAGAGCTTTTTTTAGAGTAACGATGAAGATAGAACATTCGTATGTATATATCCGCGAGGCCCGCTTCCACGCCTTCCATGGGGTGCTGCCCCAGGAACGGCAGGTGGGAGCCGACTTCAGCGTGTCGCTGCGTGTGGGCATCGATGTGAGCCAGGCCGTCAGCCACGACATGGTGGAGGTGACCCTCGACTATGCCGAGCTGTACCATGTGGTGAAATTCGAGATGGAGCAGCCCTCCATGCTCCTGGAACATGTGGCAGGGCGCATCGGTCAGGCCGTCTTCGACCATTTCCCGCAGGCGGCATCGCTCGACATTTCCGTCACCAAGCTGAACCCGCCCATGGGTGCCGACTGCCAGGGAGCCGGCGTAGAGTTACACTTAATCAACGACAAGCAATGAGGAACAGCCGGATATTGACTCTGTGTGTCACGCTATTCCTTGCCGTTGCCGCGTCGGCAGCAGGCAAGAAGTTCACGCTGGTGGTAGATGCCGGCCACGGAGGCCACGACACCGGCGCGCAAGGAGCCATCTCGAAGGAGAAGGACCTGACGCTGAAGTATGCCCTCGCCTTCGGACAGCTGGTAGAGCGCAACTGCCCCGATGTACACGTCATATATACCCGTAAGACCGACCGCTTCGTAGAGCTGTACAAACGTGCCGAGATAGCCAACAACGCCAAGGCCGACCTGTTTATCTCCGTACACATCAACGCGCTGCCCAAGCGACACATAGCCCGCGGCTTCCAGACCTACACCCTCGGGCGCAGCAAGCGCACGGGCAAGCAGAACGGCGTGATGGAGAACCTGGAGGTGGCCAAGCGCGAGAACGCCGTCATCTTCCTGGAGAAAGACTACAAGCAGACCTATCAGGGCTACGACCCCAATTCGGCAGAGAGCAACATCATGTTCGAGTTCATTCAGGACAAGAACATGGAGATGAGCGTAGAGCTGGCCAAGTTCATGCAGCGCCGCGTATGCCGTGCCACGGGCCGGCAGGACATGGGTGCCCACCAGGACAACCTTGCCGTGCTGCGCCTCACGTCGATGCCCGGCTGTCTGATAGAGCTGGGCTTCATCTCCACCCGCGATGAAGAGCAGTTCATGAATACCGATGATGCCCGGCGCCGCTATGCACAGGGCATCTACCAGGCATTCATCGACTATAAGAACAAGTACGACAAGAACAGCACCGTGCCCTATCGCATAGAAACAAAGCTGGAGGTGGACATCCCCTCTGTGGTGCCGCAGGACGTGAAGACCGAGAAAGCCGAGAAGGACGCGAAAAAGCGCAAGCGCAAGAAGAGCAAAGTGGCCGAAGAGCTGGCCGAGGCCCGCGAGGGCAAGACGGCAGAAAGCGAGAAGCCCGCCGAGGCTCCCAGCACCGACTCTATCACCATGGCGCAGCCCGCCGACACCGTACCGGCCACCCCCGCAAAGACCCCTGCCAAGGAGGCGGAGAAGAAGCCTGCCAAGGATGCGGCAAATGCCCCTGCCAAGGAGGCGGCAAAGACGCCTGCCAAGGATGCGGCAGCAGCTGCCGCTCCGACTTCCGCCCCCGTCTTCAAGGTACAGATACTCACCTCGTCAGTAAAGCTGAAGCCCACCGACAAGCAGCTGAAGGGGCACCGCGATGCCGACTGCTATCAGGAAGGCGGTCTGTTTAAATATACGGTGGGCTCGTCTGCCGACTACAACGAGATCTACCGTCTGCGCAAGACGCTGACGGGCGACTTCCCGCAGGCCTTCATCATCGCCTTCCGCGACGGTGTGAAGATGGACGTGCGTGAGGCCATACAGGAATTTAAGAGAAATAAAAAATAAAATTAAATAAAACGACAACAACAATATGAAGTTCTTTACCAAGGAAGTTAAGATAGCACTGGTGGCCATCGTGGGCATCGTGGTGCTGTTCTATGGCCTGCAGTTCCTGAAGGGACTCGACCTCTTTTCCAGCGACGATGCCTACTATGTGGCTTTCGACGATGTCAGCGGTCTGTCGCCATCGGCACCCGTCTATGCCAACGGCTACCGCGTGGGCGTGGTCAAGGAGATTGTCTATGACTATCAGCCCGGCGGCAAGATTATCGCCGTCGTGGGCCTGGACAAACAGCTGCGCATGCCCGTCGGCTCGCATGCCGTCATCGACAGCGACCTGCTGGGCAATATCAAGATCAACCTCGTGCTCGACGGCGACCCCCTCCACCTGATTGGCAAGGGCGACACTATTCCCGGCGGCGCACAGCAGGGGCTGATGGGCAAGGTAGGCGAGATGATGCCTGCCGTAGAGCGCATTGTGCCCAAGCTCGACTCCATCATGACCAGCCTGAACCTGCTGCTGGCCGACCCCGCCCTGCGCAACGTGCTGCACAACGTCGAGGGCATGACGGGCAATCTCAATGCCACCAGCGTAGAGCTGCGCGCGCTGTCGGCCAGCCTCAACCGCGACGTGCCGGGCCTGATGACCAAGGCCGACGGCGTACTCACCAACACCGAGCAGCTCACGGCCCATCTATCGGCGGTCGATGTGGCTGCCACCATGGCCAAGGTGAACCAGACGCTGGCCAACGTCGAACAGATGACACAGCGCCTCAACAGCAACGAGGGCACGCTGGGGCTGCTCATGCGCGACCCCACCCTCTACCAGAATCTGAACAACACCGTGGCTGCTGCCGACTCGCTGCTCATCGACCTGAAGGCACACCCGAAGCGCTACGTGCATTTCTCGGTATTCGGCAAGAAAGACAAATGACGGCAAGGGAGGCAATTTTTAAATTGTCTAAATAACACCACTTCTGTCTTTTTCTTCCCTGCCATCCCTACAAATGCCTGATATTGCAAGCGTTCCGCAAGGCGAACAAACCTACTACTGCACAGACCCGCCGTCTGTGCAGTTTCCGTATAATGCACTGTGCCACAAGACGTTGCTATTTTGCAACACCCCCTTCAGCATACACTCCATCTGGAAGTGGCATAAAGCGCGTTCACACCGCAAGTTACGGCAGCATCCGTCTTTGGTGGTATTTTTTCGCATTTGCAAGATTCAAAAAAAATTGCGAACTTTGCAACCGAAAACCGAAGACCCTACCGTCTGACAATAGTAAAAAACGAACATATTAAAAAAGTAACGCGCATGGTAAACAACTCCAAGGCGCTTTGGGACAACTGCCTCTCGCTCATCAAGGCAAACGTCGCAGAGCAACAATATAAAGCTTGGTTCGAGCCCATCGTCTTCGAGCACTACGACGAGGCCACTCGGACGCTACTCCTGCAAGTGCCCAGCAGGTACTTCTACGAGTATCTGGAGCAATACTATGTGCCCCTGCTCAGCAAGGTGCTCAACCGCTGCTTCGGTGCCCATGTGCAGCTGAACTACCGCATCGTGGTAGATCAGGCCCACCAGCTGACGGTCGATGAGCTGGGCAGTGAGCCGGTGGCCATCGACAAGCCCGAGGCTACCACCCGTGGCAACCAGGCACCCACCATGCTCGACGCCGCCCCCAACGACCTCAATCCTCAGCTCGACGTACACAAGACGTTCCAGAGCTTCATCGAGGGCGACTCCAACAAGCTGCCGCGCACCGTGGGTGTGTCCATCGCCGAGCATCCCGGCAAGACCACCTTCAACCCCTTCTTCGTCTATGGGCCTTCGGGCTGCGGCAAGACGCACCTCATCAATGCCATCGGTGTGCGCTGCAAGGAGATGTACCCCCAGAAGCGCGTGCTCTACGTGTCGGCGCGCCTCTTCCAGGTGCAGTTCACCGATGCCGTGCGCCAGAACCGCGTCAACGACTTCATACAGTTCTACCAGACCATCGACGTGCTCATAGTCGATGACATCCAGGAGTGGGCCACGGCATCCAAGACCCTCGACACTTTCTTCCACATCTTCGACCACCTGTTCCGCCTGGGCAAGCAGATTGTGCTGGCCTCCGACCGCCCGCCTGTTGACCTGCAGGGCGTGAAGGACCGTCTGCTCACGCGTTTCTCGTGCGGCCTGATAGCCGAGCTGGAGAAACCCAACGTGCAGCTGTGCATCGACATCCTGAACTCGAAGTGCCGCCGCGACGGACTGAAGATTCCTGCCGACGTCATCGAGTTTATTGCCGAGACGGCCAACGGCTCCGTGCGCGACCTGGAGGGTGTGGTCAATTCGCTGCTGGCCTATTCCGTGGTCTATAATTCCAATATCGACATGCGGCTGGCCGAGCGAGTCATCCAGCGTGCCGTCAAGGTGGACAACCACCCGCTCACCGTCGATGACATTCTGGAGACCGTCTGCAACCATTACAGCGTCAGTCAGCAGCATGTGTTCAGCCGCAGCCGTAAGCGCGACTATGTGCTCGTGCGCCAGGTGTCTATGTATCTGGCGCAGAAGTACACCAAGATGCCTGCCTCGCGCATCGGACAGCTCATCGGCGGGCGCGACCATTCCACCGTGCTGCACAGCTGCAGTGCCGTCGAGCAGCGCCTGAAGGTTGACAAGGCGTTCCTCGACGAACTGAACAGCATCGAGACCTCCTTTAAGTTGAAGAAATAAGCACCATGCCGCCGTTGGGCTGCATGACTATCTTTACCTGTTGCCGCTTGTCCACCCGCAGCGGCTTCAGTTCTGTCTCCCCTTGCTTATTGTCGGTATAGTAGCCGACCGTCTGCCCCGCCTTCAGCATGGGCAGCGTCAGCGTGAGCCGCCGTTCCTCCTGCCCGGCGTTCAGTCCCGCTATGTACCATCGGCTGCCGCAGCGTCGCGCCAATACCGCGTAGCGTCCGGGATAGCCGTCGATATATCGCGTCTCGTCCCATGCGGTGGGCATCGTGCGCAGGAAGTCCAGCTCCACCTGCGACAGCTCCTGCAGGTTGTTGGGGCGCATGGCCACACACTGCACCGCCGTCTGCATGGTGATGCCGCTGGCCATTTCAAACGTGTTGGTGGTCTTGCGCGTATGTCGGCTGCGGTTGTCGGCACTCATGTGGCGGTTCATGATGATGCCGCCCCAGTCCATGGCCGCCACGGCATTGCGGCAGAAGGGGTGCAGCGTCAGGTCGAAGGGCTCGCGGCGTGCATGCTCTTCGGTGAAATACACGTTCTCTGAGGCCAGCACCGCCTCGCTGCTCACGAAGTTGGGGAACATACGCTCCCACCCTCGCGGCAGCGTACACCCGTGGAAAACCACCTGCAGGCCATAGCGGTTGGCATCGCAGAGAATATCCTCGTAGAGCTGCATGGTCTGCTGCTTGTCACCGCCGAAGAAGTCCACCTTGATGCCCTTCACGCCGATGCTCTTGAGCCATGCCATCTCGCGGTCGCGGGCCGTGGCGGTGTTCATGCACTGCCTGGGTGTCTGCGGCGCGTCGTTCTCATATCCGTTCGAGTTGTACCACAGCAGCAGCCCCACACCCTTGCCTGCGGCATATCGGGCCAGCTGTGCCATGCGTGTGCGCCCGATGTTCCTGTCCCACCAGTTGTCCACCAGACAATACTCAAAGCCCATCGCCGCCGCCAGGTCAATAAATCGCACCTGCTCGTCATACGTGATGCTCTCGTCCTGCCCTATCAGCCAGCTCCACGTGTAGCGGCCCGGGCGGTAGTCGCCACCAGCCTCGTACAGCGGCTCCACCAGGTCGTAGGCCACGGTGGTCTCTACGATGGGGGCCAGTGTGCGCCCCACTGTGATGGTGCGCCACGGCGTGCTGCCGGGCAGTGCGATGCCTGCCCACGGTGTGCCGTTGCCGTTGTTCTCGCCTGCCATGGGGTAGGCAATGGTATATCCCGTCTCGCGGTCATAGTCGCTCAGGTGGCTGCCCACATATCCTGATGCCACACCCGTCTCGCTGATGAGCACCCATCCGCTGTCGCCCACGTGGAAGAGTGCCGGAAACACGTAGCCCTCTCCGAACGCCGACGGCCTCTCCATGGCCTCGTCGGCACCATACACCTCTTCGTAGCTGGGCTTCGTGCGCTCCCAGCCCACCATCGCCTTGCTCTGCGGCGACAGGAACGTCGTCGTGCCGTCGGGCAGCCGGAACGATGTGGCCTCACTCTTCACCACGGCACTCTTCGGGTTGTCGTTCGACTGGCGGTATAGCGTGTAGCGCATGCCGATGTCGTTGTTGCCCACCATGAAGGTCACGTCCATGCGCTGTCCTTTGGCGTTCAGCAGTGCCACGTCCATGCGCCGCGCCTCGTATGCTACGTGGGCTCTCTTCGTGCGCGTCATGTCGTATTGTTTCCTCACGTCTTCAGTGCGCACCTCGCCCATCGTCATCCCTCGCGTAAAATCGGCATAGTCCGTCGTCAGCCCCAGCCGCGACGGCATCACCATCCGCCGCCCGTCGTAGTCAACGGCATACATGGCGCATCCTTCTTCGGTATAAACGGTCACCGTCAGCCTCCCGTCCGGCGAGCTGACGCTGTCTTGGGCCAGCATGGCTGCTATATGGCCCATCATCATCAGGAGTAGTATTGCTTGCTTCATCTTGTTCATCTTATTCTTATTATTCTTCTTGTTCATATTATTCATCTTGTTCTTCTTGTTCTTCTTGTTCTTCTTGTTCTTCTCGTTCTTCTTATTCTTCTTTTTTAAGCGGGTTGTCGTTGTGTGCTTCTTCTGCTTAGCGTATCATGCCTTCTGACTGCAAAGTTAAGCATTATTTTCGACAGTTCCAAGGGCTTAGGATTTTTATTTTCATCATTTCCAGCCACGCAGCATGGAACGGGCATGATTTCCCGCGCGTTCCAAAAAGCTCCCCCCATGCGAAGTGCCTGCTGAAGGTGTCGAGCCAGAGGCAAAGGAAAGCTTATGCCTAACAAAAAAAATGTGCCCGAAAATTTGGAAGTTTCAAGAAACATCTTTACCTTTGCAACGGAATGGATAAGAAGATACTTGGCAATATCAAGCAGATGCTGGCGCAGACTCTCCCTAAGCATGCTACTGCAAAACTCTACGGTTCACAAGCTCGCGGAGATTCCCGTTACAACTCTGACTGGGACATCCTGATTGTTATGGATAAGGACAAGCTACAGCCTGATGATTATGATGCCATCACCTATCCGCTCACAAAGCTTGGATGGGAATTGGGAGCCGAGATAAATCCTATTATGTACACCAAGAAGGAATGGGAGGCAAGCAGCATTACTCCATTCTACCATAATGTTGAACATGATGCTATTACTCTGTAAATGGGATTGAACGACGAAGACAGAAAGAAAAACTTTTGTATCCTAATTGAATGGAATTAAGTTTTCTTGGCAGCACGGAGTATCTTCTGCGTGCAAAGTGAAGCATTCTTTTCGACAATTCCAAGGGTTTAGGAATTTATTTAAGAAAACCTGTCTGTCATGTGGTTTTTTTTCGGATAAAAGATTTGGAGTTTCTGAAAATAATCCCTAACTTTGCATCCGCATCCATACCGAAGCCCTACTTGCTGGTGGGAGTGTTAGGTGTGTGAGCCTATTTTATGGGAAAAAAGCGTTACTTGGCGCTTTGTACTTGGCGGCTCGGAATCTGGCAGTTCCACAACAACCAGTCAAGAACAATGCAACAATGGCGCTCATGGGTATGTTATATCCGCTTAAGCAAAAGTTGCGAGCCGATTGAGGCTTGCGGCCTTTGCGGGCGAATATATACATACGGCGTGGGCTTCGGCGTTGCTCGTTCTTACTGGTTGGGCAATGCCAGAGCCTCGAGTCGTAGAACGAGCGACAAGGGAACTCCCACGCTTTTTGCATAACAACATTTTCAAACAACCGTTCCTGACAAGGGAGTTGAAGGGGACAGAAAAACAGAAAGCGAAGCGTATGCTTATCCTTATCACCCTATTATCCCTGACGGTAGCAGTCGCTGCCGTAGCCTATGCCGCGATGCTCCGTCACCGCTATCGTGAAAACGAACAGCCCGCCCCCATTCCTTATCCTGTAGCTGAAGATGACGACATCACCCGGAAGGTGGACGAGTGGATGTGGACAACGCTGGCCGTCCCCTGCGACAACGGCATCACGCTTGACAGCGTGGCAGAGGGAACGGGCATTCAGCGCAGCGTCCTGCAAGACTATCTGCAGAACCGACAGTGCCTCACCTTCAAGGCATGGATCAGCACCATCCGCATCAACCACTGCAAGGAGCTGCTCGACACCACCGACTATACGCTGTCCGAAATATCCTATATGTGCGGCTATGCCGACCTGCCCTCTATGAGCAAGGCTTTCAAGCGGCGTTTCGGCATGTCGCCCAGCGCATACAAGAAACGCCTTGAAACGGATGTTGTCAATGGTTCTGACAAATGACAAGAGCAGGTAAAATCTTGTTCTGACAAGCTTTTACCGCCTACTGACAAATAGGAAAAGCAGCAATTGCCGTAATTTTGTCGGCATGAAACTAAAATTGCTGATTTTACTATTGGTGATATGCACTCATTTGTCGGCCCAGGACAAGCCCTCATACGCCTTGGACCGCAACTTAGACTCTGTGCCCTACCCCCACACCTACAGCCTCAAGACCGACGCGCTGGCCTATGGGCTGCTGATATTCAACGTGGCGGTCGAAATAGACATCTGTCCACAGTGGACTTTCAATTTCCCTATTCATTACACGGGGCTGGACTATTTCCACTCAACCACCAAGTTCAGGGTGTTCAGCCTTCAGCCCGAGATACGCTACTGGACACCCAAGGTGAAGGGCCTGTTCTGGGGCGGCCACCTGGGACTTACCTATTTTAATATAGCCGTTGGCGGCGAATACCGTTACCAAGACACCCAACGCAGGAAGCCGGCCATCGGGGGTGGTGTCGTCGTTGGCTATCGCACGGCTTTCAGGCGCAATCCACGCTGGTTTGTAGAGTTCTCGGCCGGCCTTGGCGTTTATAATGTACACTACGAGAAGTTTGTCAACGAGCAGAACGGCCGGCAGGCCTCGTCGGACATCCATACCACCTATTTCGGCCCCGACCAGCTGCGCGTCACGTTCGGCTACAGTTTCGACTGGCACAAATCTGAGAGTCATGAAAAGAAAGTGTACTGACCTATTGTATATACCCGTCGTGGTGTTGCTCCTGGCGTTGTCGTCGTGTGTCCACGAGATGCCTGAAGAGGCCAGGGGCGACGTCTATGTTGACTTGCTGTTCGACATGGACTTGCTGCCCACCTATCAGGAAGTGTACTACAATCTGAGCCGGTCGAACCGGGCAGGCCGTGCGCAGCAGGAAACGGAGATGGAGTTGCGCTACCTCGTCAGATGCTACCCTGCCAACGGCGACAGCACTTTCTCGGCCGTGCCTGCCTACGAGTTCAACTATACCAACCGCGACCTGTCGCAACGCAACTTCCGCTGCCACCTCTCGCTGGCGCCCGGCAGGTATAAAATCAGGGTGTGGGCCGACTACATCGCCGTGGGCGACATCACAGACCTATTCTACAACACAGCCGACTTTGCCGACATCAGCATTGCCGGCGACCAGCAAGACTATCAAGGCTCTACCGAGCTGCGTTCGGCTTTCATCGGCGAACAGAACATCGACATACCAGAAGTCACCGACCTCGACCAACCCGTCACCGTCGCCGCGCGTATAGAGATGATTCGCCCCATGGCCAGGTTTAAGTTCGTGACCACCGACCTGGCGGAATTCATTGAAAAGTATCTGGGCATCACCAGTCCTGAAGAGGCGGCACACGTTGATCTTTCCGACTATCAGATCATGTTCCGCTACACAGGATTCCTGCCTACCCATTTCAACATCTTTACCGACAAGCCGTTCGACGCTGCGCAGGGCTACTCCTTCATGTCGTCTATCACTGAGGCTGCCGATGGCGAGGCTACCCTCGGCTTCGACTACGTGTTCGTCAACGGACATGCCTCCAGCGTCAGTGTGGCCATAGGCATCTACAACAAGGAGGGCATGCTACTCTCGTTCAGCTCGCCCATAGAGGTGCCGCTGATGCGCAACAAGCAGACCATTGTGCGAGGGCGGTTCCTGACTACCGCATCTTCTGGCACAATAGCCATCAACGAGGAATACGACGGAAACTACAATATTGTGGTCTATTAAGCCTGTGCAAATAAAACCAAGGAAATATTATTCTATACAAAACAATCAAAATAAGTGTCATTATGAGAAAAACTTTATTATTAGTTGCAGCAGCGGTCACAGCACTGTTCTCTGCATGCTCCGGCGACGAACTGGCCAATACCAATGTAGCTGACGGCAACATGGTGAACGTCTCGTTCAGTGCCAATCTCGACCAAGTGATGCCCACCCGTAGCGTGGCGGGCGAATCGGACGGCACAGCCGCCACCAGACTCTACGTAGCAGTTTATAATGCCGACAAGCAGCTGATTCCCGCCATCAGCCACATCGGTACGGATGCCGGCGGCAAGGACTTCGTCAACGTCAGCGGCAAGACAGCTACCGTCAACTTCCAACTGGTGAAGGGCCAGACCTACAACTTCGTGTTCTGGGCTCAGAATCCTAATGCTACGGCTGGTGCTGTCGTCTTTGATCCGACAACGGGCAAGGTCAATGTTGAATACTCGATGATTGCGGCCAACGACGAGACGCTGGATGCCTTCACCGCCCATGTCAACGACCTGACGGTGACGGGTGCCCTGTCGCAGAACGTCACGCTGAAGCGCCCCTGGGCACAGGTGAACTACGGCTCTGCCCAGGCTGACTGGGACGCCGCCGTTGCTGCAGGCATCACCGTTGCCAAGAGCAAGGTGACCGTCAACAACGTGTACACCACGCTGAACGCCCTGACCGGCGAGGTGGGGGGTGAGGCCACGACGACCGACGTCGTGCTGGCAGCCAACACCATCCCTGCCTCGGCCGATACTCCGCGAACGCTGACCGTCAGCGGTACCAAATACAAGTACATCGGTCTGAACTACCTGCTGGTAGGCAACGAGGGACAGCAGTCGCTCATCAAGGCCGACCTGGAGATTCAGAAGGCTGACGGTACTGTCATCAACACGCTGGCCTTCTCGAATGTTCCCGTTCAGCGCAACTACCGTACCAACATCGTCGGCAACCTGCTGACCAGCCAGACGCAGTTCAGCATCACGATTGACCCGAACTATGAGGAACCAGACTACGTGGTGAGTGTTGCTGATCAAGTTCAGCTTAACGCTGTGATTTCTGCCATCAATGATGGTACTTCTACTGCCACTTCTATTAATCTCAACCCTGAGACTGGCAATGGTACTTTCGACTTCTCTGGTCTGACATCTCCACTTGTCAACGTACCTATTACTATTGCTCCAGGCGAAACGGTTACAATTTCTAATCTGGAAGCTCAGCGAAATGTGGGTGGTAATAATCCCGCAGTGGCTGTACCAGCAAATACAACTGTAAACATTATAAAATCTAATCTTGATGCAATAAGCAGTAGCGCAAATGCAAGAGCCATTAATGTGGAGGCTGGCTCAACGGTCAATATCTCTGGAACCAAGATTACTGGAACCAAGACCGATGGTGCTGCCTACGGAAGTTATTCCCGCGGTATCAATGTGCTCGGCGAAGGTTCAACAATCACTGTTGATGGTGGTTCCGAAGTAAGCGGAATGTATGCTTTCAATCTTGTAAGCTCTGCTAAAAATAATAAGATTATTGTAAAGAACTCTAAGATTGAAGGCTGGGCTGCTGTCAATATCTGGAATGATGATAACGAACTTGAATTTGAGAACTGCGAAATCAATAGTGTTAATAAATATAGTGGTACATCCAATACTTTTGCTGCCATTGTATTCAATGGTAAGAAGAATAATAAACTGACCTTTACCGATTGTACCATTACAGTTAAGGCAGAAGGAGACCAGGCACAGTATTTGGTAGGTCTCTCAGGTACAGGAAATGAAGTTTATTTCAAAGGCAATACGACCATCACGGGTACTCGCACATTGGCAGACGCCCCTGTAGCCTACTTTGCAAGCGGTATGACAGAGGAAGACTGGATAGTAGATCATGAAGATACCGTAGTATTTAATTGGTCAAAAGACTAATTTGAATTAATTAGATTAAACATATTTAGATTATGAAAAAGTCATTATTATTAGTTGCAGCAGCAGTCACAGCACTGTTCTCTGCATGCTCCAGCGACGAATTGGCCAGCAGCGCCAACGACAGCAATGTCGTGAACGTCTCGTTCAGTGCCAATCTCGACCAAGTGATGCCCACCCGTAGTGTGGCGGGCGAATCGGACGGCACAGCCGCCACCAGACTCTACGTAGCAGTTTATAATGCCGACAAGCAGCTGATTCCCGCCATCAGCCACATCGGTACGGATGCCGGCGGCAAGGACTTCGTCAACGTCAGCGGCAAGACAGCTACCGTCAACTTCCAACTGGTGAAGGGCCAGACCTACAACTTCGTGTTCTGGGCTCAGAATCCTAATGCTACGGCTGGTGCTGTCGTCTTTGATCCGACAACGGGCAAGGTCAATGTTGAATACTCGATGATTGCGGCCAACGACGAGACGCTGGATGCCTTCACCGCCCATGTCAACGACCTGACGGTGACGGGTGCCCTGTCGCAGAACGTCACGCTGAAGCGCCCCTGGGCACAGGTGAACTACGGCTCTGCCCAGGCTGACTGGGACGCCGCCGTTGCTGCAGGCATCACCGTTGCCAAGAGCAAGGTGACCGTCAACAACGTGTACACCACGCTGAACGCCCTGACCGGCGAGGTGGGGGGTGAGGCCACGACGACCGACGTCGTGCTGGCAGCCAACACCATCCCTGCCTCGGCCGATACTCCGCGAACGCTGACCGTCAGCGGTACCAAATACAAGTACATCGGTCTGAACTACCTGCTGGTAGGCAACGAGGGACAGCAGTCGCTCATCAAGGCCGACCTGGAGATTCAGAAGGCTGACGGTACTGTCATCAACACGCTGGCTTTCTCGAACGTTCCCGTTCAGCGCAACTACCGTACCAACATCGTCGGCAATCTGCTGACCAGCCAGACGCAGTTCAGTATCACGCTGGATGAGAACTACGACAACGATAGGAATATTGATGCAGCCCCGAAACCTGCCGTTAATGTAGCTAATGCCGATGAATTGATTGCTGCCCTTTCTGATGGCTCAGGATTTAAGCAGTATGGTATTGTTAAACTGACAGAAGACATTGATATGACGGGCAAGACTGCAAAGTTTGGCTTGAACGGATACAATGGCTCATTCAAGAATCTGACGCTTGATGGTGATGGACATAAGATTACAGGTCTTACTACTCCGCTGTTTAGTGGTACTTGGGCTGGTGATACACAGTTAGCCATCCAGAACCTTACCATTGAAGGTGCTAATATTGTGGAAACTTCTGCAGACCATCCGGGTACTGGTGTCTTTATTTGTGGTATCAGTGCAACGAAGTCTGTCCTCTTTGACAATTGCCACATCAAGAATTGTAACTTGACGACCAGTCATTATGGTGGTGGATTCTTTACGTATGCTGACGGTTATAATAATCCTAATGACGGCCCCGTGTTCCAGACTGTCATTATTCGCAACAGTTCTGTTGAGGGCTGCACATTCAAGGCAAAGAAGTCTGTTGGTGCTATCTGTGGACATGCTACGGGTAATGCTTGGACAAAGATTCAGGTGGAGAATACCGTCGTGAAGGACAACACAATTATCAACACAGATGCCAACCGTAAGGATATTGTTGGTGCTGTCCTTGGTACTGTTGGTGTTGCAGGTACAGAAAGCAACGGTTTGACCGGAGGTACTTATCTGGTCAACCTGAATGTTACTGGTAATACGGTAAAATATACTGATGGTGATTCTAATGAAGTAGAATTAGGTAACAACCACTGGGTAGGTCGTGTAGCCTCAACAGGTGGTAAGCTTTGGATTGACGATGTACTTCGTGCCAAGAATGAAGGCAGTGGTGATGTGTTCTACAAGGCAGATGGTACTACAGTTTCTGATGTAGATCATTTCATCGAGTAATTTATATTGTAAAAACGAAAGTTATGAAAAAGTCATTATTCCTCGCAGTTGCAGCAGTCACAGCACTGTTCTCTGCATGCTCCAGCGACGAAGTGGCCAGCAGCGCCAACGACAGCAATGTCGTGAACGTATCGTTCAGTGCCAACTTCGACCAAGTGATGCCCACCCGTAGCGTGGCGGGCGAATCGGACGGCACAGCCGCCACCAGACTCTACGTAGCAGTTTATAATGCCGACAAGCAGCTGATTCCCGCCATCAGCCACATCGGTACGGATGCCGGCGGCAAGGACTTCGTCAACGTCAGCGGCAAGACAGCTACCGTCAACTTCCAACTGGTGAAGGGCCAGACCTACAACTTCGTGTTCTGGGCTCAGAATCCTAATGCTACGGCTGGTGCTGTCGTCTTTGATCCGACAACGGGCAAGGTCAATGTTGAATACTCGATGATTGCGGCCAACGACGAGACGCTGGATGCCTTCACCGCCCATGTCAACGACCTGACGGTGACGGGTGCCCTGTCGCAGAACGTCACGCTGAAGCGCCCCTGGGCACAGGTGAACTACGGCTCTGCCCAGGCTGACTGGGACGCCGCCGTTGCTGCAGGCATCACCGTTGCCAAGAGCAAGGTGACCGTCAACAACGTGTACACCACGCTGAACGCCCTGACCGGCGAGGTGGGGGGTGAGGCCACGACGACCGACGTCGTGCTGGCAGCCAACACCATCCCTGCCTCGGCCGATACTCCGCGAACGCTGACCGTCAGCGGTACCAAATACAAGTACATCGGTCTGAACTACCTGCTGGTAGGCAACGAGGGACAGCAGTCGCTCATCAAGGCCGACCTGGAGATTCAGAAGACTGATGGTACTGTCATCAACACGCTGGCCTTCTCCAACGTTCCCGTTCAGCGCAACTACCGCACCAACATCGTCGGCAATCTGCTGACCAGTCAGGTGCAGTTTAACATCACGATTGACCCGAACTATGAGGATGACATAACTGGAAATAATGAGGTTATAGCAGAAGGTATTACCCGCTTTGACAATGTGTATTCAGTTACAAATGCTGCAGCCACATCCAATGCCATCAATACTATCTATGCCGATGCTAAAAACAACGGCATTAGTGAGCTCACGATCAATCTGACGGAGGGCGACTTCACGCTCCCTGCAGCACTAACACCTTCTACTATCCATATTAAAGGTGCTGGCATAAATACAAAACTGACACCTGCTGGATATGAACTATATTATGACAACTGTACCCTTGACTTCTCTGACCTGACAATGGTTGGCTATCCTGTGTCTGTAGTTCCTAACTTCAGTCAGGAGCGTGGCTTGGTACACCTTTCAAAGGAAACCTATACGAATGTAACCTTTACACTCTGCAGATTGTTCTATGGAATAACATCCACATTTAACAATTGCAAGTTCAATCAAGAAGAGTATCAATATAGTTTCTGTGCCTATGGAACAAAAGAAATGACGTTCAACGACTGCGAGTTCAGTTGTGTAGGAAAGGCTGCAAAGGTTTATGGCGTTGATGCTTCAAACCCTGCCACGGTCACTTTCAACCGTTGTAAGTTCACATGTGACGGCAGTGCTCGCCAGACTGCTGGTGAAGACTGGAAAGCAGCTATTGAAATTGATGCGCGATTTGACAATAATACCCATTTCACAGTCAATATCAACAATACCGTCAGCTGCACAGGCTTCTACACCGGCGAGAACACAGCTATCGCCAAGACTGATGCCAACTATCAGGGAACTCTCTACAATGTTGATAACGAAAGCGGAGACAAAATCGTAGTAAACATCGATGGCGTTCAGCAGACTAAAGCATGGTAATAACAAAGAACATATTTATTAACAATTAACTAAAGTAACAATGAAAGTAACTACTCAGCACCTCCCGGTGCATGAGTAGTTACTACATCAACCGGTGATGGCAGATGACGTCCACTATCTGTTCACCACTGCGAAAACAGCGTTTTCTTGCGAAGAAAACGCTGTTTTCTTGCATGGAAAACGGTATTTCCTTGCCCAGTGACACCACTCCCAGCCTCTCCATGAAAATTAGTAGCCTCTCCATGAAAATTACTCATTGCTCCACGAAAATTAGTAGCC
>CAMVAI010000026.1 GCA_947165435.1 uncultured Prevotella sp.
CTCTACAGACTATCTATGATTTATGCTTACCCCCACTAAATTTCGCTTGAGCCCAATTGGTAGGTTGTTTCGTTGATTAATTTAGATTAATCGTATATGGCTCATGGCTACGCGCATACTGTCTAACGCACTGGTCAATGACTCTCGTGGGGTATTTTAGTTGAACGTGAAGAATGCAAAGGTATGACAATAATCGTCAACGAAAGAAAAATAAAGGTGGAAAATAACCGTAGTCTCGATTATTATCTGTAATTTTGCGCCATGAAACGAACGGTATGGATGCTCTTGCTGCTCATGGCAGCCCGGCTGTGCGCGGCACAGCATGGACAGCGGTCTGCGTCGCCCGCCCCACAGGGCGTGGACATGGATAGCCTGACCTTTGTGCCCACGGTGAAGGTGGGCAAGGTGTTGGAAGGCGGCGACAGCATCTTGTATATGGAGATGAACAACGTATATGTGTTCCCGCCTGTCGAATTTAAGAGTGAGCGGCAGCGCGGGGCTTTCATGCGACTGGTGAAGAACGTGAAGACGGTGCTGCCCATCGCCAAGGAGGCGCGCCAGATCATGATGGAGACGGCGGAGTACCTTGAGACGCTGCCCTCCGACCAGGCCCGTCAGGAACACATGAAGCGTGTGGAGAAAAGCATTATGGCAGAGTATAAGCCGCGCATGAAGAAACTGTCGTACTCGCAGGGTAAGCTGCTCATCAAGCTCATCTACCGCGAGAGCCATTCGTCGGGGTACGAGCTGATTCAGGCGTTTCTCGGACCGATGCGGGCGGGATTCTACCAGGCGTTTGCCTGGGCCTTCGGTGCGTCGCTCAAGAAGGAGTACGACCCCGAAGGCGTTGACCGGCTGACGGAGCGCGTGGTGCTCATGGTCGAGGCCGGACAATTATAAAACCGCGAATTTCACTCATTTCACTAATTACTCGAATTACACTGATTATACAAATTTCACTCATTCCACGATTCATAGCTATACAGTATAAATAATTCGTGGAATGAGTGAAATTCGTGCTCAAAAATGCACTTAGGGAACTTCAGCCCCTCATCAATTCCCTTCGCTTACTTGACGTACTCCGAGAAGTCGGTGAGTCGCATGTCGCCCTTGCGTGCCAATGTGTCGTGCATGGCGAAGGCGGCGGTAAGACAGTGGCGGGTGTGTCCGCCGGTGCCCAGCTTCAGGTAGTCCCACAGTAGCTGCTTGTAGTCGGGGTGGGCACAGTTTTCGATGATAGTCTCGGCACGCTGCATGGGGCTCTTGCCACGCAGGTCGGCAATGCCCTGTTCGGTGACGATGATGTTCACGTCGTGCTCCGACGAGTCCTGGTGCGTGACGAAGGGCACCACGCTGGATATAAGCCCACCCTTGGCCACCGACGGGCAGGTGAAGATGCTGAGGTAGGCATTGCGGATGAAGTCGCCCGAGCCGCCGATGCCGTTCATCATCTTCGTGCCGCTGATGTGTGTGGAGTTGGCATTGCCGTAGATGTCCACCTCGATGGCAGTGTTGATGGCGATGACACCTAAGCGACGGATGATGGCGGGATGGTTCGAAATCTCGCTCTGGCGCAGCGTCAGGTGGTTGCGGAAATAGTCCATGTTGTCATATACCTGCATCAGGCAGTCGTTCGACACTGTCAGCGAGCATGCCGAGGCGTCCTTCACACGGCCGGTGAGCATCATCTCGATGACGGCATTCTGAATCACCTCGGTATAGATGTTGAAGTCGGGCACGTGCTTGTCGGCACCCAGGGCACCGAGAATGGCATTGGCCGTAGAGCCCACACCGCTCTGCAGGGGCAGGAACTCCTTGGGGATGCGGCCCTTGTGCAGCTCATCTACCAGGAACTCGGCGGTCAGATAGCCTATCTTGTCGGTCACGGGGTCTGAGTCCTTGAAGGCACGGGCCTCGTCGGGGATGTTACACTCCACGACACCCACCACCTTCGCCTTCGGTATCGACACGTAGGGCACACCGATGCGGTCGCTCACGTTGAAGATGGGAATAGGCTTGCGGTAGGGTGGGTCGGCAGGCTCATAGACATCGTGGATGTACTTGGCATCGGGACTGTGGAAGGCGTTCAGCTCCAGAATCACACGCTTGGCCAGACGGGCTGCCGTGGGCGATATGCCACCGGCGGCGGTCAGATAGACATGGTAGTCGTCGCCAGCCTCCTCGATGTCGCAGACCTCGAGGATGGCCCAATCTACCTCGCCGTAGAACCCGTAGCGCAGCTCCTGGGCCATGTGGCTCAGGTGCAGGTCGTTGTAGGGTATCTCGCCGGCATTCACGTGCTTGCGGAAGTCGGGGTTGGTGGTGTACGGTGCACGATACTTGATGGCCTGTGCGTTGGCCAGCACGCCGTCGGTCGATTGGCCCGTGGAGGCTCCGGTGAAGATGCCTACCTTGAACTCACGCCCTGCGGCATGCTCGGCCTCGGCCAGCACGGCCAGCTCCTTGGTGGTTGCCTTGGCCACACCGGCTGGTGTGAACCCGCTCATGGCGATGTTCTCGCCGTTCTTGATCATTGCTGCTGCTTCGGCAGCGGTAATACGCTTATACATGTTTTATTGAGTTGTTCAACTTATTTAATGACTAACTTTTTGCCGTTACGAATGTAAACACCCTTCTTGGTTGGGTTCACCACAACCGTACCGTCTAAACTGTAAGTCTTTCCAGTATGTTGAGTGTCGTTTGTCTTAATGTTGGTGATGCCTGTCGGTGTAGGTTCTACGCCTTTAAACGATGCTATGTAGTCGGGCAGGTAGTAGCCCAGGTGTGGCGGCTGGTTGTAGGCCACGTTCTGCCAGGCTATGCCCATGCGATAGACGTGGTCGTGCATGAGGGTAGGCACGCGGTAGTCGGTTGCTGTCGTCGACGAATAGATAACCAGTGACATGCCGTTAGCCTCACTCCAATAGACTACTTCCTCGCGCCAGTCACCAAAGAGGTCTGCCTGCAGGCAAGGTGTTGCTTTAGTGCCGTTGGTTGACTGAGGGGCACCTGTTGACTTGCCACTACAGAGGCTGAGGGACTTGATAGTTCCTTCATTCCATTTGGTGATGCCAGTGCCGTCTAACAGTTCCTCGTATTCGTCACCGTCCCAGAAGATACGGAAATTCATACCGGGATTGGTGTCTGCAAATGCCAGACCATTAATCTTGTAGGAACTGGTCTGTGTGGCGTATGTAAATTCGCAGCCACGGTATCTGGAGTCGAAGTCTGCGGCAAGCCCACGACCGGTATCGCGGTCTCTCTGTCCATTTAAGATGACTTCACCTGTCTTGGCATCGTGAATGTCAAAGCCATAACCTATGCCATTGTTTTTGTCTTGATATGCTTCTTCATGTACATCCATGATTTCATAACCGGGACGGTCGGGGTCAAGGTCTGCCAGATGGATGGCATCTCCGTGACCGAAGCCTACTGCATAGAGCAGTTGTCCGTCGTTGTCGATGCCTGCAGAACCATAAAACACCTCGTCGCAGCCGTCACCATCGGCATCAGCCACACTCAGGTTGTGGTTGCCGTTGCCCCAAGCCGTAAAGCTGTAGGGAGTGTTGCCGGTATTCTTGCTGTAAGTCTTGGTGGTCTTCTTCCAGTTGGCATCATAGTGGTCAACCTGCGTCTTGGACATCGAGGCATGCAGCCACTTATGCTTCAGCTCCTTGCCAGTCCAATCGACAGCCCAGAAATACGATTTGGTGTAATATCCGCGGCACATCACTGCACTTGGATTCTTGTCTGCTCCGTCCAGATAGGCCACGCAGGCCAAGAAACGGTCTGCACGGTTGCCGTAGGCATCGTTCCAAAAGTTCTTCTCCGGGTAAGCGCTCGTCTTGTTAAATTCGCCGGCACGGTTCGGGTTGTAGAAGATGGTATGCATGGCTGCTCCCGTCTCGCCGTTGAATACGGTCAGATATTCCGGACCTTCCAGCACATGGCCCAAGCCTTTTTCTACCGTACCAGTATTGCGGTAGTCCTTCGAATTGTCAGCATTCTTGATTTCATCCACGGTAGCTGCTGCGGTGACGTAGTTGCCTGCACCGTCCATGCTGCCTGGGGCGGTCTTGCATATCATCTCGGCCTTACCGTCCTTGTCGAAGTCGTACACCAGGAATTGTGTATAGTGAGCACCGGCACGGATGTTGTTTCCCAGATTGATGCGCCAGAGCTTGGTGCCATTCATTTTATAGCAGTCGATGATGACCGGGTTTGTATTACCGGTATTCGAGTTGTCTTTCGAATTTTCCGGGTCCCATTTCAGGATAATCTCATACTCTCCATCGCCATCAACATCGCCTACGGAACAGTCGTTGGGGTAGTAAGCTTTCCCATTCAATTTTTCAGGCTGCTCAATGGGAATCCGGAAGAAAGGCTGTTGCCACGGCTTTACCTTGTCAGATGTGCTTACGACCGTTCCATCTTGATAGGTGACAATCTGAAATTCATCGGTTGCCGCTCCGGAAACTTTCTGGAAGGTTGCTCCATTAATGTCTTTGACGATAGACTCCCCGTTTTTCAGTATCTCAAAAGTGGTGTTTTTGTCTTCTGTTCCCAGCAAGCGCCAGCTGGCAATTACCTTACCCTTTGTCGATGACGGAATGACCACAAGGCCGCGATTCAGCTTTTCCATCTGTCTGGGCTTGGTGTCTGTCGGCTTTTGTGCAAAGGTAGCAGATGCTGTCATCAGACAGCATGCTGCTACAAGAGCTATATTCTTATTTCCTATGCTCATGTTTCTCCTTGTTATTTAATAATCATCTTCTTGCCGTTCTTAATGTAGAGCCCCTTCTTGGTGGGGTTCTCAACCTTGACACCGTCTATGGTGTAGTATTCGCCCTCGCTTACCTGGTCAGAACTGATGTTCTTGATACCGGTAGGATCGGCAACGACACGTAGAATACCCGTGGTCTTCATGAGGTCGGAAGTGTCCCATTTCATGCCGGCAGGCAGTGGTGCCAGGTTGATAGCGGTAGGTGTTCCTTCCAGCGAGCCGCATGTCCACATGATGAATTCGTCTCCGATAGCAGGCTCATACTCGCTGCCCATTCCTATGTTAATCTCGCCGTTCAACTCTAATTTTCCGTTTACTACGATGAACGAGCGGCCGTTGTTATTGGTCAGCACTTTATAGACATTGAGGTTGAGCTTGGTGTCCGGATAGAAATACATGAATCCGGTAGATGTGATGGCTCCGTAGTGACGGGTCTTGGAAACATCACCCGGTTCAACGGTTCCACCCTCAAAGACCCTGACATTACCTACAGTACCGACACCCATCAGGCGGCCATCGTTCTGCACGTTGGCTGTTGCCGATCCGAAGAAGGATGATTTTACTTTGGTGTTGTTCAGGATGATGTCGCCGTTCTTGAAGAAGTATTCGTTGGCATCGGTAGCACCGGTAAAGGTCCACGAACCGGTTCCTTCCTTAGTGACATTTACTTTTCCGCTGAAGGAGCCGCCGAACTTCATGTCTCTGTTATCGCTACCCACGTATAGGTTTGTCGTGGTGTTAGCTGGCATGGCCAATATGCCGGAACCTGCTAAGCTTCCTACCTTCAGCGTGTTCTGCTTGCAAGAGAAAGTGGTCCCGCTGGCAATGTTCAATATAGCATTAGGAAGTCCATAGTTGTTCTGCCAGGTGAATTCGTATGAGTCGCCACTGTGGTTAGCTATCAGCTCACCTTTAAAGTTGCTCCAGTTTCCGTATAGAATGTTTCGCACATAGGTTGCATAGACTGTCAGTGTGCCACTGCCGGTAAGTGTTCCTCGGTAGTTGCAACGTCCGTCCAAATACAGTTTTCCGTTTGCTCCTTCAGAGACGATATAGTTGATTCTGTTTTCCGAATAGGTGTAGGAGTTGTTGGGATCTACCACCACCGTGTTTTCTCCGTTGAAGACAATGTTGTCGGCTCCGTTGATGACATCACTCTTCTCTTGCAGATTCACCGTTCCGTTATCTACATAGAGCGTGCCAATCTTGTTGTCGGTAATCAGGTTCAGCGTACCGCTTCCGGTCTTTGTCAGAACGCCGTGAACGGTGGCATCCCTGCGTGTAATGGAACTGTTCATGCTCAGCGTGTTCTTGCCAACGTCTATCGTTCCACCATTCTCATGAAGTATGAAGGGATGGCCGACCGTGGCATTCGAGGATATGGCAAGTGTTCCGCCATCAAAATGGATGCTGTTGCTGAGTGCTCCTAAGGAGCCGAATTCCGTTCCTTCGGTGTTGGCCAATGTTGCAGCTGTCAGTTTTCCGGACTTCAGGTAAACACCGCCTGTCATCGAGTTGATGTTGTTGATGATGACGTTGCCTTCGCCTTGTACGGTGACTTTTGCGTCGTTGATGATTTTACCGTCGCCACCGATGGTGATGTCCTTAGTCTCGTTGGCGAAGATGATTTCGGCGGGTGCAATTTCTCCGCTGATGGTGACGTTCGTCTGAGTGGCTTTGTCGTCGAAAGTGACCTTGTCACCAGTGACAAAAACAGTACTATTGCTGCTGGCTGTCTTGAAATTCTCGGTGTCGGCAAAGTCCCATATACCATTTGTGCCACCGTCCCATGTCACGTCAGTGGCATCGCGAAGGGGATCGATGTTCAGGTAAAGTTTACCGTTTTCAAAACTGACAGACTTTTTGAGAGTGGTGAGTCCTTCCACAACGATGTCTTCTATATTGCCTGTTAACTCGCCGATAGAAGCAATTTCGTATTTGCCAGCGGGTGCTGTGGTGCCGTTGAACTCAATGACCGGTGTACTATATTCCGGACCGTACTGCCAGTCTTTCTTCTCGATGGTCAGCTTGGTGACGGTCAGCTTGTCGGTCGTGCCGTCGGTATTCACGTCGATGACGATGCGCGAACCGAAGCCCAGTGCCAGGGTGGTGGTGGTCAGCGTGCCGGCATTGTCCTTTCCGCCGGGATAGATGGTAGCGTTGTAGTCGGCCTTGATGCCGCCGTTGAACGTGCCGCCGTTAGAGATAAGGTTGGTATGGCGGTTCAGCCACACGGGGCTTGCCTGCATGGTGCCGTCGAACTGCAGCGTGCCGGCCCATACGTCGGTATTGCCGGTATAGGTCTCGGTGACCTTCGGCAGCACCAGTGTGCCGTCGCCCTGCTTCACCAGACGCATGCTGCCTGTGAAGGCGCCGCCGGTCAGCGTGTGGGTGTAGTAGCTGTAGTTGATGGGGGCGTTCTTGCCGCTGGTGCCGTCAACATCAGTACCCTGTACCCATGAGGGTGCATTGTCGAAGAAGATGTAGGGCGAAGCGCCGTCGCTGACGCTCACGGTCATGTCGCCCGTCTCAGCCATGAGTACCTGCTTGTCGTTCTGCGCCGAGCTGATGCTGCCACCATTGGCCACCTCAGTGCGGTTGGTCATAGTCAGTGCCGGGGGAGCCATCGTGATGCCTTCCAGTTCGCCGAGGAAGTAGCTGGTGTGGGGTGGCTGGTTGTAGCCGCACATCTGCCACACCATGGCGTTGCGGTACTGCATGTCGTGCCACAGCGTGTAGTTGCGCCACTCGGTGGGAATAGTGGTGGTATAGATGCGTATCTTGTTGTCGGCGGTGCGCATGATGACTTCCTCGCGCCAGTCGCCCAGTACGTCGCCCAAGTAGCTGGGGGTTCCCTTGGTGTCGTTGTTGGTCATTGAACCGCTAAGGGTTTCTATTCTTCCTTTGCCATATTTATAAATACCGCCGGATGTGTTCTTGCCGTTAATATAGTTGAAGCCCTCCTCGCAGAGGTCGCCGTCCCAATAGATGCGCATGTTGTCGGGGATGTTGCCCTTGGTCATGCCATCTACATAGTCGCCGGTGACGCAGCTGATGGGGTTGTCATAGCCCGAGAAGGCCATCGCTCCGGGGTAGTCGTTCGAGAAGTTGCCGGCTATGCAGCGACCATCGTCACGACCAGATGTGTATTTGTGGTAGAGCTTGGCCGTGGTGCCGTCGCGGTAGTCGTTGCCCCAGTAGGGAGCGTCTTCCAAACAGGCGAAGATTTCCTGTCCGTGCTTGTAGGGGTTGAAGTCGCCGTGGTGCTGGGCATCGCCGTGGCCGAAGCCAGTAGTCGAGAGCCCCTTGCCGTTGTCGTCGATGACCATCGAACCCCAGCATATCTCGTCGCGACCGTCCCAGTCAACGTCGGCAATGCCGTAGTTATGATAGCCGTTGCCGTACCAGGGCGAGCTGGGGTCGTTGCATGTCCAGCGCCAGCGCTCTGTCAGTTTGTGGGTCTGCGGGTTCACGTCGAGTGCCACGAACTTGTGGCGCGTGTAGATGCCTCGTCCGAGGAAGATGCTCGGCTTGCGCCCGTCTAAATAGGGGGCACCGAAAAAGTGCTTCGACGAGCGGTGACCATAGCCGTCGCCCCAGGCCTTCTCAAGGTCTGTCTCGCCCGGCTCCAGTCGCTTCAGCGGGTATTCCATCACCTCGTAAGGCTCGCCAGTCTCACCGTTCATATACACTAAGTACTCATTGCCTTGGAAAATAAACCATTGACCGCTGCTGTTGGAATTAAGATAGTTTTTCGAGGCATCGCCAATAGTGCGAACCTCTCCGTTGGCCATGTGTATCTTCGTTCCGTCCGAGGCACGCATGACGGCTTCAGCTTTGCCGTCTCCATCCCAGTCGTAGGCCACGATGTTCTGTTCATTGTTTTGGAAGTCGGCCATGTTCGGACCCAATTCTACCCACCAGAGTTTCTTGCCGTTTAGCTTGAACACTTCCATGATGAAATATTCACCGTTATAACCAGCTTTCTGGTAGCTGGTACCGGCCCAGCTGGCATTGTCGAACTTCATCAATATCTCTAGCTCGCCGTCGCCGTCAACATCAGCCATGCAGGCATCGTTGGGCACATATGTCGAGGTCAGCGAGCCGTGGTCGGGAGTAATCTCCAGATAGCTGTTCTCCCAAACGGCAGCCTCCTTGCTGGCGGCCTGCTCCACGCCGCGTACCACGGCCTTGACGGTGTATTTGCTGGCCGTCGTGCCGGCAGCGTCGCTGTAGTTCGACACGCTCAGGTTGCTGGCAATCTTCGTGCCGTCACGATAGAGGTTGTAGGTTACGTCGTAGTATTCCTCGCCCATGATACGCCACGAGCAGAATACACCATTGGCAGTCTTTACGGCCACCAGTCCTCGGTCCAGCCTGTCGGTGGCACGCTGGGCAAAGGCCGTCGCCACTGATGCTAACGTCAGCATGGCGAGCAAGATTGTTTTCTTCATCATATCTTTTCAATTAGTAGTTTGGTGTCATTACACAATACGCGTGCAAAGTTACTAACTATTTCTGAAACAGCCAAAATAATTCACGAAAAATCCCCGCACCATGTCAGATGCGGGGAATGCCTGCGGAGGATTCTGTATAGGGTAGGGGGAATGTTTTACTTCACCACGAACTTCTTGCCGTTTTGGATGTAGATGCCCTTCTGGCTGGCGTTGGCTACGCGCACACCGCTCGGGGCGTAGATGGGAGCATCGGCAGACACGGCGGTAGCTACGGTCTTCACAGCCTCGGTAGTGGCTAGATGAACTCAAGAATACGATTCGCATAGGTGTCAAAGTCTTTGACTGCTTTCCGATTGATTAAAAGTGCCAACGAATGCTGGTCGTAGAAAGCTGATTCGAACAGGTCGTCAATATCCAAGTTTTGGACATAGGCTTGATATACTCGATAGCGTCGTGTCCTCACCCCTCTTGTGTCATCACGACTGTCCGCTGCACCAATGAAACAAAATGAAGCCAACGGGTCTTGTTTAAGTGCTTCAAGGACTATCAGCGTGAGAGTACGAAATATGGTACGAGGCTCAAAGGTGTTGGATAGCTGACTGTATTTTCCTAAGCCATGTGTTGCTGTGTTGTCAAAAAACTTTACACAACAGAGATGCTCAATATATCTTTCAATATGTACCTCGTAGCGATGTCCTGACTTTGCAGAGTGGAATCTATATATTAATGTGTCCTGTTGATACTCGTCGGCATCGTCTTTGCTGATACCAATAAACTCAAATGGATAGGCTTTGTCTTCTGAAGTCATCACAAGTTGATGTTGATTTTGTAGCCAGGTGCTCGTTTCTTGTTTTTCCATATTTCTGAACCACGCACAAAACCGGGTGTCATGTCAATATATGTCACGGGGTATCTATATCGTCCATTTGGCATCAAAATCTTCTCTATCCGGCGAATAAGACACCGCCCACTGACAGTCTGAATAGGTGTGTCAGTAATCTCCACTACTTTGCGGGGCGTATTTGCCACTTCCGCTGGATTGACTTTCCGTGTTGTTGACCTTGTCGTTTCTTCCATAATCACTCTTTCCCAATTATCGCCTGCAAATATACGAAGTAATTTTGAAACCTCCAAAATATTTACGAGAAAAATCCTCCGCAGGTTAATGCCTGCGGAGGATTCTGTATAGGGTGGTGAAATGGCTATGCTATTACTGTATTATCTTGTTGGCGATGTCGATAGAATAGGTGATGCGCTTGTCGCTCATGTCGTAAGCATGGCCGTCGTAATAAAGGGCTTTCACTTCCATGTGAAGCGACAGCTCGTTGGAAAGGGTGTTCACTTCTGCGTAAGGGGCTATCGAGGCTTCTACGTTTTCGGTTCTCCCGCCCACCGTCACGGGAAACACCAAATCGCTGGTAACCATAGTCAGCAGTACATTGTTTCCTAAGACCGACATGTTGTCGGTTGGTGCCTTGAATGTTGCCTCGGCTGCTGATGCCAGTGCTTCAGCCAGCGCGGTGTTGTCGGTGAATACCTCCTTCAAGATGGGCTTTGTGGGCAGGCTGGTGACGGTAAAGTCATTACCGATGGTGACGCTGACGGCACGGGGTTGGTTATCGACCATGATGTTGCCGACATAAGTGCCTGTGGCTTTGTCGTACAACTCTTTGGCCGTCACCGTGTTGATTTCTGTGACTCGCTCCTCGCAGGCCGTCAGGCAGGCCAGCAGGAGACAGCAGGCAAATGCTTTCAGTAGCTTCATAGATGTTTGTCTTTTCGTTTGCGGTGCAAAGTTACGACATATTTCCTAAACGGCCAAAAAAACTGAAAAAAATCCCCGCACCAATGAAGCGGTGCGGGGATTGTAATAGTCGTTATGAAATGTTTTCCGGCGATTAGCGGACGATGAACTTCTTGCCCTGCTTGATGTAGATACCCTTCGTCAGAGCGTTGGGGTTCACCTGTACACCGTTCAGGTTGTAAACGGGAGCATTGTGGTCGGAAACCATCTTGCCGTAGTTGTTCACGGTCTCAATGCCGGTAGAACCGCTCTTCGGAGTCAGCACGAGCACGTGGTTCAGGACTTCATCCACACGGTGGAATGTGAAGGTCTCGGTGCCTTTGTACACAGCCGTTGACGTACCGATAGTCTGCGACTTGTAGTCGGCCTTTGCAGCCTCAACGGTGGTGCCTGCTTCATATACGGGGTGGATAGATCCTGTGCCGTAGTCGGTAATAGTAGATACTACGATGAAGTCCTGGTCGGTCAGACCGTCCACACCTATAGGAGCATTGTCCAGCAGGATGTTTCCATAACCAGCACCAGTAGGATCAAAATTTCCTTCGTCATTTAAAGAACCTGAGAAACACAAACCGAGGCCTAAATACATTTTCGGGTTTGTGGAACCAGCAGTACTCGTAAAATCTACGTTGCCGGTTTTTGCAGTGTTAACGGTAATTGTTTTTGGAGTAATCTTCTTTATGATAGTTTTTCCTTCATCTTCGTATTCGATATCAAAGTAGCTAGAGGGACTCTTTATGCCTTCAATACCGTGCCAGATGTACAGAGGAGCGAACATGGTCTTGTAGGCATTGCCCTCTTCCAACTTCGACTGCATGAACTGCATGCGCTTGATAGCTTCGGCACCGGTCTCAGTCTTTTGGTTTTCTGCATTGGTCGTCTGAGTGGGGCCATAGACGAGGTGTCTGGTGGTTAATTCGTTACCTTCGCCATCCTTCTCGCCGGTCTTGATGTCCAAATAGAGTCTCTTACGGCCAGTCCAGTTGCTTTCGCCAGACATTGCCTCGGTGTCCAAATCGTCCATGGCCTGGAAGCCCAGTGCTGTCAGATCTTCAGCAGTATATTTCTGGAAGTTGATATCATGCTTTAGCTCGAATTCCTGATCGTTCATCATCGTGTAGGTGCCTTCTGCATATCCTTTAGCTTTCGTCTTGATAGTCAGCTTACCTTTAGCAGGGATATTCACCTTGACACCGTTGTTCTGGTCGTTCAGCGTGAAGTTGCTGTTTCCGTCGGCTGACTCAAACGTGAAGTCCATGAATACGGTGGGCTGAAGAGTGATAGAAGCATTGTCGATGGTGAACTGATAGGTCTTGCCATAACCCTCGCTGGCAGATACAATAGCACTGACGGGCTCAGGTATAGTGATGGGGGAGCAGTCAACCTCGGTGGTGACTTCTTCCGACTTCATGCTGCCTGCGGTAGTCCAAGCTCTGATAGTGCCTGAATTGGAGGTGGTGTAGATGTAGCTTCCTTCCTCTACGTCGTCATAAGAAATCGTCTTTTCTTCACCGTCAGTACCAATAAAGTGCAGCGTCTCACCCTCTAAGAAATTGACGGTGTAGGTGCGCTCAGCCATGTCCAGACCGGTCAGGGCGACAACGGGCTTGTTGGCCCAGTCAATATCCAAGTACACCTTCAGGTTATCAATGCTGTAAAGAGCATTGTAACGTGCTGCCATCAGATACAGACCAGTGGCATACATCTGAGCGTCGTCAGCCATTGTCTTTACACCAGTGGCAACAGCTTTTGACTGGTCGTAGTCAAAAATCTCGTAAGCAACTTCCTTGGTCTTGGTGTTGACAGTTAATGTGACACAATACCATGTGCCAGTAGCTCCTACATTGGGGGTAAAAGGCTTGCCCTCATCGTTGTTAATCTTCCAAACCTGTTTGTTATCAGCGTTGTTGGTCTGTACCAAGCTGAACAGACAGTTGGTCTTGGCAGCATACGGATCCCAGTTGCCACCTCCAGCAGTACCATTTGTCATGATACATTTGTCAGGATCGGCAAAAATAGCTACCTCACCATTGAACTGGTTGTTTCCCAGAGCGTCAAAGCGAATCTCAAATTGCAGAGAGTACTCTTCAGCATCAACTCCTTCGTAGATAGAGGTTCCCCAGAAATCGTGGGCAGAACGGCCATTGTCACCACCTCCAGTCCATTGAAGAATCGTACTTGCATCTGTGGATGCTAGACTTAGTTTTACTTTACCTGCAGTACCATTAGCAGTCCATGTCGTAGGTACTCCACCAGCTTCGTAAGTCTCCTGATAGAGAACTCGCTCAGCGTTGGCTGTGATAGCAAATGAGGCTAACAGAGCCGTAAGCATCATGTAAATTTTTCTCATAATTGTTAGTTTTAAATTAATAATATTGTAAGTTGTAGTGTCTGTCTTTTCGGTTTTTCGGTGCAAAGTTACAAAATATTTTGGAATAACCAAAAAATATTGTTTTTTTAACACTATACGAAGGGAGTTAGCATCTAACTATGAGTTATGACTTCTCTAACATGCATTTTGATGTTTTCTGCATAGTCTTGCGCGTTTTTGATATTGTTTTTGTTTACTAGAATGTACAAAGATAATTCATCCAGTCTAAAGTGCTCAAATATTTTATCAGAAATATTGTAATGTGTACTCTAAATATTCGTCAGAGTACATTTTGTCGTTCATTTGAAATATGTAAGGGTAGCCTTCCAGCATTACATTATTTGTGTGTAAACAGGAATACGTTTCCTTTCCAGTTCTTCTTTGGTGATGTGTACAAGATTTGGTGACGCGTCGTAGTAGTCAACAGGAAAACGAAATCTGCCGTTTGGCATTTTTACTTTTGTTTCCCTTCTGACGTATTTCCGGCCTGAAGTCGTAGTGATGATTTGCTCTTTCACGTCAACGATGTTTCTTCCCATATATCTTGCCTTTTACTTGTTTCGGTGCAAAGTTACGAAATATTCTGGAATAACCAAAGGAAATGGTGTTTTTAACACTATAATATGTGGGGACGCAAATGTCAAGCAGGGTATTAGGGGGAGACTATATCTGTTTCGCAAACTCCTTGATAGCAATGATAGCCAGCTTAGGTGCGCATGTGCTCTGCGCCCCATTGCTCAATGGTCTCTTCGCCAATGACTCCCTCGTCCCACAGCGCATCGATGGCTTTCTGTGCTTTCTCGGCGAAGTAGTGGGCCAGTAGGTTCTTGAAGTCGCGCAGCTCTGCTTCCGTGTTGATGCTGTTCAGCGCGTTCAAGTATTCCAATTGTGCCATTTGTGAGTAGCTCATAATCGTTGTGCTAAAAGATAATTGTTAGTATATGCTGTTGCGTATCATTACTCGGTGCAAAGTTACGAAATATTCTGGAATAACCAAAGGAAATGGTGTTGTTATCTTGAAGTGTTTGTCATAGCAGAGTCCGGGAAAGGCCTTAATTATTTCTTCAGTTCGGTAATCCATAGCTTGCATGCTTCGGTGATAGTGTTTCCACGTCCTATTTTTTTGTGGAAAATAGCATTCAGGGCCCAGACAAGGTTTGAGGGTTTGCGCTCTATTTCCTCAAGGATAAAAGGCACGGCGTTGCCTCCCATGTTTACAATCTCAATGAATGATGGGTTGCTTGTGATTTCTTTGATAGACGAAAGAAATCTTGTGTCTCTTTTCCATTCCTCTAAATATTTGTCGAACATGATTCTGTCGTGATTTTCCTCCATGCTGTCAATAAGGAAAGCCATGACCGTTCTTTTTTCCCTTGTGGTCATCTCTCGCATGATGCCTATATAGGGTGCCATAGGGGTGGACTGTATGCCTTCTGTCATTATTGTTGCCATATATGTTTTCTTTCGCTGCAAAGTTACGAAATATTCTGGAATAACCAAAGGAAATGGCGTTTTTAACACTCTGATATGTCCGAAACGCCATCGTTGGCAGGCTATAGGAAAAACAAAGCGCGGAGGTAAGTGCTTACCTCCGCGCTTCGCTCTATGATTTACGTTGTATGGTCTTTCTGATACCGCTTTATACCAGGTCGGCACGACCCTTGACCTCTTCCAGCACAGCCTTGGCCAGCGCGCTGGACAGCGGTGCGTGGTGGCTGTACTCCATCGAGCTGGTGGCACGACCAGAGGTGATGGTACGCAGGGCGGTGACATAGCCGAACATCTCCGACAGGGGCACCTTGGCCTTGACGACACGGGCGCCGCTGCGAGCCTCTTCCATGCCCTCTACCTGACCGCGGCGCTTGTTCAAGTCGCCGATGACGTCGCCCATGTTCTCCTCGGGTGTCACCACCTCCAGTTTCATGATAGGCTCCATCAGCACCGGCTTGGCCTGGGCGCAGACAGCCTTGTAGGCCATCTGGGCAGCAATCTCGAACGACAGCTGGTCGGAATCGACCGGGTGGAACGAACCGTCGACCACCGTCACCTTCAGCGAGTCCATGGGGTAGCCGCCGAGGATACCGTTCTTCATGGCAGCCTCGAAGCCCTTCTGGATGCTGGGGATGAACTCCTTGGGGATGTTACCACCCTTCACCTCGTTGACGAACTGCAGGCCGCCCTTCTCCTTGATATCCCAGTCGTCATCGACGGGACCTACGTTGACGATGATGTCGGCAAACTTACCGCGACCACCCGACTGTTTCTTATAGACCTCACGGTAGCCCATGACGGTCTTGGTGATGGCTTCCTTGTAGTTCACCTGGGGCTTGCCCTGGTTGCACTCCACCTTGAATTCGCGCTTCAGACGGTCGATGATGATGTCCAGGTGCAGCTCGCCCATACCCGAGATGATGGTCTGGCCGCTCTGCTCGTCGGTACGCACGGTGAACGTCGGGTCTTCCTCGGCCAGCTTGGCCAGACCGTTGTCCAGCTTGGCCACGTCGGCCTGCGACTTCGGCTCAACGGCAATCGAGATCACCGTGTCGGGGAATGTCATCGACTCCAGCACGATGGGCTTTTCCTCGTCGCAGAGGGTGTCGCCCGTGCGGATGTCCTTGAAGCCTACACCGGCACCGATGTCGCCGGCGTCGATCGACTCCATGGGAATCTCCTTGTTCGAGTTCATCTGGAACAGACGGCTGATGCGCTCCTTTTTGCCCGAGCGGGGGTTGAAGACGTAAGAGCCGGCCTTCACGCTGCCCGAATAGACACGGAAGAACACCAGACGGCCCATGTAGGGGTCAGTGGCAATCTTGAAGGCCAGAGCAGCTGTCGGCTCGTCCTCGCTGGGCTTGCGGCCCTCTTCCTCGTCGGTGTTGGGGTTGGTGCCCATCACCATCTCCACGTCAACGGGAGCGGGCAGGAAGGCGCAGACATAGTCGAGCAGGGGCTGCACGCCCTTGTTCTTATACGACGAACCGCAGATCATCGGCGTGCAGGCCATCGAGATGGTACCCTTGCGGATGGCGGCGATAATCTCCTCCTCGGTAATCGAGTTGGGGTCGTCGAAGTATTTCTCCATCAGGGCCTCGTCGTACTCGGCGGCAGCCTCCAGCAGTTTGTTGCGCCACTCGTCGCACTCGTCCTTCAGGTCGGCGGGAATCTCCTCGATGTCATACTCGGCGCCCATGGTCTCGTCGTGCCACAGGATGGCCTTCATCTTGATGAGGTCCACCACACCCTTGAAGTTCTCCTCGGCACCGATGGGCACCTGAATCACTACGGGGTTGGCACCCAGGATGTCCTTCATCTGCTGTACCGTCTCGAAGAAGTCGGCACCCGAGCGGTCCATCTTGTTCACGTAGCCGATGCGCGGCACGTTATACTTGTCGGCCTGGCGCCACACGGTCTCCGACTGGGGCTGTACGCCGTCGGCAGCCGAGTAGGTGGCCACGGCACCGTCGAGCACGCGCAGCGAGCGCTCCACCTCGGCGGTGAAGTCAACGTGTCCCGGAGTGTCGATGAGGTTGATCTTGAACTGCTTGCCGTTGTAGTTCCAGTTACATGTGGTGGCAGCAGAGGTAATCGTGATACCACGCTCCTGCTCCTGGGCCATCCAGTCCATGGTGGCAGCACCGTCGTGTACCTCACCGATCTTGTGCGTCTTGCCCGTGTAGAACAGGATACGCTCCGACGTGGTGGTCTTACCGGCATCGATGTGTGCCATGATGCCAATATTGCGGGTCAAATGTAAGTCGCGATTTGCCATTTTTTGATTTCTTATCCTTGTTTTAGCCCCCTAAGTTAGGGGGGTGGGGGTCTGAACATGGTTCTTTCCCCCCCTTTTATACCTTAATAAAAATTTCCTTAATATATTTGTAAATAAGTCTGTTCAGACCCCCAACCCCCTAACTTAGGGGGCTAAGAATTAGAAACGGAAGTGAGCGAATGCACGGTTAGCCTCGGCCATGCGGTGCATATCCTCCTTACGCTTGAAGGCACCACCCTGGTTGTTGTAGGCATCCATGATCTCGGCGGCCAGCTTGTCGGCCATCGACTTGCCGCTGCGCTTACGGGCAAAGGCTATCATGTTCTTCATCGAGATGCTCTCCTTGCGGTCGGGGCGAATCTCGGTGGGCACCTGGAACGTAGCACCGCCGATGCGACGGCTCTTCACCTCCACCTGCGGGGTGATGTTGTCAAGGGCCTGCTTCCAGATTTCCAGAGCCGACTTCTCCTCGTTCTGCATCTTGCCCTTCACGGTCTCGAGTGCATTGTAGAAAATCTCGTACGAAATGGACTTCTTGCCATCGTACATCAGGTGGTTCACAAACTTCGACACTTTCTTGTCGTTGAATACGGGATCGGGAAGGATCACACGCTTCTTAGGTTTTGCTTTTCTCATTTCTTTGTTTTTGAATTTAATGTCTGCTTGGGGCTGTCCTTTCTTGTTCTTCAACGCTCACGCACGAGCATTTACTCAACCTGTCTCGTAACAATATCTCCAGCAAAACGTTTTTTCTTTCTTTTTCCTTTGGTAGCGGCAGCTGTTCTGCCGTTCTCTGTTTGAGCGTAGCGGCGGTAGCTCCGCCGCCCGCTATGGTCCAATGGCTTTCTAACCCTCTCCGGTTATTACTTCTTAGCCTTAGGACGCTTGGCACCGTACTTCGAGCGGCGCTGGGTGCGGCTGGCTACGCCGGCAGTATCCAGCGTACCGCGAACGATGTGGTAACGCACACCGGGCAGGTCTTTCACACGACCGCCGCGCACCAGCACGATGCTGTGCTCCTGCAGGTTGTGACCCTCGCCGGGGATGTACGAGTTAACTTCCTTCTGATTAGTCAGACGAACACGGGCTACCTTACGCATAGCCGAATTAGGCTTCTTCGGGGTCGTTGTGTAGACACGAACGCAGACACCACGACGCTGAGGACATGAGTCCAGCGCGGGCGACTTGCTCTTGTCAACGAGCACCTTTCTGCCTTTTCTTACCAATTGTGAAATTGTAGGCATAATTGTTTGTTTTTTAATTAATTATATATTTTGTTTCGTATTTAAATTCGACTTTGCATAATGCGCCCTCATTACAAGGTTGCGCTTTTGGGCTGCAAAGGTACTAACTTTTCCGCAATTCACCTAACTAAATATGCAAGAAAAGGCTCCGGCTGCCTAATATTTAACATAAAATAAGTGTTTTGACGATTATTAACCATTCTTCAGAAGCCTCTTGGCGTGTACCAGTGGCCTCTCCACGAAAATTAGTGGCCTCTCCACGAAAATTAGTGGCCTCTCCACGAAAATTAGTAGCCTCTCCACGATTACCAGTGGCCTCTCCACGATAAGTAAACCAAAATCCGCGATTTCATCGGGATTTTTGGGACGTAAATATATATAATATGTAATACCAGGAAAACATCCCGCACATCCCGCACATCTCGCACGTAGTCTTACTTCTGTTGAATATTTTTCACGTGCGAGATGTGCGGGATGTGCGGGATGTTTTTTTTGTTCTGTATATAAACGCGCGCGCGTGAGAAGGTGGACAAAACCGCGCGCTTTTCCGTTTTTGTCCACCTAAGAAAAAAGAGGATGTACTTGTGTGTACATCCTCTCGTTCTCGAAATGTATTCGCCAGTGTGTGTTTACCACCCCGGGTTCTGGGTCAGTGAACCGCCAGACTTCAGGATCTCGCTTTGGGCAATGGGGAACAGATACATCTTGTTGTCCCAGTAGGCGCGAGTAGTAGCATCGGTGGTCACCGTCTCATTGAACGTGCCGTCATCATTCTTGGTGATGTACATGCTCTTGATGGTGCGATACTTGATGTTACCGGCCTTCATGTTGCGGCGCAGGTCGTAGAAGCGGTGGCCTTCGAAAGCCAGTTCTACGAAGCGCTCTTTCTCTAAGCGTTCAGCAAATTCGGTGGCACTCAATCCGGTGGGGATGTCGCCGATGCCGGCACGCTGGCGTACCACGTTGATGGCTTGTTCGGCACTCATGCCTAATTCAGCCTTGGCAGTGGGGTCGTTGGTGTAGTTCAGGATGGCTTCAGCATAGTTGAGGTAGAACTCGCCCAGGCGGAAGGTTACCCAGTGATGCTGCTCCGTGTTGGCTCCGGAAGTGGTAATCTTCAGGTTCTGAACATACTTCTTCAGGTAATAGCCGGTAGGTGTAGCATAGGCAATAGGCATGCCGTTTGCTCCGCCCACGAAGGTCTCCAGCGTGGCGTTAGGCCATGTGTCGCCATTCTGTGCCACGGTAGCAGTCAGACGGATGTCGCCCGGCTCATAGCTTTCCACGAGGTTGTAAGTCGGGCAGTTACCGCCACCGGCATTCTCCAGGCCGACGGGGAAGTTGTACCGCTCAAAGGTATTGGTCTTGGATACTACGCGACGCACGAAGATGCACTCCTCCGTGTTCTTCCAGTTGTCTTTCTGGAAGAGTGCGGCATAATCGGCTGAAAGCTTCATGCCACGGCTCTTGCATTCGTCAATGAGTTCCTTGTTGGCAACGGCTGCCTGATGCCAGCGCTCGTTGTCGTTCGTAGGATTGAACAGGGGCGAGGCATAGTAGAGTGCAGCGCGGGCCTTCAAGGCCAATACGGCCAAGTTGTTGGCACGTCCGCTCTCGTTCTTGCTCTTCAGCGTTCCGTAGCTGGGTGAAGCATAGTTCTTCTCGATGAGGTTCTTAATACCATCACACTCGGCAATGATGAACTGGAATACCTCGTCAGACGTACGGCGTGACTGTGAATTGGCTTCGTCGGCCTCCATGTAACTGGTTAACAGGGGTACACCGCCGAAAGCACGCACCAGCTCAAAGTAGTAGTAGGCACGCAGGAAACGCGCTTCGTACTGCAGATTGTTATACTGACCAAGCTCTTGGGGATAGTCCAGGTCTGTGACATATTCCAAGAATTTCTCGTCTTTGAACTTGTCGAGGAATAGGTTGGCATAGCTGATGCCACGATAGCACTTGACCCACATGGAGGCATCGTTATTGCTCGTTGCGCTCCAGCCGCCGTTATAGAACTTCTCGATGGTGTTTCCAGCGTGGCTGTAAACCGACTCGTCGGTAGCCGACGAGAGCATGGCTCCACTGTAATTACCGAAGTCGGTGTCGAGATCGTTATAGGCGGAAGTGACGATACCAGCGGCACGCGAGAACATCGTCTTCACATAGTCCTCGTCGTATGTGCTGTATTCATGGTAGTCCATCTTGTCGCCGCAGGAGCTTATGGCTACGGTGGCAGCAGCGATTCCGATAATATTTCTTATTTTCATAAATTTCATTTTTTTGTAGTTATCATTTCTTTACTCTCTGCAGGATTAAAGCGTTACGGCCAGTCCGAATGCTACACTGCGTGTGAGGGGAGCGGAAGCACCGTAGGATGCTGCATCCACTTCGTCGAGATGGTCCACAGTGAACAGGTCGATACCACGAACGTACAGCTTAGCTTTGTTGACAATCTTTGTCTTTTCCAGCAAGCTCTTCGGGAGATAGTAATAAAGCTCGAGATTACGCAGCTTGAAGAAAGAGCGGTCGCGCAGCCAGTATGTGCTGGTCTGGTAGTTGTTGGGATTGCTCTCGGCACTGAGGCGCGGGAATTCTGCGTTGGCATTGTTGTTGGCGGGCGACCAGCGGTTGTCGTAGGCCTGTTGTGCCATGCTGCTGTTATTGACGAGTCCCCAATAGTAGCCCTGTGTGTTGAGCACGGCAGAATAGCGTCCAACACCCTGGAACATGGCGTCCAGTCCTATTCCTTTATATTCAGCCCCGATATGGAAGCCGTAGTAGAACTCAGGAGCGGTGACCGAATAGCCGATGCGTGTCTGGTCGTTGGCGTCAATCATGCCGTCGCCGTTGATGTCTTTGTAGCGGATGTCGCCCGGACGCACTGTAGAGAATGTCTGGCGGGGAGCAGCATCAATCTCGGCCTGTGAAGTAAAGAGCCCTTCTGCTACGAGGCCATAGATGCCGTTCAGCGGGTCGCCGGTACGTACAAGGTTGTCGAATGCACGAGGCTCTTCGGCCATGTCCTTGATCTTCGACTTGGCGAGCGTCATGTTAGCACCGAAGTTGAAAGTGACATCGCCAAACTTGTGGGTGAAGTCGAGAGCTGCATCGATACCGTGCTGGTTGACAATACCCTGATTCACATAGGGAGCACCGAAACCAATCAGAGAGGTGTAGGCTCCGGAACCGTCGCACCAGATGTCGTAGCGGTGGTTGTAGAAGTAGTCGAACTCAACGCTCAAACCCTTGAACAGCGAGGCTTCAAAGCCGATATTGAACTTGGTGCCCTTCTCGCGGGTGGGCTCGTTGGTAGCCATCGTGCCGAGTGTGGTCGTGCCATAGAGGTCCTGTGCTGCTGTAGCATCCACGAAGTAGTAGGCCGAGGCACCACTTACGCTGTAATTCTGCGTATAGTAGGTCCATACGTTGTCACCGGGGAGGAAGTCGGTCTGTAACAGTCCGAACGAAGCACGGAGCTTCAGGAAGTCGAGCCATTTGATGTCTTTCATGAAGTCTTCCTTCGAGATGACCCATCCTGCAGAGATTGTCGGTGCAAAGCCCCATTTGGTGTCGGGAGCCAGACGGCTTGAACCGCTGAGCACCATAGCCAGTTCGGCAAGATATTTGCCCTTGTAGTCATAGTGTGTCCACCACGAGAAGTTCTGACGGTAGATAGAGTTGTTGTTTCCGTCAAGGTGGCTATAGTCCCAATCCCACTTGAGCTGAGAATAGACATAATGGTCTGCTATGTGGCGGTCGAAGTTGACACCGGCAGAGAAGGTCAGGCGGCGCTGGAAGTTACGGGTAGAAGAACCCTTGCCCATTTCGGTGCGCTCACCGCCGCTGTAATAGGTGCCAAGAATAGGCTCGCTGCCATTCCAGCCGGTGACAGGATAGCTGCCGAAGACATAGCCCTTGCTGTGGTCTTCATACAATGTGCTATAGGTGTCGTAGCCTAATTTGAGGAAGAATCCTAAGCCTTTCACCCATGAGGAGAGATCCTGGCTCAGTGTCATGTCGGCAAACAGGGCACGCTCGTGAATCTTGTAATAGGCAGCATCGGTAGATTGCGCTACGGGGTTCAGTGTACCGGCCCAGGTGGAATTGCCACCCCAGTCGCCCTTCTCGCTCTTGATGGGGAAGGCTGCCGACGGCAGGTTGTAGATGTTGTTCCAGAGGTTGGTCTGGCTGCCGGGCTGAGAGTTCTCGCTGAGCATACCAAGCAGATTCACCTTCAGCATGGTTGTCGGCGTAAGGTCGATGTCGAGATTCAGGCGTAAGTTACCACGAACGTATTTGTCTTGTGTGGAATAACCGTCGTTCTTGTCGTAGCCTTTGATGAATCCTTTGTCCGACAGGAGGTTGATAGCCGTATAGTAGCGGAAGCGCTCACCACCGCCGGTGAAGTCAATCCCAACTTTGTTGGTGACTCCGTGGTGGCGGAATGTCTCGTCAACCCAGTTGACGTTGGGGTACTGGAAGGGAGCCGTTCCGTTTTGGAATGCAGCTATTGCATTGTCATTGTATCGGGCTGCCTTGCCATCGTTGGCCAGTGCTTCGTTGATGGCTGAAGCATAGGTGGCTCCGTCAATGAACTTGGGTCTGTCAATCTGGTAGTTGATGAGGTGGTCGTAGTGTACCGTCATCTCTTTGGTCTGATACTTACCGCGTTTGGTGGTAATAAGTACGGCACCGTTGATGCCTTTATAGCCGTAGAGGGCCGTGGCTGCGGCATCCTTCAGGATCGTGACACTCTCTACCTCTTCGGGCGTGACGATGGAAACTTCGCGCTCAATACCATCTACCAGGATGAGCGGGGCGTTGTTGTTGTTGAGCGTCTGTAAGCCCCGAACGTAGAAGGTCGGGTTCTTGGCAAAATAGGAACCAGTGCCTTCCAGTGAAATCAAGCCGTTCCCCTGGCCGAGAATCGAGTTTCCGATATTCTTGGCAGAACGCTTGTCCACATTCTCATTGGTGATGACAGAGGCCGAGGCAGTAGATAGCTCACGGGTAAACACCTTTTGGGCACCGACATCGATGGTCTGCTCGACAAAGGCATTGCCCTTCAGCGTTGTGCTGTCTTGTTGTGCCGCTGCGGGCAGGATGGAACCTGCCAGCAGGGAGAGCACAAATATATTTCTTTTTTTCATAATGTTATTGTCTTTAAGTCTTTTCTGTAGATTTTACCATCCCGGGTTCTGGATAATTCCGTAGCCCTTGTTGATTTCTGCAATAGGCATGGGGAAGAGGAACCACTTCTTGATTTCCTTGTCGTCCGGGTTCATATCCCATTGCACTCGGGCACGGTTCTGGAGTTCAAACTTCTCGTATTTGAAATGGTCGGGTTCTGCAACACCGCTGTTCTTCTCGTCGCCAAACCACGGAGTAAACTTCTCTACCCAGTTGCCTACTACGTCCTGCAGGCGGGTCATCTTCAAGCCATGCAGGCGCTTGGTCATCCAGTCGCCTCGCTTGTAGCGGCACATGTCGTAATAGCGGTTGTTGCTCATGCCCAGCTCGCAGGCACGCTCACGCAGGATTTCCTCGATGAGCTTGTCTTTGTTGGAAGTCAGGGACGGATCGAAGGTCTCCATCGTCTTCAGGCCGACACGGGCACGGACGCGGTTGACACAGTTCAAGGCGGCTGCCTGATTGCCTGTCTGAGCCAGAGCCTCTGCCCACATGAGCAGCATCTCGTCGTAGCTCAGATACACCCAGTGCATAAACTTACGGTGATATTCCTCGCCCAGGTAATACTTGATGGTGCCAAAGCCGGTCGGGTAGCGTGTCCTCAGTTTCTCGATGATTTCGCCCTGTGTGTTGGCAATGTCAAGACCGGCATCATTACCACCAATCCAGAGCTCGTAAATCTGAGCTTGCGGGTCGGTTGTACCCGTATTCCAGTCAAGATTGTACGACTGTCCGTTGACAATGGCATTCTCATAGAGACGCGGGTCGCGCAACGGGTACTTCTGGATGGTACGCTTTCCGGAGCGCTTGGGAGGACTGAAGAACAGCTGTCCTTGGATGTCGAGCGTCTGGTTGGCATTGTTCTTCAGCGTGCTGGTCGGTGTGACAGGAGCGCTGTTAGCCTCGTCCCACTGGAAGGGCTCACCCGACAGCCAGGGGAACATTTCTACGTATTCAACCGTGGGGCAGTAAGAGTTACGACCCAGGATGACCCAGTTCCACCAAGCGTATGTTCCCTGCGTACCATAAATGGTGGCTACGCGGGTGCTATGGATGATCTCTTTGCTACCCTGGTAGATGTAGCCCATACGATATGCCTGACGATAGGCATCGGCACTGTTCTCGGTAGGCTGGTTCAGCTCATACTCGCCGCCTACGCCAAGAGTGGGAGACATCGGGTCGGTCTCGCCGTTTGCTGCAAAGAACTCACGGCAAGCTTGCTCAGCGCGTGTCCAGCGGGCTGCATCGTAGTTGCCGTACCAGACGAGCAGCTGCTGCTCGGCAGGCGTGCTGCCGTCGTAATAAGGCTTGTCGCTGTTGTATAAGGGAGAGGCGGCAAAAAGCAGGATCTTGGCCTTTAAGGCCAAAGCACCAGCCTTTGTCCATCGACCCATGTTCTGATAGGCACTCACGTCTTCGGTTGCACCGGTAGAGTGGTCCCATGCCCAAGGCAGATTGCCTTTTGCCTCGTCGAGCAAGCCGACCATAAACTCAACCGTTTCAGCTACTGTGCCGCGCTTCAGCTCTTCGTAGTTGCCCTCTGTTCCGGTAAAGGCCTTTCTTACGATGGGAAGACCGCCATAGCAGCTGAACAAATCGAAATAACGGGCAGCAATCAGACATTTTGCCTGGGCTTTCAGGTTCTCCTTCTCTTCAAGAGACATGCCGGGAACTTTATCGACATTCTCTATGAGGAGGTAGGCTTGACGAACGGCTTCCCATACCTTGTCGTTCATGAAAGAAACCAGAGGGTCCTGCGTGGCATCCAGTGTGTTGCTGTAGTAGGCCTGATAGATAGCAGTCTCGTTCCAGTGAATCTGATAGCAGTCGGTCAGGGCATCCAGCTTGCCATAGTAGTGGTTCTGGCTGGTAGGACAGCCGCTGGCATTGGTGAATGGCAGACCGTAATACTGCATACCGTAGATACCGGTCAGGAACTGGCGGGTGTATTCTGCACTGTTGAATACGGTGTCTATGGTCACCGTTCCACCAGGTGCTTTCTCAACGAATGCGTTGCCAAACTTGACATCGTCCGTGCAAGCCGTTGTGACGGCTGCTGAAACGAGAGCCAAGGCCGAGGCGTGAAATATATGTTGAAGTTTCATAATTGTTTGTTTTATTTTATACGTTTAGAAACCAAGCTTCAAGCTGGCGGTGAATGTACGCTGCAGCGGGTATGAAGGAGCGTTGCTGGCGCGTGTCTCCGGGTCACCCCAAATGTAGGGCGAGAAAGTCAGCAGGTTGTAACCGCTGATGGCCAACTGGAGCTGGTTGAGACCTAACGTCTTCATGAACGGGAAGTTGAAGTCGTAAGCAATCTGGACAGTCTTTACGCGGAAATACTTGGCATCCTTCTCATAGAGGGTGGCATTGGCGTAGTTCTGCTTTGCATTGTCCCATGTGGCACGAGGATATTCTGCATCCTGGGAAGGATTCTCTGCAGACCATGTGTGATCCAGGTGATATTTCAGCAAGCCGCCAGAGGTGTTAGAGCCTGCGCTGTAGTAGGGCTGACGGAACACGTCGGAAATCAGACGGGTCACATTCCATGCTGCGGTGAGCTGGGTGTTGAACGACCACTGCTTCCACTGGAATCCGAGGGTCAGACCGGCAATGTATTCGGGGTCGTCGGTGTAGGCGTTGCCACGGAACATGTCGTTACCGTCGATGAGGCCATCACCGTTTAAGTCAACATACACGGCATCGCCCGGCTGCAACCGACCAACAAACTGGGTCGGGAACTTGGTGCCGAACTCGCGCTCATAGTCTGCCTCGGCTCCGGGATAATAGAACTTCCAGAACTTGTAGAGTGAACGTGAACCGATTCGCTTGCCGCGTTCATACATATATTCATGGGCTTGGGGCGTCTCATACTTCTCGATGATTTCATTCTGGTTGTAAGAGATGTTGAACTTGGCCCAGTAGCGGAAGTCCTTGCCAATCTTGTCTTGCCAGTTAAGTGAAGCTTCCCAACCCCAGCTCTTAACCTCGCCAAGGTTTGAGTAAGGAACCGTAAAGCCGATGACTCGCGGTGCTGTCAGGTCTTGTACCAGAATGTCCTTACGGTTCTCACGGAAGTAGTCGAAATTGGCACGCAGACGGTCGTCAAGGAAGTTGATGTCGATACCGTAGTCCTGCTTGAAGGCTGTCTCCCAAGACACGTCGGGGTTGTTCTTTGATGACTCAACGGCACCCTTGGCAACCGTGCCGTTTTCAACGCCGAAGTTATAGGCATAAGGGTTGGTGTCTTTGCCAATACGTTCTGCCAAAGCGGTCGTGTTGACGAGATAGGGGTCGGCTACATACATGAATCGCTTTCCGCCAATCTTGTCGTTACCGACGAGACCCCAAGAAGCACGGAACTTCAAGAAGGAAACCACCTTCTTGAGAGGCTTGAAGAACGGCTCTTCACTGACGACATAACCGACAGAACCAGCGGGGAACACACCGAAGCGCTTGCCGGGGGCAAAGTTCTCAGAACCGTTGTAACCGATGTTGAACTCGGCAATGTACCGGTTGTTATAGTCATAGGTGACACGGCCTACCAGACCGACATAGGTACGGGGAACATCAACATATTCTCCGCTGATGTAATACTCCTTACTCTGGTTGTAAAGTGCCAGCGCAGAAACGGTGTGCAAGCCAAAGGCACGGTTGTAGCTCAGTGAACCCTCTACGTACCAGTTACGTCCGGAACCAAGTGCGCTGGAAGAATATGCAGGAGGAGTCGTGTCGCCATTTTTCCGGTAGATGATGCTTTGGTTGTCTGCCTGGAGGATGGGCGTATAGTTGGCTATACCTGCAGTGATTGTGCGACGTGTGCTGAACGAGCTGTTATAAGAGCCTTTGATCTTAGCAGAAAGTCCCTTGGTGATGAAGTCTAACTTCTGGTCAAGAATTAAGTCGAAGCTCAACTTGTTGGAGTTGTCTTGGTAAGCACCGGGCTGATAGGCGTAATAAGTCATAGGAGACTCTCCGGTGAACGGCAGCATGTTCTCTGGATGGTCGTTAAAGGCCAGGTTGTCTGCTGCTGCTGCCGAGTTGATGATGTATTTTCCATCGACAATGCCGGGGCTGACAAACGGGGTGGCCTGATAGATGGCCTTGATCATACCGCCGGAACCCTGTCCTGTGCGGGGTGAGTTCTTGTCGTCAACCTTACCGGAAACATTCAGGCTCAGCAAAGTGCTCTTGGTGACGTTCAAGTCGATGTTGGCACGATAGTTGAAACGCTGGTACTGATAACCATAGTCATAGTCGGTGCCAAATTGCTCGAAGAGACCATCTTGCGAGTAGAAGCCGGCAGAGATGAAGTATTTGACCTTGTTGTTGCCACCGCTGATGTTGATGTTGTGCTGCTGTTGCAGGGTGACATCCTTCATGATGTAGTCTGCCCAGTCCATGCTTGGGAAGCGGACGGGGTCGCTGCCGGTAGCAAACTTGTTGATGACATAGTCAGTGAACTGAGGTGACTTGCCGTCGTTTGCCAGCATCTTGTTGTAGAATGTGGCATACTCATACGAGTTGGCCATCTCAATCATCTTGGTAGCAGTTACCGCAGAGAAAGAGGCGTTGGCGGTAATGCGCGCCTTGCCTTCCTGGCCACGCTTGGTGGTAATCAGGATGACACCATTAGCACCACGTACACCGAATACTGCTGTGGCAGATGCGTCTTTCAGCACGGTGATGCTCTCAATTTCATTGGGGTCGATGTCCCACATCTCACGTTCGACACCGTCCACTTGGACGAGCGGGTTGGCGTCAACCCAAGTTGCTTTACCACGAACGAAGATGCTGGCAGCATCGCTACCCGGCTCGCCGGAATACTGTACGGTGGTCACACCGGAAAGCTGACCGGCCAACACGTTGTTGACAGAAGAGACGGGGGTGCGCACCAAGTCTTCCGACTTCACGCTTGACAAGGCACCCGTCACGGTGACTTTCTTCTGCACGCCGTAGGCCACGATTTCGACACCTTGCAGCATGGTGGACTCTTCCTCGAGGGTGAGCTTCATGTTGTTGGTGGCCTTGACCGTCAGGTCTTTGTAGCCGACGTAAGAGATTTTCAACTGGGTGCCGGGAGCAACTTTCAGCGTAAAGTTACCGTCAAAGTCTGTTACCGTTCCTTGGACGGTCTTTCCACCAAGGATGACCACGCTGGCACCAATGATTGGTTCGCCCTGACTGTCAACGACCGTACCGGTGACGGTGCCTTGCTGCTGGACAGAAGCGTAAGCATTCTGCATACCCGCCATCGGGGGGGTAAAGAGCATGACAGAGCACATCATGGCAAATGGCATGACAGTCCCTTTAATCAAATTTGTTTTATCCATAAATTAGAAGTTAGTAGATTCTACGTGTTTGCTTAAGCGGGTGCAAATATAAACATTTTTTAGTTTTTGAAAAAATAATTTGGCTTTTTTTTGCCCTTTTGTTATAATTTTGTTTTAATTTGGCACGAAAAAGAAAAAAAATGTGTAAGTTTGCACGTTCAAAGTACGAATCCTAAAACAAGATAAAGAAAATGAGAAAACTGATTTTAGGCCTGCTGGCCGTGACAGCCATGACGGCAACGGCACAGGTGACAGACCGCCGTGGAGTGAAAGACGTGAACGGCGTGGTGGACAATACGCCCGACAGCATTGCCAAGGCGATGACGGCACGCCCCGTGCCGGGGTCGAGCCGCAGGGGGCAGAACCCGGTGTTGTTCCTGATTGGCAACTCGACCATGCGCACGGGTACGCTGGGCAACGGCAACAACGGACAGTGGGGATGGGGATACTATGCCCACGAATACTTCGACCCGACGAAGATTACCGTCGAGAACCAGGCCCTGGGCGGCATGAGCAGTCGTACCTTTTATAATAAGCTGTGGCAGCCTGTGAAGGAGGCTATACGCCCGGGCGACTGGGTGATTATCTCGATAGGACACAACGACAACGGACCGTACGACGAGGGTAGGGCGCGGGCCAGCATTCCCGGTGTGGGCTGCGACACGATGAACGTGACCATCAAGGAGACCGGCGAGAAAGAGACGGTCTATACGTATGGAGGATACATGCGTAAGTATATTAATGATGTACGCGCGAAAGGAGGCAACCCCATCCTGATGTCGCTGACACCGCGCAACGCCTACGACGACAAGGGGAAGATAGTGCGCAAGCCGCACACGCAGTGGCTGATGCAGGTGGCTGCCGAGGAGGGCGTGCCCTTCGTGGATCTGAACGAGATTTCGGGCAAGAAGCTGGACAGCTACGGACCGTGGAAGACGGGCTACCACTTCTTCTTAGACAAGATACACACGAGCCGGTTCGGCGCGATGATGAATGCACGGTCGGCTGCCGAGGGACTGATGGCGAGCCACAACCCGGCACTGAACCCACTGAAGGCCATGATGCGTAATGTGCAGCTGCCGGTGTATGACCTGACGCGCACAGAGGGCAAACCGGTGGTCTTTATTACCGGTGACAGTACGGTGAAGAACAGCGACAGCGACCCGAACGGCATGTGGGGATGGGGAGCCGTGGCGAACACCATCTTTGACGAGACGAAGATAGACATCGTGAATGCCGCCATGGCGGGGCGCAGCTGCCGCTCGTACCTGAACGAGGGCCGCTGGGAGAAAGTGTATAACTCGCTGAAGCCCGGCGACTTCGTGCTCATCCAATTCGGACATAACGACATCGGGGCCATCGACAAACCGAAATACCGTGCCGCTATTGCCACGGCCAAGGACACTTGCCACGTGTATCGCATGCAGGCTGCAAAGGAGGACTTGTCGAAGCAGAACGTGATAGACCAGAAGCTGAAGTCGAACGCACAGGTGGGCAGCTACGAGGTGGTCTATTCGTTCGGCTGGTATCTGAAGAAGTTCATCCAGGATGTGCGGGAAAAAGGTGCCACGCCGATACTGGTGTCGCTGACGCCGCGTAACGAATGGAAGGACGGCAAGATAGAACGCCGCAACGACACGTATGGCAAATGGTATCGCGAGGTGGCCGAGGAGACGGGTGTTGAATTTGTGGACCTGCATAACATCACGGCCGACTTCTTAGACAAGAAGTGCGGCAAGAAGGAGAAGGCGATGAAATACTTCAACCACGACCACACGCACACGTCGCTGCTGGGTGCCAAGACGAATGCCCAGAGCATTGCCAAGGGGCTGCGCGAGAACAAGAGTGCATTGGCCAACTACCTGAAAAAGAAATAGACACATGAAACGACTGATAGGCTTAACGATGATGGGCTGTGCGCTGACAGTGGCCGCACAACAGTACCGGACGTTCCCACAGCAGATGGAGCGGCTGGACCGTGGCGTGGTGGCCCTGCCGGCAGAACGGCAGGGGGTGTTTGTCAGTTGGCGACTGTTGGGTACCGACCCGAAAGGCGTCTCCTTCGACTTGCTGCGCGACGGCAAGAAGATTGCCGAGGGGCTGACGGTGACCAACTATGTGGATGGCAGCGGCAGCGAGAAGAACAGCTACCAGGTCATAGCCCATGGCAGCACGATGGAGACATCGGCTGTGGCGACACCGTGGGCCGACTTGTATCGCAGCATCCCGGTGAGTCGCCCGCAGGGTGGCGAAGTGGGGGGCCGGCGCTATCGTTATACCCCCAACGACTGCTCGGTGGGCGACGTGGACGGCGACGGGCGGTATGAGCTGTTCCTGAAATGGGACCCGTCGAACGCGGCGGACAATTCGCGTGACGGGTTTACGGGCGATGTCATCATCGACTGCTATGCCATGGGCGATAGGTCGGTGATGGACGGAAAAATCGTAAATAGTCAATCCGAAAACAGTAAATATCTCTGGCGTATCAACCTCGGAAAGAATATCCGTGCCGGGGCACACTATACGCAGTTCATGGTATATGACTTCGACCGCGACGGACGGGCCGAGCTGATTTGCAAGACGGCACCCGGGTCGGTGGACGGTACGGGGCGATATGTCACCGAGGCAGCTACCGAGCAGGAGATACAACAGGCGGACAACAGTGCCGACTACCGTAACGAGCGGGGGCGCATACTGAGCGGGCCGGAATACCTGACGGTTTTCGACGGACAGACGGGACGGGCCATACACACCATCTACTATCGGCCGAACCGTGCCTTCGGAACGGGTGGCGATGCCGCCTACGACAAGGACGGATGGGGCGACAAGGCTGTCGTGGGCAACCGTGGCGAGCGTTTCCTGGCCGGTGTGGCATGGCTCGACGGACCGCAGGGCAGGCCGTCGGCGGTGATGTGCCGGGGCTACTACACCCCCTCGCACCTGTGGGCGGTTGACTTTGACGGGCAGCGGCTTTCCACGAAGTGGCTGCATGCCTCGACGACACCACACGAATACTATGTCATCGACCGGAACGGCAAGCAACAATGGTATCGCGGACTGGAGGCTACGGCATATGGACAGGGAGCGCACTCGCTGTCCGTGGGCGACGTGGATGGCGACGGCTGCGATGAGATAACCTACGGCTCGGCAGCTGTCAACAACGACGGTACGCTGCTCTATTCTACGGGACTGGGGCATGGCGATGCCACCCATCTGAGCGACCTGGATCCTGACCGGCCGGGGCTGGAGTTCTTCATGGTACACGAGGAACGGCCCTACGGTGCCGACCTGCGTGACGCACGGACTGGCGAGAAGCTGTTCTACGAGACGGCCGGCATAGATACCGGGCGCGGACTGGCTGCCGACATTGACGGCAACCACCGGGGCTTTGAGTTCTGGCATTCGGAGAAGCGGCTGGTCAGGGATATTCACGGCAATGCCATCTCGGAGAACCGGCCGTCTATCAACTTCCGTATCTACTGGGACGGCGACCTGCAGGACGAGTTGCTGGCTAACCGCCATGAGCGTCCGCACTTCCCGTCGTTCGTGGAGAAGTGGGATGGCGAGAAGGCGGTGCCGCTGCCGATGAGCAACGGGAAACTGATGTGTGAGATGGGGCACTCGGTGTCGAACAACTGGACCAAAGCTACGCCCTGCCTGCAGGCCGACCTGTTTGGTGACTGGCGTGAAGAGGTCATTCTCTGGGATGAGCGTGATGCCGCCCACCTGAACATCTTTACTACCAATATCCCGACAGAGTATGCAGTGCCCACATTGATGCATGACAACATCTACCGGCTGGGCATTGCCTGGCAGAATACGGCCTATAACCAGCCTCCCCATCTTGGCTATTATCTGCCGGATGCCGTGGGGCAGAAGTAGGTCGAAACCGGTGGCTATCAGAAAAGAAATGAGGAGAATTACATCTTTTAAGATAAATTTGTGTAAGAAATTGTTTGTATCTCCGACAAAATTAGTAACTTTGCCCGAACAAAACAAACTACTACCTTTACAATAAAATGGAAAACAAGAAATATTATTTTGCCGTTGACCTTGGTGCAACCAGTGGGCGTACCATCCTGGGCACCCTCGCCAACGGTCGGCTGGAACAGGAGGAAATAACCCGGTTTCCTAATAACCTGATTGAGACGGGCGGACACTTCTACTGGGACATCTATGCGCTCTATTTCGAGATGATCAAAGGCCTGCAGGCTGTTGCCAAGCGGGGCATCGAGATAACCAGCATCGGTATCGATACATGGGGCGTTGACTTCGTGTTTGTCGGCGAGGATGGTGCTCTGCTGCGCAATCCCGTGGCTTATCGCGACCCGCATACCTTCGGGCGCATGGAGGAGTATTTGGACAAGGTAGTGCCCAAAAAGGATGTGTATGACATTACCGGCATCCAGTTTATGAACTTCAATTCGCTCTTCCAGTTCTATGCCATGCAGCAGGATGGCAATGTGGCACTGAAGATGGCGAAGAAGATTCTCTTCGTGCCCGATGCCCTGTCGTGGATGCTGACGGGCGAGGCTGTATGCGAATACACAATAGCCTCGACCAGTCAGATGCTCGACCCGCGTACCGGCGACCTGTCGGAGAAACTGCTGGCAAGCGTAGGACTGACTCGTGAGCAGTTTGGACGTATGGTACAGCCCGGCGAGCAGATTGGCGTGCTGACAGAGGAGGTACAGAAGATGACGGGCTTAGGCCCGGTGCCGGTGATTGCCGTGCCGGGGCATGACACCGCCAGTGCCGTGGCTGCCGTACCTGCCAAGGACGAGCGCTTTGCCTACCTGAGTAGCGGCACATGGAGCCTGATGGGCATCGAGACGAAGCATGCTGTCATCAACGACCGCTCCTATGAACTGAACTTCACCAACGAGGGCGGTATCGAGGGCACTACGCGCTTCTTGAAGAATATCTGCGGCATGTGGCTCTATGAGCGGTGCCGCAAGGAGTGGCCCGAAGAGGTGCGCAAGCTGTCGCATCCGGAGTTGCAAGGGTCGGCCATGCAGATTGAGGCTTTCCGCAGCATCATCAACCCCGACGACAAGGCGTTCGCCAATCCCCCGTCGATGATTGAAGCCATCAAGCAGTATTGCCGCGAGACGGGACAGGATGTGCCCGAGTCGCCGGCGGAAATCTGCCGCTGCATCTTCGACTCGCTGGCTCTGCGCTATCGTCAGGTGTTCAACTGGCTGAAGGAATTTGCCGACTTCGAACTCAGCGTGCTGCATGTCATCGGTGGTGGCTCGCTGAATAAATATCTCACACAGTTCACGGCCGACTCACTGGGCGTGGAAGTGCTGGCCGGGCCGCAGGAGTGTACAGCCATCGGTAACATCATGCTGCAGGCCAAGGCCAGCGGCGACGTGGCCGACATCTGGGAGATGCGCCGCATCATTGCCAATTCGGTTGACATGGTGGCCTATCATCCTACGAAGGATCAGGCAGCATGGGATGCTGCTTACGAGAAATTCCTGTCGATTGTCAGCAAAAAATAAATCAAAAAAATATTAATCCAAAGACCCGTTACCCCCATTTTGGTCTTCCCCCCTCTCGGGGGATAAGAGGGGGGCTTCATTATGGCTAAACCATTAGTTGAAACCAAAGCAAAGGTGGGCGTGTTCTCTATCGCCCTGCAGGCTTACCTGCCTCAGTTCCCACAGCTCGTTCCTAACTTCGAGCAGCAGTATGAAGACTTCAAGAAGACACTGCCCGACAGCATTGAGATTATCGATGGCGGCATGGTGACCACCAAGGAGCAGTCAATGGCTGCCGGCGACAAGTTCCGCGCTGCCGATGTGGATCTTGTCATCCTGCAGATGCTTACCTACTGCACCTCTTATAATATGCTGCCCGCCGTGCGCGACCTGGATGTGCCCGTGGTCATCGTTAACCTGCAGAAGAAGTTGGCTCCCGACTATGCCAAGACCGACATCCCCACGTGGCTGGGCGACCTCTATGCCTGTGGTGCCATCGGTGAGATGGTGGCCGACCTGAACCGTGCCGGCAAGCGCTCGGCAGTCATCACCGGCGTTGTAGAAGGTGGCGACCCCGGCGTACAGGCTGAGATTGAAGACTGGTGCCGTGCCGCACAGGTGCGCCGCCGCTTCCGCGATACCAACATCGCACAGATCGGCCGTCCGTATCCCGGCATGATGGACCTCTACATCGACGAGACCAACCTCTATCACCGTATGTTCGTCTATACCAAGCAGTTCGACTGGGAGCAGATGTGGGCCATTGCCGACAATATCACCGACGAGGAGGCTATCCGCGCCAAGGCACAGGACATCCTCGACACCTTCGAGATTGAGGGTGGCGGCACCATCGAGAAAGTATGGGACATGGCGAAGTATGTCGTCGCATTCGAGCAGTGGGTGAAGGACGAGAAACTCGGCATGATTGCCTCTCACTATGCAGGCTTCGCACAGGGCGTGGCCGGCAAGCTCGACTCAATGCTGATTCCCGCCTTCTCGATGCTCATCAAGCAGCATACGGCCTGCGCCGTGGAGGGCGACATGAAGGTGGCTATGGCCATGTCGATCCTGAAGACCATCAGTGGTACGGGCACGCTGGCTGAGATGTATAGCATTGACTTCCCGAAGGACATCTGCATCATCGGTCACTCCGGCTCTGGCGACTACGACATCTCGCAGGCTCACAAGCCCACGATGAAGATTGTGCCCGTGTTCCACGGCAAGACCGGTGGCGGCTATCTCACGCAGTTCTATCCTCCTGTAGGCCCTGTCACCTATCTGGCCATCACGCAGGACAAGAACGGTGTCTTTAAATTCGTGGCCGCAGAGGGTGTCAACGAGGAAGGCGAAATCTTCATGTTTGGCGATACCAACATGCGCACGAAGTTCTCGCTGCCTTGCCGTGAGTTCGTCAACAAGTGGAGCGAGGCCGGTCCTACCCACCACATGGCAGCCGCCGTGGGTCACCACATCGACACCATCCTGAAGGTAGCCAAGATTCTGAACATCGAGTGTGACGTAGTTTGCAGATAATAACGGAATCCCGGAATCCCGAAAATCCCGAAATCCCGGAAATCCCGAAATATCGGAATCCCGAAATATCGTAATAACGTAATATCGTAATAACGAAATACCGTAACAACGAAACAACGAAACAACGAAATACCAAATGGCTAATTCTGGATCTTTGAAGAGCACCATCGCGGTGTCTCTCACTAATTACCTCGATGCCGGTGCTATTGTGGCTGGCGCTTCCGGATTGACCCTGTGGCAGAACTACCTCGGACTCTCTGAGGTACACCTCGGTTGGCTCAACTTCATCTCGGCCAACTGTCTCGGTGCTGCCATCGGGGCCATCATAGGTGGCTTCCTGGCCGACAAGTATGGGCGTAAGTTCATCTTCACCTATAATATGCTGGTCTATATGGTGGGTGTGCTGACGGTGATGTTCAGCGTCAACTTCCCCATGTTGCTCTGCGGCTTCCTCATCACGGGCATCTCCGTGGGTGTGGGGGTGCCGGCATCGTGGACCTATATCTCCGAATCGTCCGAGGTGAACAACCGCGGTCGTAACATCTGTATCTCACAGATGTCGTGGGGTTTCGGACCGATGTGCATCCTTCTGCTCGGTATGCTCTTCGCCCCCGGCGGCTATCTGTTCGGATGGGTGGAGGCTGTCGCTCATCTCTTTGGTGGCAGCGACATGTCGGCAGAGGCTGTCAACGCCTTCTCGTCGCGCATCGTGTTCTTCTCGCTGTTTGTCGTGGCCTTTATCGCTTGGAACCTACAGCGACAGCTGCAGGAGAGTGCGGAGTTTGAGGCCAACAAGTCGAAGCAGGCTGGTCTGATTGACAATATCAAGGTGCTGTTCTCCAACAGTATTGCCGTTAAGACGGTATGCTTCCTGGCTACTATCTACCTGACGTGGAACCTCGTGGCATCGGTGATGGGATTCTTCCAACCGCATATCTACGAGACGGCAGGCGGGGTGAGCAACGAGCAGGCCAACTGGATGAACTGCATACAGTGGGCTATCATCGTCGGTGTGACATTCATCGTGTCGAAGCTTATCGACAAGACTTCTCATAAGCTCATCTATACCTTCGGGCTGCTGGTGGCTATCTCCGCCTGGCTGGTCATCGTCACCATCGGCGTCAACGGCATGATGGGGCTGTGGCTCTTTGCCATTCTCTGGGGTGTACAGGGTGGTTCGTCACCGCAGATTTTCTATGCGCTGTGGGGCAGCGAGCTGTTCCCTGCCAAGTTCCGTGCCGGTGCTCAGGGACTGATGTTCTTCATCGTGCGTGGCCTCTCGGCCATCTGGGGACTCATCTTTACCTATATCTATGGCGACAATGGCGAGGGTTTCACTGTTGCAGCCTTCTGCATGATAGCCCTGCTCTGCATCTCGTTGGTGGTGGGCTTCATGGGCGTGCCCAATACGCGTGGCCGTGCACTGGACGACATCACTCGCGAACGCTACGGAGATAATTATTAACTATTAAGCGAAATACCGAAATACCGCAATATCGTAACATCGTAAAAAATAAAATAAATGAAATCAATTTTAGAAGGCCGCCCCGAATTGAAAGCGGTGGTGTATCAGATTGCCGAGGTGACGGGCTACCTCTGGCAGAAAGGTTGGGCAGAACGTAACGGTGGAAACATCACTGTCAACGTAACCGAGTATATGGACGACGAGTGCAAGGCCATGCCGGCCATTGCTCCTGTCAAACAGGTTGGCATGACGCTGCCTTACCTGAAAGGGAAATATTTCTATTGCAAGGGAACGGGCAAACGCATGCGCGACCTTGCTAAGGAACCCATGCAGAACGGTTCGATTATCCGTATCTGCGACGACTGCGCTTCCTATGAGGTCATTGCCGACGTGAATGTAGTGCCTACCAGTGAGTTACCCACTCACCTGGCTCTGCAGAACTACTTGTTAGAGACCGGTTCGTGCTACAAGGCTACCTTGCACACGCATCCTATCGAACTCGTGGCCATGAGCCATATCCAGCGTTTCTTGAAAGGCGATGAGATGACGCGTGTGCTCTGGTCGATGATTCCCGAGACGCTGGCCTTTGCTCCGCTGGGTATTGGCATTGTACCCTATGCTCTGCCTTCGTCCGTTGAACTGGCAAAGGCTACGCTGGAGCAGATCAAGACACACGATGTGGTGATGTGGGAGAAGCACGGTACCGTCGCCGTCGGCCAGGACATCATGGATGCCTTCGACCAGACTGACGTGCTCTGCAAGGCTGCCAACATCTATCTGTGTGCCCGCAACATGGGTTCTGAACCCGATGGCATGACTGAGGCTCAGATGAAAGAAGTGCAGGATGTGTTCAACCTCCCGAAGAAACGTCCCTGCTAGAATAGGACGGTGTATAGCCACTTTTTAGGAAATCTGACACGAAGCAGCATTTGCATGGCTTCGTGTCAGAGTCTTTTTTTTCGCTCTTATCGCGAGTGTTGCTAAGACATATTTGACCGTCTCTCTATAATATATAATAAGGTGTAAAGCCAATTTCCACATAAAAAATGACTCTAAAAATATTTTTTTTCATAAAAAACGCATTTTTTTCTCGAAAAAGTTTGGTGATTCGAAAAATAGTCGTACCTTTGCATCCGCTTTCAGGGGTTACGCCTCTGGAGGTCACCAAGAAAAGAGTTCTTTGAGAAGCTTACATAAGACAGAGAAAGAGTAGTACAAGAAGCGGGAGCACCTGTTCCGTTGAGGGATGTGGATGCTCTCGGGTAATATTGAACGAACCGTCAATACAATTCTTTTTATGCTACCGGATAGAGCGTTCTGGGCACAGAGAACATAGTGTGCCGCACGGCTTTGCCGTACGGTGCCGAATGATACAGAATTTTACAATGTAGAGTTTGATCCTGGCTCAGGATGAACGCTAGCTACAGGCTT
>CAMVAI010000027.1 GCA_947165435.1 uncultured Prevotella sp.
CGCTTGGCAGCGATGGCCAGTCCGCGCTCGCGGAGCAGTTCCTTGGCCTTGTCGAAGTCGCCCTCGGCCTCGGTCAGTGCCTTCTTCACGTCTGCCAGACCGGCACCGGTCATGGCGCGAAGCTTTTTGATATCGTCTATTGAAATAGCCATAATTTTAGCCCCCAAAGTTAGGGGGGATGGGGGTCTGAACAAGCGGAAACCAGACCTTATAAATGTGATTGTTATGTTTGATGTTGAGTTAGGGAGATTGGCGGTCTGCGCTTGTTCAGACCCCATCCCCCTAACTTAGGGGGCTTGGATTACTCTGCGACCTCTTCAGCAGCGGGAGCCTCAGCAGCGGGAGCCTCAACACTCTCGGCAGCGGGAGCCTCAGCCTCCTTGCGGGGCTTGCGGGCCTGACGCTTGGGCTTGGCCTCGTCGGCATCGGCCTCGGCCTGAGCCTCGGCAGCTTTCTCGTCGGCCTTCTCTACCTTGCGCTCCTCGATACCCTCGTTGATGGCGGCGCAGCAGGCACCCAGAATCACCTCGACAGAGTCCTTGGCGTCGTCGTTGGCGGGAATCACGAAGTCGATGTTCTTCGGGTCGCTGTTGGTGTCAACGATACCGAACACGGGGATGCCCAGACGGTTAGCCTCGCGGACGGCAATCTGCTCCTTCAGCACATCTACCACGAACAGGGCAGAGGGCAGACGGTTCAGATCGACGATGGAACCGAGGTTCTTCTCCAGCTTGGCGCGCTGACGGGTAATCTGCAGCAGCTCGCGCTTCGACAGGTTGGCATAGGTGCCGTCCTGCATCAGCTTGTCGATGTTCGCCATTTTCTTTACGGCCTTGCGGATGGTCGGGAAGTTGGTCAGCATGCCGCCCGGCCAGCGCTCTGTGACGTAAGGCATACCCACGCTCTGAGCTTTCTCGGCGATGATTTCCTTAGTCTGTTTTTTAGTAGCGACGAACAGTATCTTCTTGCCGCTCTTGGCAATCTGTTTCAATGCGTCTGCAGCCTCGTCAATCTTGGCTACGGTCTTGTGGAGGTCGATGATATGGATGCCGTTACGCTCGGTGTAGATGTACTGAGCCATAGCGGGGTTCCACTTGCGCTTCAGGTGGCCGAAGTGGCAGCCGGCCTGCAGCAGTTGGTCAAAATTTGTTCTTGCCATTGTTTTGCTTTCTTTTTTTAAGTTGTTTACTTTCTTTTTTAATTCTTCTTAGAATCAACCCATGAGTAGTTGATAGCTGATAGTGAAGAGTGGAGAGCTCTGATTACCTCATCCAAACACACTTCGAACCATAAATCCCATTGGTTTAGATACTAAACTGTGTTCAGTAATATTCTGTGTCGATACTGGATGGTAGAAAGTCATCATAACTATCCACTCTCCACTATCAACCAACCACAGAACATTAACGCTTACTGAACTGGAAGCGGCGACGAGCCTTCGGCTGTCCGGGCTTCTTACGCTCCACCTCACGAGAGTCGCGGGTCAGGAAGCCGTGGTCCTTCAGGTTCTTCTTGTCCTCGGCGTTCACCTTCACGAGCGCACGGGCGATGGCCAGACGCAGGGCCTGGCTCTGACCGGTGTAGCCACCACCGTCGAGGTTGGCCTTGATGTCATATTTCTCGGCCACCTCCAACAGCTCCAGGGGCTGCTTCACCACATACTGCAGAATGGCTGAGGGGAAGTAAACTTCCAAGTCTCTCTTGTTGATCGTAATCTTGCCAGTACCCTCTGACAGATAAACGCGAGCTACCGAGCTCTTGCGACGACCTATTGCGTTGATGTATTCCATCTTGATTATTTGCTGTTTAATGATTTACAATTTACCTTTTATCACTTGTAGAGGTTGATGTCGATAGCCTTGGGCTTCTGGGCCTCGTGGGGGTGCTCTGTTCCCTCATAGACATAGAGGTTGTTCAGCAGGGCGCGGCCGAGGGGACCCTTGGGCAGCATGCCCTTGACGGCGTGCTTCAGGATGCGCTCCACACCAAAGGGCTTCTTGCGCAGCTCGGCAGGCGTGTTGAAACGCTGGCCACCGGGATAGCCCGTGTAGCGCGTGTAAACCTTGTCGGTCTCTTTCTTACCAGTGAATACCACCTTCTGGGCGTTGATGATGATGACGTTGTCGCCACAGTCCTGGTTGGGAGTGAAGGTGGGCTTGTACTTTCCGCGAATAATCTTAGCCACTTTCGAGGCGAGGCGGCCTACCACCTGGTCGGTAGCGTCGATAACCACCCATTCCTTCTGCTCGCGAGCAGCTTCCTTGCTGACGGAAACGGTCTTGTAACTTAAAGTGTTCATTTCTTCTTGTTAATTTTACTACTAAAAAACATTGTTTATTTTCTCTATTATGCACATACAGCCCACGGCAAAGGTCTAACTCTCTGCTGCAGTCTAACGTCTGTGCTGAACCATGATTCACAAACCGCAATGCCCGGCCAAAGACACCACTATTTACACACGGCTCACGGGGATTCTAAGTCTCTCCCCAATAATCGGACTGCAAAGGTACGGCTTTTCCTTGGAACGCGTGCATAACGAAACGGCAGAAACCGAAGATTTACGTTTATTTAACGTTTTGCACGGCTTTTTCTTTGGCGCTTTGCTATGTTTTCACTAATTTTGCATCCACAAAACGAACTACAGTAACAGACCATTTGAAGAATAAAACCATTCTTGATGACGAAGACGATATACCGCTTTCTGCTGACCGTGGTGGTGGGGTGTATGGCCGCCGTAGCCCACGCCCGCCCGGTGCTGCCCCCTCGGTGGGGCGACAACTATTGGCGCGACTCCCTGCCGGAGACGATGCGCAGGAGCTACGTGGAATATGCCGAACAGTATGCCGCCCGGGGGTGGAGCAGCTTGCCCGCCACGGTGTTTGCCGAATACAAGAAAACGGGCAACCGCGTCAACTACGAACAGCAGCTGTTCGGCAAGCGTCGCCAGCTGGCCGCCCTGGTGATGGGCGAGATAGCCGAGGGGCAGCGCCGCTTCCTGCCCGCCATCATCGACGGCCTGCAGAGCATGATGGAAGAGACCTGGTGGGGGCTGCCCGCCCACTACAAGACCGAGCTGCCGCGCAGCGAAGACCAGACGGTAGATCTGTTCAATGCCGAGACGGCGGCGCTCGTGGCCTACACCCGCTATGTGCTGGCCGACGAGCTGGACCGCTTCTCGCCGCTGCTCACCAAGCGCATCGACCAGGAGGTGAGCCGACGCATACTGGCCCCGGCGGTGAAACACAAATACTGGTGGAAGACCGCCGGCATGAACTGGAATCCCTGGATATGCAGCAACTGGCTGGCGTGCATCCTGTTCTGCGAGCACGACGAGGCGCGCCGCAACGACGGACTCAGCCAGATAGTGAAAGCCTGCGAAGCGTTCATGGATGCCTACCCGGCCGACGGCGGCTGCGACGAAGGCCCACACTACTGGGACCGTGCCGCCGCCTCGCTCTTCGAGACGCTCTACCTGCTGCAGGCCACCCCGCATGCCGGCTTCATGGCCACCCACATGGAGAAGCTCAAGGCCATGGAGGCCTATATATATAAGATGTATATAGGCAACGGCTATGCCGTCAACTTTGCCGACGCCCACGGCAACAAAGCCATGCTGAACATCAACATTGCCTATCCCTTCGGACTCGTGACCGGCGACCAGACCATGCAGGCCTACGCCGCCTACGTGGCACGGCAGAGCGACTTCATACACCACCCGGCACAGCTTTACGACAAGAGCGGCAACTGGCCGTCGCTGTCCCGCGAGCTGCTGCTGCTCAGCCATGTGCAGCCGCTGCTGCGCCAACAGCCCCGCGAGCCCCACATGACCGATGTATGGCTGCCCGACCTGCAGGTGATGACGGCTCGCGAGCCCTTCGTGGCCGTCAAGGGAGGGCACAACGGCGAGAACCATAACCACAACGACGTGGGCTCCTTTATCGTCTATGCCGACGGTGAGCCGCTGCTCATCGACCCCGGCGTGGGTGAATACACGGCTAAGACCTTCTCGAAGCAGCGCTACGAGATATGGACCATGCAGTCAGACTACCACAACCTGCCACGCATCAACGGCTACTCGCAGCACGACGGCAAGCAGTATGCCGCCCGTGTGGTACAGCACCGGCCGGGCCAACTGACGCTCGACATCAGCGGTGCCTACCCGAAGGACGCCGGTGTAGAGCAGTGGCTGCGCACGGTACGTGTCAGGGGCGGGAGCAAGGCACGTGCCAAGGACGGAAGCACGGAACGTGCCAAGGCCGAGGGGACGGTGACGGTGACCGAATCGTACCGCCTGGCTTCCTGGCAGTCTCCCACGCAGCTGATGTTCGTCACGCCGGTCAAGGCCACCGTCACGACAGCGGGCCGCATCGAGATAGGCCGCCACCACATCGACTATGACAGCCGACAGATGGACGCCACCGTCGAAGACATCAGCCACCGCCTCGACCCTGTGCTGCAGCAGCTGTGGGGCAGCCACCTCTACCGCATCGTTCTGACCGTCAAGGGCAACTCATTGAAAGGAACACTTAAATACACGATAGAATGATACACCGAATTATCAAATACACCAACAGAATGACACACCGAGTCTCCAAATACACCAACAGAATGACACACCGACTCTTCATCACCACGTGGCTGCTGTGCAGTCTGCAAATGCTGCAGGCTGCCGACGTAACCATCACCGTAAGCAACACTACCGACCGACAACGGCAGGAGGTGGTGACTATCGACCTACAGACCGTCCGCCAACGACTGGCCATCGGCAAGGACGACGCGTTCGTCGTTCGCAACGCCTTCGGACAGGAGGTTGACTACCAGTGTACCTACGACAGCCTGCTGCTCATCGACGTTGCGGTAAAGCCCGAAGACAAGGCCGTGTTCCGCATCAGCAAGGGCACGCCCCGCCAGCCGCGCAGCTATGTGCAGGGGGCCGTCTATCCGTTGCGCAAAGACGACCTGGCATGGGAGAACGACCGTGCCGCCTACCGTGTCTATGGTCCGGCCCTGCAACACAGCGGCGAACGGTCGTTCGGCACCGACGTATGGGTGAAGAACACCCCCGACCTGGTGGTGGCCGAGCGCTACCGCATCGACCACGAAGGCAACCAGCAGGAAGACTCGCTGCGCAAGGCCGGCAAGAAAGACGAGGCGCGACGTATAGACCTGCTCACGTCGTTCCACCTGGACCACGGCAACGGCATGGATGCTTACGGCGTAGGCCCCACGTTGGGCTGCGGCGCCCCGGCACTGATGAAGGACGGCCTGCTCGTGTTCCCCTACTGCTACCAGACCTGTCGCATACTGGACAACGGACCGCTGCGCTTCACCGCCGAGCTGGACTACGGTGCGAACGCCGACGGACAGACGGAGCACCGGCGCATCGTGCTCGACAAGGGGTCGCACTTCAGTCGCATCACGGTATGGTACGACAGCATCGCACGGCCCGTCAGCTTTGCCACCGGCGTGGTGCTCCACGACCACCGGCTGCCGCTCTTGGGCAGCGACTACGTGGCATACACCGACCCCACCGACAACCCCACGCGCCATCACTCGCAAATCTATGTGGGTGTGCTCTTCCCCGACGGTGCAAACCGTACCGCCGTCCTTGAGGGCAGCCACAGCCATGCGGTGGGCATCATCGACAACTACAGCGGACAGCCCCTCACCTACTATGCCGGGGCGGCATGGAGCAGCTACGACGTACCCAACGAGGCTCACTGGCTGCTCTGTATCGACGACCTCCGCAACCAGCTCCGCAACCCCTTGGCGGTCGATATACGTTAGTGAAATCCGCGTAATCCGTGGTTGAAAGAAAAAGGTGGAAAGCTCAGTTAGTGAAATCCGTGTAATCCGTGGTTGAAAAAAATTCGTGATATAAAAGTTCTAATCGAAAATCTTGAAGGCGTACCCCTCTGCCATGAGCCACTCGATGGCCAGTGGCAGGGCGGTACGCAGCTTCTCTATGCTTTTCAGCGAGTCGTGGAAGGTGATGATGCTGCCCGGCCTGGCGTACCGCTTCACGTTGTTCAGCACGTCGTCGGCAGTCATCCATTTGGAGTAGTCACGGGTGACGAGGTCCCACATCACAATCTTGAACTTACGGCTGAGCCACGCATACTGGTCGTGGCGCATCCATCCGTGGGGCGGTCGCACCAGATTGGTGTGCAGGTAGGCGTTGGCCTTCTCCACGTTGTAGCTGTACTCACGCACGGTGTGGCGCAGACCGCCCAAGTGGTTGTGGGTATGGTTGCCGATGCGGTGCCCCTCGGCTACCACGCGCTGGTGCAGCTCGGGGTACTTCCGTGCATTGTCGCCCACCATGAAGAACGTCGCCTTAATGCCGTACTGCTTCAGCAAGTCCAGGATATAGGGCGTCGCCTCGGGTATAGGCCCGTCGTCGAACGTCAGATATACTGCCCGTTCTCGCGGGTCCATACGCCAGAGTGCCTTCGGGTAGAGCCAGCGTAACCAGTGGGATGGTTGCTCTATGAACACTACTTAATACTCGTAAATGGTCTGTCTGTGCTGACACTACTTATTCTTCGTACAGCTGTCCGCCCTTCTGCTGATAGATGTCGGCCAGGGTGGTCAGTTCGGGCAGATGCTTCTCGTACCATTTCCGGTCGATGCTCTCAGCCACCGATGCCACCTGCTGCAGCACGTAGAAGTGCATGAGCACGTCGTTCTCTGCCGACTCGAAGCGCATGCCTTCCAGCGAGCAGTACCACCGCATGTACTGGATGGAGTTGAGCCATAGCTTGCCGATGATGTCCATCGCCTCCTGCTTCTGTCCCAGCATGCCCCATACGCGGGCCATGTCGAGCGAGCCCGACGAGTAGTTGTGCGGCACGTTGTACGCCGGAATCACCTTCGCCGTGTACCTCAGCACCTCGGCGGCCTTCTTGTCCTTGCCTTCGTTCATCAGCTCCATAGCCAGCTTGGCCATGGTGCGGCGGTGCGTATAGCACATGCGCATGACGGTCTCGTCCAGGTAGATGCCCTTCTTGTCGATGCCGCCGAACTTGAAGCGGTGCATCACGTTGTCGTAGGTCTTCTCCGTGTCGAAGTTCTTCATGCCGGGCACGGGTCTGCCTCCGATGCTGGTGGTGAACGGTGTGATGCGGTAGGCCAGCCCCTCGGTGATGGTGTTGTCGCCCAGGTTGATGTAGTTGTCCTCGCCCACGCTGACGGCCACGTAGATAGGCCGTGTCCAGTTACACTCGGCCAGCATTTCCAGTATCATCAGGTCGCCCTTATAGAGCGCGCTCTTTCCCTTGAGCGAGATGACCATGCGGTCGGGTATCGAGTCGCCGGCGATGAGCATGCCGCTGCGGCGCACGGCATCCTTGTCGATGGTCATATATACGGTGTCGGTGGGAATGACGTGCAGGTCGCTGTTCGTCGAGCGCACCCAGTGCTTCAGCACGTTCTTCAGCTCGAACGGGTCGTCGCCGAACTGCCGCCGGGCCTCGTCGGGGTGCTCTTGGTAATACTCCCTCACCATGGCTTCCATCTCCGGCTCGATGCGCACGTACTCGTTGGTGCCGGCACAGTATTCTATGCGCTCCCACGTGATGGGCACCGACGGCGAGTCGTAGGCCGGGCGGCGCATCTGGTCAATGTACCAGTCGGTCTGCAGGTACGACAGGTTGCACACGCGGGCATCCGTCCTGACGCCCTCTACGTCCTGGTTGTACCAGAGCGGGAAGGTGTCGTTGTCGCCGTTGGTATAGATGATGGGGTTGCCCTCCTGCTGCAGCGACATCAGGTAGTTCTGGCCGAAGTCGCGGCACGTGTAGCGGCCCGAGCGGTCGTGGTCGTCCCATGTCTGCGAGGCCATCTGCACGGGCACCAGCAGTCCCAGGACGCTGATGCCGCACGCCACGGCGGCCGCCATCTTTTCGCTCTTCACCTTCAGCTTTTCCCTCAGCATCTCGATGATGGCTGCCACGCCCATGCCGCACCAGATGGCGAAGGCATAGAACGAGCCGGCGTAGGCATAGTCGCGCTCGCGGGGCTGCATGGGAGTCTGGTTCAGATAGATGACGATGGCCAGTCCGGTCATGAAGAACAGGAAGAACACCACCCAGAACTGCCGTATGCCCGTCTGGTCTTTCGCATTGTTATGGTGCTTGGCCAGCGACTGCCAGAAGAGTCCGATGAGTCCGAGAATCAGCGGCAGCATGTAGAACACGTTGTGCCCCTTGTTCTCCTTCAGGTCGTCGGGCAGCTGCGACTGGTCGCCCAGCCTCCAGTTGTCGAGCCAGTCGAAGCCGCTGAGCCAGTTGCCGTGCTCCAGCTCGCCGTTGCCCTGCAGGTCGTTCTGCCGCCCGGCAAAGTTCCACATGAAGTACCGCCAGTACATGAAGTTGCACTGGTAGCTGATGAAGAAACGCAGATTCTCCAGCTGCGACGGCATCTTCACGGTCACCATCTCGCCGCAGCGGTCGAAGGTCTCCTCCCGGCCGCTGATGTCGCCCATCCAGCTCTCGTAGGCGGCGCGGTGGGCCGAGCTGTACATGCGGGGGAAGAGCATGTTCTGCGCATACTTATATTCATCCTTCGTGCGCACCACGAAGTATTCGTCTTTCTCATCGGGCGACGCCTTCTCCTTGCGCTGCCACACGGGGTCGCCCTCGGTCATGACGGGCTTGCAGTATTCGCCGTCCTTCTCCAGGGCCACCTGCGACGTGTATGCCGGTCCGTAGAACAGCGGGCGCTGTCCGTACTGCTCGCGGCCCAGGTATTCGCCCAGCGTAAAGATGTCTTCGGGCGAGTTCTGGTCCATGGGCGGGTTAGCCGCCGAGCGTATCACGATCAAGGCGTATGTCGAATAGCCAATCATCAGCATCAGCATGCACAGCAGCGACGTGTTCTTGATGCGGGCGGTCACCAGCGGCATCCTGACCGTCTTGCCGTCGTCGCGCCGCGTGGTCTTCTTATACTGCAGCACAAACCACAGCACGGCCAGCACCACTATGCCGATGGCCACCGACATCCATCCGTGGCCGTAGAACGGGATGCCTAGCATGGCCACGGCCAGCAGGAAGGCAATGTTCTGCCGACGGTCGTCGCCGTTGCTGTAGGTCTCGTAGATGGCCCAGATGATGATGCCTATGAGCAGGACGATATACACAATCTCGCCCGTGTTGAACGGACATCCCAGCACGTTGACGAACAACAGCTCGAACCATCCGCCCACCTGCACGATGCCGGGCACGACGCCATAGAGCACGGCAGCCAGAATGACCACCGATATGAACAGGGCCACGAGGCTGCCCTTCAGGTCGCGCTTCGGGTCGTCGATGGGGAACTTGCGGTAGTAATACACCAGCACGATGGCCGGCAGACACAACAGGTTCAGCAGGTGTACGCCGATGCTCAGTCCCGTCATATACATGATGAGCACCAGCCAGCGGTCGGCATGCGGCTGGTCGGCCTGGTCTTCCCATTTCAGTATGAGCCAGAACACCACGGCGGTGAAGGCCGACGAGTAGGCATACACCTCACCCTCGACAGCCGAGAACCAGAAGGTGTCGCTGAACGTATAGATGAGTGCGCCCACCATGGCCGACGCCTCGATGGCTATCAGCCGCGAGGCCGTCAGCTCGCTCCAGTCCTTGACGAGCAGCCGCCGCACCAAGTGCGAGATGGTCCAATAGAGGAACAGGATGGTGGCCGCCGACAGCAGCGCGCTCATCATGTTCACCATCAGCGCCACCTGCGACGGGTCGCTGGCAAACTGCGAGAACAGGTTGGCCGTGAGCATGAAGAACGGCGCACCGGGCGGGTGGCCGATTTCCAGCTTGTAGCCGGTGGATATAAACTCGGGGCAGTCCCAGAACGAGGCTGTGGGTTCGACCGTGGAGCAATACACAAAAGCGGCGATGGCAAACGCCAACCACCCCATGATATTGTCCACGATTCTGAATTGCTTGCCGCTGGTCAAGGCGACCTTGTCGGTTTGTTTCATTCTATTCTTTGATGTCTGATGATTCTATTCCAACGTGCAAAGGTAAGTATTAAAAATGAAAAATCCGCCACGCAGCATAAGAAATGACTACGACTTGGTATTTTTTAACTTTTTGGGGCCGTTCTGTATAAAGCGGGCGCGTACATTAATTTACCTGCGGCTCGTTCTTGGCTTCGACGATAGCAAAACGACAGCCTGTCTTGTTGTCTTCATCGAGAAACCACATCCTGATGAAGCGAAGCACTGCCGACCCGATGCCTTTACCGCTAAAACTCTCAGCTACAGCTAAACAAACACCGAAACGATGCGAAAAATGTTTCATTTGTATCTATACTGGGTAACAAGAATGCAACCCGCACATCTCGCACATCTCGCACGTAAGCCCGTGGTTGTTGAAAAGTTTTCACGTGCGGGATGTGCGGGATGTGCGGGATGTATTCCTTTTTACACATTATATACATTTACGTCACCTAAATCCCGATGAAATCGCGGATTTTTGCGCGGATGCCGGATAAAATCCGGCCAAAAAAACGGAACTTGTGGATGCGGAGAGGCCACTAATTTTTGTGGAGAGGCTCCCGGTGATCGTGGAGAGGCCACTAATTTTTGTGGAGAGGCTCCCGGTAATCGTGGAGAGGCCACTAATTTTTGTGGAGAGGCTCCCGGTGATCGTGGAGAGGCCACTAATTTTTGTGGAGAGCCTCCCGGTGTGCTTTTCTACCGAACTGCCAACTCTTTGTCGGGAAATCAGCCTTATCTCCTTACCACCTTCTTGCCGTTGACGATGTACAGCCCGCGGCGGGGCTGGGCCACGCGGCGCCCGCCCAGGTCGAAGGCGGTGCCATTGGTGGCGTCGATGGTCTTGACGGTGGTGACGCCGGTGGTCACCTCCTCTACGGTGAGTGCGAACTTCACGCCGGCGGCATAGGTGACGGTGAAGGTGAAGCTGCCCGTGATAGCCACATTGGCCACGGTGGCGGTGGCGAAGGCCGTACCGCTCTTACGGCTGGGCAGGTCGATGGCGAAGGTCTTTCCGGCCAGCTCGGTGATTTTTCCCTTGTTGGCGGTGTTGTTGTCGCCCACGGCATACATCGTGATGCCGGTCACCTTGGCCTTGGCGGGCAGCGTGACGGTATGCTGTCCGGCAGCCACCTTGATGAGGTTGGCCCCGTTGCAGAGGTCGCTGCTGTAGGTATAGGGCGTCACCGTGGCACTGCCGTCGAGCTTGTAGCCTGCGGGCACCTTGTCCGACTGCAGGCTGACGGCTCCGCTCTCCACGGGCACGTCGGGATTGTCAGGATTATCGGGATTATCCGGATTGTCTGGATTTTCGGGCGTGACGGGCTTATCGGGATTGACGCTCTTGCCCCCGAAGAAACCCACCAGCGTGGAGCGGTAGTTCTGCAGGGCGGTCTTCAGCCCGTCGATGATGTCAGCGTTGTTGTCCTCCACGGCGTTGTCGAAGGTCCAGCTGAAGTCGCCGTGCTGCATGCGCCCGGCACCGTACTGTCCCGTGACGATGGCCGGCACGTCGGCAGCGGCTGCGGGCGTGTAGCTGTACATCAGCGTGGCGTCGGTGTCGAAGTTGCTATACGTCTTGCCGCCCACCTTGGCCTTCACGTCGGCAGGCACCTGGTCGTTGCGGTTGGCAGCCTCCCAGCAGTCGAAGTCGGTGGCGTTCTGCTGGTAGGTCACCAGGCTGCGCGCCCCCACTACGGTGTTGCCAAACGACTTGATGATGCCGCCGTCCTCGCCCGAGAAGGTGCCCTTGCCGCCGTCGGCCACGTCGGAGCCCTGCAGCGACGAGAGCATGGGGTACTTGCAGTTGCGGAAGTAGTTGGCCTCGACGAAGGCCTCGCTCTGGTAGGCAGCCCCTACGCCGTACTTGGCATTGCCGTCGAAGTAGTTGTTCCATACGTGGACCGACATGGTACGTATGCGCGGGTGGCGCGAGTCGGAGTGGTCGAACCAGTTGTGGTGGTAGCAGATCCAGTTGGGGCCCGTCTCGCTCTTCATGCCGCACAGCGACGCCTTACCGCTGTCGTAGAGGTGGTTGTAGGCCACGGTGACGTAGCGCGAGTCGCCCTTGATGTCGATGGTGCCGTCGCCCTTCACCTGGTCGGCATCGCTGCCCGGCTTGCCATAGAAGAGGTCGAGGTTGTGTATCCATATCATCTCGTTGTCGGTGTCGATGCTCACGCAGTCGTCCATGCAGAGCATGATGCCGAAGTTGCGCAGCTCTACCCGGGCCACATTGCGCAACAGGAAGCCGAAGCCCGACACGCAGGCATCGCTGCCCACACCCTCGATGGTGATGTTCATGGGCTGACGCTCCTTGGCACCCTTCACCTGGATGCCCTCCGACGAGCTGCCGAACGCGTCCATGTCTTCGGCATTGATGGTGCCGATGATGCGGATGCACAGCGGCCGCTTGTCGTACGAGCCGCTGGCGTCACCCTTCTGGTAGCCGTAGATAATCTGCTGCAGGCCGGTGTAGGTCTCTGCCTTGCCGTTGCTGCCGCTGACGACGTCGAGCGCGACGGTCTTGGCATTGCCCGCCCACACATACACCACGCGGGCATTGGCCTTGAGCGTGCCGTCGTTGTTGTAGGCACCTATGCCGTCCTGTCCGGCCTTCATGTGGGCAAAGCCGCTGCGGTCGTGGGCCTTCACCTCCACGGTGCTGCTCACCGTGGCGTCGGCAGTCACCTCGGCACCGTCGCTGACGGGCACCACCTTGAACCGATAGCTGCCGGCCTTGAGGCCAAGGGCATCGGCGCGGCCGTAGTCGGGATATTCGCGCACCAGCTCGCTGTCCAGACGGGTCCATGTGTCGGCAGCAGCCGGACTGACATAGACGTTGTATTCGAGACCGGCCACTTTCTGCCATGTCACGTAGGCACTCTCAAACCATCCGCCCTGTTCCACCACAGCGACGGCGGCAGCCTGCGCCGACAGTGCGGCACAGAGCATCAGCGTTGACAACAAGAATAGTTTCTTCATATCTTTTTTCGTTTTAGTTTCTGCCTGCAAAATTACCTTATTTATATGAGATAGACAAAAAAAGAGGTTGAAAAGATGCGTAAACGATTACAAAATTTGGCCGTTTGCCGAGTTAATCGTACCTTTGCACCATGAATCAATTATCCGACTATGAAATCATGGCCCCCGTGGGCAGCCGCGACGCGCTGGCCGCTGCGCTGAAGGCCGGGGCCGACAGCGTCTATTTCGGCGTGGAGCAGCTGAACATGCGGTCGCACTCGGCCAACCACTTCACCATCGACGACCTGAAGGAGATAGCCGCCACGTGCCGCCAGGCGGGCGTGAAGAGCTACCTGACGGTGAACACCATCATCTACGACGAAGACATCGCGCTGATGCACCAGATAGTGGATGCCGCCTCGGAGGCCGGCATCACGGCCGTCATCGCATCCGACGTGGCGGTGATGCAATACTGCCGCAAACGGGGCATGGAGGTACACCTCTCGACACAGCTGAACATATCGAACGCCGAGGCCCTGCGCTTCTATGCCCAGTTTGCCGACGTGGTGGTGCTGGCCCGCGAGCTGCGCATGGAACAGGTGGCAGCGATACACCGGCAGATAGCCGAGCAGCACATCACGGGGCCGTCGGGCCAGGAGGTGCGCATCGAGATGTTCTGCCACGGGGCGCTGTGCATGGCCGTCAGCGGCAAGTGCTACATGAGCCTCGACAACACGGGGCGCTCGGCCAACCGGGGGGCGTGCATGCAGATATGCCGCCGCAGCTACCTGGTGACCGACCGCGAGACGGGCACGGAGCTGGAGATAGACAACAAGTACATCATGTCGCCCAAGGACCTGAAGACCGTGCGCTTCATCGACCGCATGATGCAGGCCGGCGTACGCGTGTTCAAGATTGAGGGGCGTGCCCGCGGACCAGAATATGTGCTGACGGTGGTGCAGTGCTACAAGGAGGCCATCAGCAGCGTACTCGACGGCACCTTCACGGAAGAGAAGAAAGACGAGTGGGACCGCCGGCTGGCCACCGTCTTCAACCGGGGCTTCTGGGACGGCTACTACCAGGGGCAGCTGCTGGGCGAGTGGAACAAGAACTACGGGTCGAACGCCACGGAGCGCAAGCAGTACATCGGCAAGGGGGTGAAGTATTTCTCGCGACTGGGCGTGGCCGAGTTCACAGTGGAGGCCGACACGTTCCGCGTGGGCGACAAGATGCTCATCACCGGGCCTACCACCGGGGCACTCTACGTCACTGCCGACGAGATTCACGACGACCACGGCCCAGTGGAGGTGGCCCGGCAGGGCACGAAGGTCAGCATCGCCGTGCCGGAAAAGGTACGACCGTCGGACAAGCTTTTCAAGCTTGTCCAAATGAAAGAAATGAGAAATGAAAAATGAGAAATGAAAAATGAGAAATAATACTATGTCAATCAACGAGATACAAGACGAGATTATCGACGAGTTCAGCGGTCTGGACGACTGGATGGACAAGTACCAGCTGCTCATAGACTTAGGCAACGAGCAGGAGCCGCTGGACGAGCAATACAAGGTGGAGAGCAACCTGATAGACGGCTGCCAGAGCCGGGTGTGGCTGCAGGCCGACTATGAAGGCGGCATCGTGCGGTTCAAGGCAGAGAGCGACGCGCTGATAGTGAAGGGCATCGTGACGCTGCTCATCCGCGTGCTCAGCGGCCATACGCCGAAGGAGATACTGGATGCCGACCTTTACTTCATCGAGGCCATCGGGCTGAAGGAGCACCTGTCACCAACCCGCTCCAACGGTCTGCTGGCTATGGTCAAGCAGATGAGAATGTACGCGCTGGCGTTCCAGTCGAAGGGCTGACTCGCCTTTCTCCAACCGGTCGAGATAGAAGCGGCGGAAGTCGCTCCAGCGGTAGTAGGGAGCCATGTCGCCCGGCAGGGGCAGCGTGGCTTCTTGTTCGTTGAGCAGCACCTTGAAGACGACATCGCGGTCAGCGGCGTCGCTGCGATAGAACACGAACTGGATGTTCGACGCCATGGGGAACACCAGGCAGGCCCACCAGCCCTGCTCTTCCAGCAGTTCCAAGTGCTCGGTCTGGAAGTCGTAGCCGTTGATGCCCAGCAGGCAGGCCAGCGGCAGCACGACGGTCTCGTGGCCAAAGCGCAGCGAGGCACCGTGGGTGTCGAGGGCCATGATGCTGTCGGCCTCGTCGATGATTTTCCGCAGCAGGTAGCGCTGCGTCAGCGGCTCCAGTCCGCCGTTGAGCAGCGACGGTCCGTAGGTGATGTACCACCAGGCGTTCTCGCACTGCCAGAAGCGGTGAATCTCTTCGTAGGAGAAGAGGTCGAGCAGGAAGGGCGGCCGGTCGGAGCTGATGTGGGTGTTCTGCTGTATCAGGGCGGTCTTGATGAGGTAATAGTTCAGCCATTTATGATTGACGTGCTGCTTGACGTACTCGGCATCGTTGAAGAGCAGCTCCATCAGTCGCGGGTTGCGCTCGCGGGGCGCACAGTAGGCATCGAAGGCGGCCTTGGCGCGGTGGGTCATCATGCTGTCGCGCAGCAGTTTGTCCTGATGGTTGAGATACCACATATTGTGGAACGAGCAGTCCATGGTGACACGCAGCTGCGGGTTGAGCGACACCATCTTCAGCACGGCAGAGCCCATAGACAGGATGCAGCGGTTGACATTGGTGCTGCGGGCGTCGATGAAGGCCTCGCCCTCGAACACCTCGGGGAAGTGCTGCATCATGCGCTGGGCTATCATGCGCTGCTGTTTCTTGCCAATGCCGGTCAGGTCGCCCCACCGCCCTTCCGAGTCGTCGATGATAACCTGCAGCTCGTCCTTCACCTGCCGGCCGAGGGCGGTGAGCTTGCCTAAGCTGTCGGCACGGCAGAGCGTCTGGTAGGGCATGTCGTAGGCCTTGCGGTTGCTAAGGTATCGCGAGCCGTGCCGCCCGTAGTGTGATATGTAGAAGGGCCGCTTGCCGGGGGGCGGCGGCGTCAGTGGGGCTGTGGTTTCGCGATAGATGCAGAAGTTGCTGGCCGACAGGTTGCGGTCGCCGGTGATGACGTCGAAGGCACGCTGTGCCCACAGGCGCTGGGGCAGGCTGGCACAGAGCACCAACAGCAGGAGGTACAGACAGCTATTTCTTTTCATAGGATTCCGGTTTTTTCTGGAAATTCTTTTCATAGGATTCCAGTTTTTTCAGGTAATACGCACGGAAGTCGCTCCACTTATAATAAGGTGGCGTGTCGGTGGGCAGCGGCAGGGTGGCCTCGTTCTCGTTGAGCAGCACCTTGAAGCGCACGTCGCGGTCGTGGGGATGGCGGCGGTAGAACACCAGCTGCAGGTTGGCAGCCATGGGGAAGATGCGGTAGTTCACCCACCCGTGCTGCTCCAGCTGTTCCAGGTCGCTGATGGTCTGTCCGTAGCCGTTGACATCGAGCAGACAGAGGAGCGGCAGCAGCACCGTCTCGTGGCCGAAGCGCAGGGTGACGTGGGGCTTCTCGCTGTCGATGCAGCGGTCGGCATCGCTGATGATCTGTCGCAGCAGGTTGCTCTGGCTGTAGGGCTGCACGCCACCGTTCACCGGCGCAGCGCCCCACCCTATGTACCAGCGTGCGTTTCCCTTCTGCCATACGCGGTAGAGCTCGTCGGTGGTGAAGAGGTCGTAGAGCGTCACCTCACGACCCAGCTCGGTGTTCTGCATGATGGCGGCCACCAGCAGCAGCTGGGTACTCAGCTCGGCGGCATTGACGTGGTGGCGCACATAGGCCGTATCGCTGAACAGCGTCTGCATCAGATGACTGTAGTCGCTGCGACGCTGGGCATAGGCGTCGAGCAGGGCCATGGCGGGCTTGTTGAATTTCAGGTGGGCCATCTCCTTGTCCTGGAAGTTCAGGTACTCCAGGTCGCGGTGGGTGGCGTTGTGGTGTACGTTCAGCTGGGGATTGTTGCGCAGCAGCTGCGCCAGGGCATACTCCATCGAGAGGATGCAACGCCCCATGGCCGTGCTGCGGGCATTGACGTCGGCATGGTCGGCAAACACCTCCGGGAAGCGGTCGTACATGCGCTGGGCTATCGCACGGTGCTGCTCGGCACCCAGCGGCGTGAGGTCGCCCCAGCGGTTCTCGGCATCGTGGCGTATCCGGTCTAAGCGGTGCAGCGCGTCGCGCCCCGTGGCTGTCAGCTTGCCCAGACTGTCGGCGCGGGCAAGTGTGTTGTAGGGGTCGTTGTATGTGCTGGGCTTGTTGTGATACCGCGAGCCATGACGGCCATAGTGCGACACGTAGAAAGGTGTCATCCCCTTGGGAGCAGGCGTCAGCATCTGCTGTGCCGGACCGGGATAGGCCATGTAGTTGCTGGCCGAAACCAGGGGGTTCGACCTGATTTCATCATACACGTTCTGCGCATATACTGATGTGAGTAGAACAGTGATTAAATAGGTTAGCAACAATTTTCTTGTCATAATCGATTGCAAATGTAAGAAAAAGTTTGTATATTTGCAAAATAAATGTGCAAAAATTTTGAATTATGGCAAAGAATCTGAATTGGCAAGACGATTATTGGCTGCTTCTGCTGCAATTATATCTGCAGAAACCGGTGGGTGTGAAGGCCACCTACAACCGACTGTTGGTGATGCTGAGCCTGGAGCTGCACATACCGCCACAGGAGCTGAGGTCGCGCATGTGCGAGATTGCCAAGCTCGACACGCCGCGTGTGGAGCGCATCTGGCACGACTATGCCCGCAACCCGCAGCGGCTGAACAGGGCGGTGCGCTTATTGCACGAGATGAAGGGGTTCAACAGCGGCGGCGACTTCTACGAAGGGGTGGCGGTGCAGGAGACCTTCGAGCGCGACTTCCGCCCGATTGGTGCCGACGAACGGCTGACCCCCATGATGCTGACCATCATACTGGACCTGTATTTCCAGCTGACACCGCCCACCATGGTCGCAGAGACTCCGGAGGTGAGCAAGCTGGCCAAACAGATGCGCACTCCCGTGGAACTGGTCGTGGAGGTGCTGAGGGTGTTCTGCTACTGCGACCCCTATCTGCGACGGCCCAACATGAGCAGCAACCGACTGCTGGAGGCATGCCGACAGACATGGCAGCGCTATGGCAACACCGACCAGCAGCAGCTGAGCCACGATGCAGAGGAGCTAAAGGAATACTTCAGGTAGGTAAAAGCATGGTACGCAGAAAGATTATTTGATTTTTCTTGCCTTTTTCTTTCCGACAAAGATAAAAATCAGTACCTTTGCACCCGCAAACAGAAAAACAGAGAATCACTCAATCGGTAAAATCAGCAAATGCCATGGGGCAGGAACAGATACAAGAGCAAAGACTGGCGCAGCAACAGAAGCTGGCACAGAGCGTGACGCAGCAACAGCTGTTGCAGGCGCAGCTCACCCAGTTGCCCGTGGCACAGCTGCTGGACCGCATCCATGCCGAGATGGACGACAACCCCGCGCTGGAGCTGTCGGCAGAAGACCCGGAATACAGCGACTATGCCGAACCGGCCGACCACGGCGACGACGCACCGAACTATGAACAGGAGGAGCGGCAGCAGGCACTGGACGACGCCCTTGAGTCGATAGGCCGCGACGACGAGGACTTGCCGGTTTACCAGAACGGACGCTCTAACCAGGAAGAGCACGAGGAGCCGGTCTATGGGTCGTCGCCATCGTTCTACGACTTGCTGAAAGACCAGATGTCCACCGACGAGCTGACGGAAGAGGAGCAGTACATCATGGAATATCTCATCGGATCGCTCGACGACGACGGACTGCTGCGCAAGCCGTTGGACAGCATCAGCGAAGAGCTGGCCATCTATCATAACATGGACACCAGCGAGCAGCAGGTAGAGCAGGTGCTGCACCGGCTGCAAAGCTACGACCCGGCAGGCATCGGTGCCCGCTCGCTACAGGAGTGTCTGCTGCTGCAGATTCAGCGCCGCGAACCGTCACGACTGAAAGAGCTGATGACCGCGACGGTGGAGCAGTATTTCGACCTCTTCACACGAAAGCACTGGAAACAGCTGCGCGACCTACTGGAGCTGAGCGAGCTGCAGGCAGAGACGCTGATAAGAGAGCTGCGCAAGCTGAACCCCAAGCCCGGCACATCGCTGGGCGACGTGATGGGGCGGTCGGTACAGCAGATTACCCCAGACTTCATCGTTGACACACAGGACGACGGAACGGTCACCTTCGTGCTGAACACCGGCGAGCTGCCCGAGCTGCATGTGTCGCAATCGTTTGCCGACACTCTGAAGGAATACCAGCAGCGCAAAGAGACTATGAGCCGCCAGATGAAGGAGGCACTGCTATACACCAAGAAGAAGGTGGATGCCGCAGAGAGCTTCATCGAGGCGCTCCGTATGCGGCAGCACACGCTGACCGTCACCATGCGGGCCATCATACAATGGCAGCACCGCTTCTTCGAAGACGGCGAGGAGTCGTCGCTGCGACCCATGATCCTGAAGGATATTGCAAAGCGCACGGGACTGGACTTATCTACCATCTCGCGCGTCAGCAACTCGAAATATGCACAGACGCGGTGGGGCACCTTCCCCTTGCGCTATTTCTTCAGCGACGCCTACGTGACGGCCGACGGCGAGGAGCACTCCGTCAGGAAGATAAAAGCCACCCTGCGCGACATCATCGATGCAGAAGACAAGCACGCTCCGCTGAGCGACGACGCCCTGCGCGAGCTGATGGCCAAGAAGGGATTCCCCATCGCACGGCGAACCGTGTCAAAATACCGCGAGCAGCTGGGCATACCCATTGCCAGACTGCGCATACAATAAAACCACCCCACAACCACGACGAACTATGATGAGAAGAGAAAAGCAAATCATACTGACGGCACGCATCATGAGCATCATTTTCACGCCGTTCTATCTGCCCATACTCGGGCTGATGATGCTTTTCCTGTTCAGCTACCTCAGCATCTTCCCCTGGGCTTATAAGATAGAGGTGCTGGCACTGGTCTATCTGTTCACCATCCTGATGCCCACGGCCATGATACATTTCTACCGCCGCCACCAGGGGTGGACACTCATCGAGTTAGGCCACCGCGAGCGGCGCATGGTGCCATACGTCATCTCCATCCTGTGCTACTTCGTCTGTGTGTATATCATGGAACGCCTGCACATGCCCCACTTCATGGGGTCTATCGTGGTGGCAGCACTCTTGGTGCAGATGGTGTGCGCACTCATCAACGTATGGTGGAAAATATCCACCCACACGGCAGCCATCGGCGGCGTGGCAGGTGCCGTGTTCATCTTTGCCGAATACTTCGGATTCAACCCCGTATGGTGGCTCAGCCTCATCATCCTGGTAGCGGGCATCGTGGGCAGCAGCCGTATGATTCTGCGACAGCACTCGCTGCCGCAGGTGGTGGCCGGCTTCTGGGTGGGCTTCGCTTGTGCCGCTCTATCCATCCTCTTTGTGTAACCAATTTATCATTTATCATTTATCATTTCTCATTCCTAATTCCTAATTTCTCATTTATCATTTCTCATTCAACATGAAGCCATTAGTAAGCATTATCATGGGCAGCACGTCAGACCTGCCCGTCATGGAAAAAGCCTGCAAGCAACTCAACGAGCTGCAGATACCGTTTGAAGTCAACGCCCTTTCGGCCCACCGCACGCCCGATGCCGTGGAAGCGTTCGCACGCTCGGCCCAAGAGCGCGGACTGAAGGTGATTATTGCCGCCGCCGGCATGGCTGCCGCTCTGCCGGGTGTGATAGCTGCATCGACCACCCTGCCGGTCATCGGCGTGCCCATCAAGGGCATGCTCGACGGACTGGACGCCATGCTTAGCATCATCCAGATGCCACCGGGCATTCCCGTAGCCACCGTCGGTGTCAACGGGGCACAGAATGCCGCCATCCTGGCCGTCGAGATGCTGGCACTCACCGACGACGGCATCGCCCAACGGCTGGCCGACTACAAGCGTGGGCTGAAAGACAAGATAGAGAAAGCCAACCGCGAACTGGCCGAGGTGAAATACGAGTTTAAGACGAATTAATTTGTTGGAAAATATGATTACACGACGCAAGAGCACGGTCTGCCACGTTGGCAACATCGCCATCGGCGGCTCCAACCCCATCCGCATCCAGTCGATGGCCACGGTAGATACCAACGACACCGAGGGGTGTGTGGCACAGGCCAAGCGCATCATCGATGCCGGCGGCGAACTGGTACGGTTCACCACCCAGGGCACCCGTGAGGCAGAGAACATGAAGAACATCTCGGCCCGGCTGAAAGCCGACGGCTACGACACGCCGCTGGTGGCCGATGTACACTTCACGGCTCATACCGCCGACGTGGCGGCACAATACTGCGAGAAGGTGCGCATCAACCCCGGCAACTATGTTGACCCGGGCCGCACGTTCAAGCACTTGGAATATACCGACGAAGAGTATGCCGCCGAGCTCGGGAAGATAGAGGCCAAGCTGGTGCCGCTGCTGAACATCTGCAAGGAGCACCATACCGCCATCCGCATCGGTGTGAACCACGGCTCGCTCTCCGACCGCATCATGTCGCGCTATGGCGACACGCCGGCGGGCATCGTGGAGAGCTGCATGGAGTTTCTGCGCATCTGCCGCCGTGAGCAGTTCGACGACGTCGTCATCAGCATCAAGGCGTCCAACACGGTGGTGATGGTACAGACGGTCCGTCTGCTAGTCAAGACGATGGACCGCGAGGACATGCACTATCCGTTGCACCTCGGCGTGACGGAGGCCGGCGAGGGGGAAGACGGGCGCATCAAGTCGGCAGTAGGCATCGGTGCCCTGCTCACCGAGGGCATTGGCGACACCATCCGCGTGTCGCTCAGCGAAGAGCCGGAGTGTGAGATTCCCGTGGCTCGCAAGCTGGTAAACATGATAGACGAATGCACACGGCTGCGCGAGGAAGCAGAGTCGAAGATACACGATGGATGGATTACCCTCCGTTTCGCCGACCACATGGAATGGGAAGACCTGCAGCTGAAATGCGCCATGATAGCCGGTGCGGCACTCATCGACAAAAAGGCCGACAAGCTGTGCATCATCTATGGCCTGACCTTCTCGTTCGTTCCGCAAGAACGGCTGCGCCAGTTGGAGGATGCCATCTTACAGGCAGCGCGTGTAAAGTTCACCAAGACCGAGTATATCTCTTGTCCCGGCTGCGGCCGTACGCTGTATAACCTGCAGGACACTATCGCCCGCATCAAGGCAGCCACCAGCCATCTGGTAGGTCTGAAGATTGGCATCATGGGCTGTATCGTAAACGGCCCCGGCGAGATGGCCGATGCCGACTACGGCTATGTGGGTGCCGGTCGCGGGAAGATATCGCTCTACAAGCAGAAGGTATGCGTAGAGAAAAACATTCCCGAAGAAGATGCCGTTGACAAACTGCTGGAGCTGATTGAGAAAGACAAGGCTGCGGAATAACGGAATGACGGGATGCCGATATTTCGATATTCCGTTATTCCGAAATACCGTTATTCCGAAATTCCGTTATTCCGACATTCCGTTATCCCGACATTCCGTTATTCCGAAATCCCGCCCTTAAGTAAAAAGAGCCTCGCCGATGGCGAGGCTCTTTTTACAGCTTCTTTCTGTAACAGCGGTGGCGGCGGTTCTGGACGGCCTCCAAGTATTGCCATTGCGACAGCACGCCGTCGTTGCTCTCCATTTGCGGCCCCGTCTCGGCCCACTCGAAATGGTAACGCTGGAACCAGCGTATCAGGTCGTCGAAGATGAGGGCGTTGGCTCCCTTGGCACGATATTCCGGCAGCACGCCGATGAGCAGCAGATCGACAATGGGTGTCTTGTGCCACTTCAGTATCTTCAGCATCTGCCACCAGCCGAAAGGCAGGAAGCGTCCGTCGCGTGTCTTCTGCATAGCCCGCGAGAAGGACGGGAAGGTGATGCCGAAGCCCACCATCTTGTCGCCATCCATGACGGCAGTCACCAGGTTCAGGTCGGCTATCTTGATATAGTCGTTCACCAGTTTGTTAATCTGCCGCTCGCTGAGCTGGCTGAAGCCGTACAGATTCTGGTACGTCTCGTTCAGCAGGTCGAACACCCTGCGGCCATAGCCGTCGTCAATAAGCTCCTTGCGGGTGAACTTATGCACACGCAGCCCGTAGCGCTTGCGCACCATTTCGGTAATCTTGGCAAACTTCTCGGGCACTACGTCGGGCACCTTCACCTTCATCTCCACATAGTCGTTGTCCTTGGCGAAACCGGCCATGCGCTCCATGTGCTGCGGGTAATAGGGATAGTTGTAGTTGACATACATGGTTGACAGCTGGTCGAAGCCCTCGACCAGCATGCCCTCACGGTCGGTGTCGATGAATCCCAACGGCCCTGCTATCTCGGTCATGCCACGCTCGCTCCCCCACTGCTCGACGGCTTCGAGCAGGGCGGTGCTCACCTCCACGTCGTCCACGAAGTCGAACCATCCGAAGCGTACCTGGCTGCAGTTCCACCGCTCGTTGGCACGCCGGTTGATAATGGCAGCCACACGCCCCACCATCTGTCCGTCGCGGAACGCCATAAAATATTGCGCCTCGCAACACTCAAACGACGGGTTCTTGTCGCTACGCAGCGTAGCCATCTCGTCGGAGTAGAGAAAGGGTACAAAATACTCATTGCCACGATACAGGTCGTAGTAGAACTGGATGAACTGTCTCAATTCCTTGCGATTAGTAACCGGCCGGATTTCAATCTTGCTCATTGCTCATAGTCTATTTACGGTGCAAAGGTAATTCTTTTTTTGAAGTTTGAAGTTTGAATTTTGAAATTTATGGTTCCCACAAGTGTTAAAGATAACTAAAGGGCAAGCACAAATATTCTGTCTCAAATGCCAAAACATCAAAGATTCTTCGTACCTTTGCAGGCAAAATTAGACTACATGCAATATTTTGGCGAACTGATTTCCCTGGGTGTGGCATTCTCCTGGACCGCCACGGCCCTGCTGTCGGAATATGGCAGCAAGCGCATGGGCAACCTGGTGCTGAACGTGCTGCGCATGCTCCTGGCCCTTGCCTTCGGCGTGGTGCTGTTTCTGGTTGTCACCGGGTCGCCGCTTCCCCCCGACGCGTCGATGCAGGCCTACGGATGGATGCTGCTGTCCGGTCTGGTGGGCTATGTCATTGGCGACTACTGCCTGTTCCAGTGCTATATCATCATCGGTTCGCGCTACGGCCAGCTGTTCATGACGCTGGCCCCTCTGGCAGCTGCCGGAGCGGCATGGGTGGCTTTGGGCGAAGCGATGGCACCGGCCAGCATCGTGGCCATGCTGGTCACGCTGACGGGTATTGCCATTTCCGTGTTAGGACGCGGCGACCACCACCGCGTGTCGCTGAAACTGCCACTGAACGGCGTGCTCTTTGCCGTCGGTGCCGCCGTCTGCCAGGGTGTCGGACTGGTGCTGAGCAAGGTGGGCATGATACACTACGAGGCCACGATGGACAGCAGCCTGCCTGCGTGGCTCGTACCCTTCTCGGCCAATTTCCTGCGCTGCATCGCCGGTATTGCCGGTTTCACCTTATTATTATATTATAAGGAAGGCTTGCGCCCGCTGCGCGATGCCTTTAGCGACCGCGTCAGCATGACCACCGCCACGCTGACCACCCTATTCGGCCCCTTCGTCGGTGTAGGCTTCTCGCTGATGGCTGTCCAGTTTACCGGTGCCGGCATCGCCAGCACGCTGATGGCCCTCACGCCCATCATCATCATTCTGCCCTCCTACTGGCTCTTCCGGCAGCCCATCACCCTGAAAGGTGTCGTCGGAGCCATCATCAGCGTCGTCGGCGTATCGCTGTTCTTCCTGCTGTAGGTGTTGTATGTAGTGCCACAGCTTGCGGTAGAACGGGTGGCGCGTCATGGTCGGCACGTCGCCGAGGATGATCAGCTTCATGCGTGCGCGGGTGATGGCCACATTCATGCGGCGCAGGTCGCGCAGGAATCCTATCTGCCCCTCGTCGTTCGAGCGCACCAGCGAGATGACGATGATGTCGCGCTCCTGCCCTTGGAACCCGTCAACCGTATTCACCGATATAAAGCGGCGGAAAGGCTTGAAGAAGTCGCGCTTCATGAGCAGCCGCCGCAGAAACTGCACCTGTGCCCGATAGGGCGAGATGATGCCCACGTCGATGCGCTCGTCCAGCAGCCGCTGCTTGCCAATCTTGTTGAAATAGTGCTGCAGGGCCAGTAGCGTCAGTTCGCCCTCTGCCCGGTTGACACGCCCGAAGCTCTCGCCGACGAACTGCTCCTTGAACGAAAGGTTGCTGTCGGCAGGCAGCTCAAACTGCGAGGTGTCTATCCACGTCATCGCCACGTCCAGGTCCAGGATGCTGCGGTGCTTCACGTCGGGACTGCTCTCCACCTGCCCGTTGTAGAAATAGTCGCTGGAAAAGCGCATGATGTCGTCGTTCATGCGGTACTGTATCTTGAGCAGCGTCACCGCCTCGGGGTGCATCTCTACGATGCGCTCCATGAGCGTCTTGCCCAGTCCGGCCTTCAGGGCGGCTATGCTCTTCACCGTTGGCGGCAGCTGGCAGTGGTCGCCGGCCAGCACCACGCGGCTCACCCGCCGCAGGGGTATCCAGCAGGCAGCTTCCAGGGCCTGGGCCGCCTCGTCGATGAACAGCGTGCCAAACTTCTGGCCGTCCAACAGCCGGTTGGCCGACCCTGTCAGGGTGGAGGCGATGACCCGTGCCTCGCCGAACAGGTCGCCGTTGATGCGTATCTCCAGTTCGGTGGCGCGGCTCTTCAGCCTGTCCATCTTCTGGTGATAGCTCTCGTCGCCCCGCTTGCGGTGGCTGCGCAGGTCGCGGATGGCCTTGCGCATGGCCCACAGCTGCGGATAGTCGGGGTGCGCCTCGAAGCGCCGCTCGTAGGTAAAGGCCAGCATCTTGTCGTTCACCCGTGTAGGGTTGCCGATGCGCAGCACGTTGATGCCTCGGTCAACCAGCTTCTCTGAAATCCAATCGACGGCCATGTTGCTCTGTGCGCACACCAGCACCTGGCTCTCGCGCATCAGCGTCTCACGGACGGCCTCCACGAGGGTCGTGGTCTTGCCCGTACCCGGCGGCCCGTGAACGATGGCCACATCCTTGGCGCGCAGCACCTGGTTGACGGCCTCCTCCTGCGTGGCATTCAGGTAGGGGAAGTGCATGGGGCGGAACGTGAACGTCTCCGGTTTCTGTCGCGAATAGAACAGGTCGCGCAGATAGCCCAGCCGTCCCTTCCCCTTGATGGCGCGGTCCAAGGCCTCCATCATCAGGCGGTACGAGGTCTCGTCGAACGACAGCTGCACGCCCAGCCCGTCAGCATGCTGCAGGTCCAGGATGCTGGTGCCGTCGGGCACGGTGATCACCATGCGGTCGCCGTCGGCATAGCTCACGGTGGCGGTGAAGCGGAAATAGCTGATGGTTGTCTTCTTCGGCTTGCCTGATGCTGCTGTCTCGCCTGCCGACGTGGTGAAGAACATGACGGGGCGGCCGAACTCGAAACAGTGCTCGATGTCGGTGTCGCTGTGGCGCTCCACCTCTACGGCCAACTGGTTCAGCGAGTTGTAGTAGCTCTTGGTCACCGTGACCGGCCACCAGGCATCGCCGCGCTTCACCTTCCGCTCTATGCCTACCTGCTCGGTCTGCTGTCGGAAGGTCTCCTTTTCTGTCTGGTATTCCAGCTGCAAGAGCAGTCGCTGCTGCTGAAGGGCCTGTATGGGTGACTCCACGGTTGCTTGATAATGGTTTGTTGCGTGTTATATTATCCTGGCAGCAGGGCCGCCATTGTGTACTTGTTATCTGAACAGCGAGAAGTTGACACTGCCGTATTGGCGGTGCTCCACGAAGTGCGGGTGTTGCGAGAAGTCGTGGTCCTTGCCGTGCTCGAAGACGAAGATGCCGTCTGCCGTCAGCAGCTGGCGCTCGAAAATCAGGTCGGGAATCGCGGCCAGCTCCTTCAGTGCATAGGGCGGGTCGGCGAATATCAGGTCGAACGTCTGCTTGCACGTCTTGACATAGCGGAACACGTCGCCACGGATGGCGGTGCAGTCGGGCGGTAGCTGCCGGCTGTCACGCAATGAGGCCTGACTGTCACGCGATGAGCCCTGGCTGTTGGCAGAAAGCTTTTTCAGACAGTCGAGGATGAAGCGGTGATGGTCGCGGTCCATCTCTACGCTTACCACATGGCGGCAGCCTCTCGACAGCAGTTCCAGCGTGATGCTGCCCGTGCCGGAGAAGAGGTCGAGGGCCTCGGCACCGTCGAAATCGACATACTGTGTCAGCACGTTGAAGATGTTCTCTTTGGCAAAGTCGGTGGTAGGCCGGGCCTTGAAGGTGCGCGGGATGTCGAAATGCCGCCCTTTATATTTTCCGGTAATTATTCGCATGGCTCTTCTTCTCTGTTTACGGTGTCACACACCTTTCACGAACAGCGTCACCAGGTCGTAGGGCACGTCGGGAATCTGCGTGATCGGCGCGCGGTTGAACTCGCCCGAGGGGATGATGAGATATACCCGCTTGACGAATTTCTCCAGTTCCGCTACCATTGATGCCGCGTCGGCCATGTCGCCCACCAGGTGCAGCTCGTCGCGCTCAGCGTCCAGCCCCGTCTGCTTCCACACGGAGAGCATGTAGAAGATGGCGTCGTTGGGATTGTTCACCGTATAGGCATTGCAGAATCGGAAGCGGTTTTGCACAAAGCTCATCACCTCCATCTGCCGCTCGTGGAAATAGACAAACAGCTTGCCGCGCTGGCCCGTGTAGCTGCGCTGGTGCAGGTGGCGCCATACGGGGGCCATCAGCGGCATGTAGCGCGGCCGCCCGAAGGCATCGCCGACCACCGTCCTGATGTCTTTCTGCACGGCGAACACCGCCACACTGTTCAGGTCGGGCAGCACGCTGTGCATCACCACCTGCTGCGCCGTGTCGCAGAAGGTATATCGGTACAGCTCCTGATAGTCGTCTTCGCGGAACAGCGGCATGGGAATCATCAGCACCGGTGTGTCCACCATCACCAGGGTGCGGTCGTAAGGCTCCTTCAGCATAGGCACCGTGCGCAGGGCCTCGCGCAGGTTGGCAGCCATCGAGATGCTGCTGTTCAGCGGATATGCCTCGTGGCTGACACCGCCGATGCTGGCCGTCGTGAACGACAGGCTGCTGCGGCTCACCCTGACGACGAGCCGCCACGCAGAGGCGGATGGTATGTTGTTGACCATAGTGGTTGTTATCTGTCCAAAATACTCAGCACACACAGCACGGCCAGCGCCGCCGCCACGAGTGCCAAGACGATGTTTGTCTTACGAATACTGCTCATTCTTGGTGCAAAGGTACGAATTTTTTTGCGAATGAAGCATTACAAACACATGAAATTTTTTTCAGTAAAGTACTCTGCCTCTATGATGGTTCCGAATTTAAAGGAATTCTCCATATTACGACTTTTTTCGTTACGACTTTTTTCGTAGTCGGTGCAAAGATACTCTATTTTATGGATACTTCCAACTTTTTTCTCTTTTTTTCTTTTCTCAAGTTTCGGAAGTGCCTTTCCCGTCTGTTGTGCGTTTTGCTTGTCAAACGCCGAATCAGGAGCGTGAGAAAAACAAATCCGTCTTTCGCTAAAAACTTATTTAGTAAAATGTTTGTTACTAAAAATATTTTTACTAATTTTGCGGTCAAACAATTATACGACTGATATGGAAGAGAATCCTTTTGTTTTCGGAAAGGCTGTTGAAGGCAGCTTCTTTACGGACAGAGCCGCAGACGCAGAGCATCTGGAGGCGAACCTGACGCATGGCATCAACACCATTCTCATCTCCCCCCGCCGGTGGGGCAAGACCTCGCTTGTGAAGAAAGTAATGACCAGCGTAGATCGCAAGGACATCAAGATTATCTATATTGACGTATTCTCCTGCAAGTCAGAATATGACTTCTACAAGCTGTTTGCATCAGCCGTCATCCAGCAGACATCCTCCAAGATAGATGAATGGATGCAGACTGCGAAGAAATACCTTTCGAAGATTATCACCAAGGTTTCCTTCAGTCCTGATTCCATTCAAGAATATTCGCTTTCTTTCGAATTGCCTGGCAAAGAGGATTCAGGGACCGACATATTACAACTGCCTGAGCGCATAGCCCAAAGTCGTGGTGTTCGTATAGTTATCTGCCTTGACGAGTTCCAGCAGGTGGGCGAGTTTCAGGATGCCATAACTTTCCTAAAGAAGCTACGCTCGGTATGGCAGCACCAGCAGAACGTGTCCTATTGCCTGTTCGGCAGCAAGCGTCATTTGATGACGGAGATTTTCAGCGACTCCGAGAAACCGTTCTATAAATTCGGTGACATGATGTTCCTGAAGAAGATTCCCACCGAAGAATGGGTGCCATTCATCCGTCACAAGTTCCAAGAAACGGGCAAGACCATTTCGGAGAAGCAGGCAGAGAAAATCTGCAGGATCACTGAAAACCTCTCGTCGTATGTACAGCACCTGTCGTGGATTGTCTGGTATAAAGCCAATCCTGTCGTGGAGGACAAGATGGTGGATGATGCCATCACAGAGCTGTTGGAACAGAACAAGGTGTTCTTCCAGCGTGAAGTGGAAGGGCTGACAGAGCTTCAGCTGAATCTGCTGAGGGCCGTGGCCAACGGCGTAGAAACCGGCTTTGGTAAGAAAGACGTGATACGCAAGTACCGCTTGGAAAGTTCTGCCAATGTTCAGGGCATCAAAAAGTCACTGATAAAAAAAGACCTGATTGATGTGGATGATACTGTCATAACCTTCAACGACCCCATCTTCAAGCTTTGGATTAAGCGCAATATTCCTACTATGGAGTAATGCCATCGCCCAAGTCCGCTGTCAAAGGGCTCCTAAATGGTGACACAGAAGAGACATTCCCCTCTGTGTCACTAATAAAAACCTGTCCCCATGATCTTATTTATTTACCACGACCTTCTTCTCTCCATTGAAAATATAGATGCCGGGCGAAGTGGGAGTCTTGTCAAGTCGGCGGCCCTGCAGGTCGTAGATGGCTGCTCTGCTGCCGGTAGCTGCAGCCTTGGCTGTGGAGACACCTGAAGAGGCGTTCTTCACGCGCAGATATTCCTCGCGGGCCTTGACCTGCTGGTCATGGTACGCATCGGTACTGACAATGGTGGCAAAGACACCGGCGGCCAGCATGAGCGAAGCATCAATATCGGTTTTCCAGTGGTGGCCGCAGATAACGCGGTTGACAGCATATACATGGGCACGCTGAAAGATTTTGTCTGCATACTCGGGGATGACACTGGCCAGCACCAAGGCACACATCCACCCCCGGCTGGCGTGGCCCGAAGGAAAGCTGTAGGTGGAGGCCTCTTCATCGTCAGTCCAAGGCTTTAATGAAGGTTCCTTGAACTGGGCAAAGGGACGGACGCGCTGGTAGTGATTCTTCACCACGTTGTTGGCCTTCTTGGCATCGGTCATAGCCTTATCGGCCAATAGTATAATCTCAGGGGTGGTCTCCTTCGACAAGTTGATGTCGAGAACCTCGCTGAATACGTTCCACAACTTGGCGCTTTCATCGCTCAGTGCCTGTTCACCCACGCCTTCCACTTCGCGCAACTGGCGTCCTAACTGGTAGTAGTAGAAGTCGTACGTGAACGCGGCCGACGTTAATTCGGGTGGCTCGGGCAGCCAGTTCAGTCCGTTGGGACGGGTCTCATCAGTCAGATAAGGGTCTGGATATTTTTGTGCCCAACCGGTCGTTGCATTGAGAACGCAAAGTGCTATGGCGCACATCATCCCTTGAATTCTTTTGTTCATTGCCTTGTCTTGTTAAAATCGTATATGTTTTAATGTTTGATTTCGTTTTGTCCACAAAGGTAAGCAAAATTCCACAAGTGGCAAAAACAAAATGATACAATAATACCGATTTTGCTGATTTTGTAACGGTTTTGCTGATTTTGAAACCCGGCAGCCCACATTTATCTTGTTTTTAACAAGGGATCATGGGGACAGGTTGTTTGAATGAATTCGTTGAATTCATTCAAACAACCTGTCCCCATGATCTTCGGGGCCGCCCTCCTTGTGGTATCTACTGCCGCTCAAGCGGCTAAGACAAATTGGTTAATGGCTCAATAGGTTAAAAAGCGAGGCAGGCGCGAACACAATAGGATCTGGTCAGAAAGCCGCTATTCCAGATGACATTGCCTTCGTTGAAGCGCACGCGGTAGGCGTCCTCGCCTGGCAAGAGCTCCGTCGACTGCCAGTAATCGACCCCCTCCTGCAATTTACTGCTGTCGCCACCAGCTGCGGCTAATGCATTATTCAGGCCGGTATATTTAGTATCGTCGCCGCCGTTGGCACCGAACATAGCCTTCCACTGATCTATGCTGGGCAACAGCCATGCGGCATTTGTAACGGCACTCTTGCCCTCGCAGGTACTCTTGGCCGTTGACCAGTTCATCGTGCCACTCTCGTCAGCGAGTGCAATGGCCAGACCGTGCGTGTAGGTGGCGTGATCCGTACCGCTGCCCACGTAGGCTATCATGGCCACTGCGGTGGTGCCTGCAGTGGTGGCATCGTTCACTGTAGCATATACATTACCGTCGGCACCAACTACACTGCCGAGATAATCGGCTGTCACGGCGCTGAGGGCGATAGGAGTATATGTGAATGAGATGTTGCTCAGGTCAGAGTAGTCAAGCGTTGCGGTTCCGGTGGTATTAGTGGTAATATCACCATCACCAGACGCAATGGTCGCCCCTGTGCAGCCGGCAATTGTATAGTTTGTGGGTTTAAAAAATACACCGATGTCGCTGGGCCCGGCATTCGTGCCATACTGGTTCCCGGAGAAAGCGCAGTTTATCAGGCGTACCTCGCTTCCTCTATTGATACCAATCGCACCGCCATAGTATGCGTCGCTCTTGGTCGTATAATTATCGGCGAACGTACAGCCGCTCATGTAGAGACTGCCCATGTAGTTATTGATGGCTCCGCCTATTTCACCGGAATAGTTGCTGCTGAATGTCGTGTTGATGGCATACAGTTTACCTTTGTTCTCTATCGCACCGCCACCGTTGGTGTTGTTTACGTGGCAGTTGCTTATCGTACATCCGTCAAGCACTATTGTGCCGGAATTATTGATGGCAGGGCCGCCACCACTGACAAACCCTGTGAGGGTGAGATCCTTAAAGGCAACGGTTGCAGAGGACCCAACCTTGAAAGCCCTGATTTCTGAAGTGGTACTGAGCTTCTTTCCGTTGCCGTCGATGGTCAATGCCCCATTGCTGGTAATATTAATCTCTGCAGTGCAATCGATGTCGTTCATGAGTTTTACATTCTTTCCGGCGCTCAGTGCGGTATTCAACTCACTAAAGGTTGTGACTTCTGTAACAGAAGAATCTTCCTTAGCCTGTCCGCCTGCGAGTATCTCGCCGGTGGTCCAGTCCTGTACGGTGACGCTCTGCACCTGGATGGTGTTCTTACCCACTACGAGGTTGAAGGTGTAGCTGTTGCCTGCATTCAGTTCGGGGATGCCCTTCACGAGGAGGGTGCTGCCTTCGCCGTCGGTCAGCTGGATGAAGTCGGCGCCGCTGTCACCAGAGCCAGGCACTACGAGGGCGGTGAAGGTGGAGTTCTGTCTCCAGCCTCCCGTCCAATCATCGTAGCTGCCCTGCGAGTAGGGGGTGACGGCGGTGACGTCGCCCGTGCCGTTGCCGTCGGCGATGGCGCTGTACTGGCTGTTGATGCGGACGTTTTTGACGTACTCGTCTTCGTCCGTGTACTGGTCGCCGAAGCTGGCAATCTTGACGATGACGCGGGCCATCTTGCGCTGCAGGTTCAGGTAGATGTCGCTGCCGCCCTCGGGACGGGAGATCACCTGCTGGCGGGTCATGTAGTCGGCGAGGGCTATCTTTGCCACGCTGCTCTGGTCGGTGGGCACGGTGAAGGTGGTCATCGACGTGCCGGTGGTCACGGGATAGTAAGCCGAGAAGGTGAGCATGGGCTGTGTCCAGAGGAGGAACTTGTTGGGCACTGCCTCAGTCCAAGTTTGGTTCTCGGTTGACATACACTGGAAGAGGACGGCCTCCTGGTCGTTGGTGCTGACGCTGATTTGGTCGCCCTGGTTGAAGATGAGCGCCGCATCGGGATCGGTCGATGCGGGATTGCTGCGGGTGGTCTGCATCGCGCCTACGCTGACGTTGATGCCCACGGCGTTGGCGGGACGGGCGAAGCTGTTAGCGGCCTCGTCGTCGCTCTGGCAGCTGGCGAGGGTGCCCATGAGGGCGAGGGCTGCCAAGGATAGATATTTTGTTGCTTTCATATTGCTTTTCTTTTTTTATGTTAATGATTGGGGGCTGCGACAATGTCGCAGCATACGGAACAGTTTTACTCGGTGGCGAGGTTGCCGCCGGGCTGGTCTTCCCATGAGGTGGTGGTGAAGCCACGGGCGGGAGCGGTCACAGTGTCATAGCCCACCTTGAGGGGCAGCGTGTAGTGCTTGCCCTGCTCGAGGGTGATGGCCTCGGTGTTGGTCCACGAGAAGGAGCGGGTGCCGATCTTGAAGGATACGGTCAGGGCACCGATGGCAATCTGCTGCGGCACGAGGATGGCCTCGTAGGTGGCGTGGCTGTGCATGTCTTCATTGGTGCCATCAATGCCAGCGGTGAAGGCGCACTGGTTAGCGAGGATGTCGGCAGGGGTCGAAGCGGTGACGGTCACGGTGCCGTAGTTCCCGTTGGCGGTCTCCATCGGCAGGAAGTTATAGCCGGCATTGGTGCCGCTGATGGTGAACGCGGTGATGTCCGAGGCGTTGTTCAGCTTCGGGTCAACCTTGTAGAACTCGTCGGCCAGGTCGAGCGTCACGTCGAGCTTGGTCAGGGCGTGGTAGAAGTTGATGACCAGCTTGCCGTTCTGCATCAGCGTCTGCTCGATAGAGGGGTTGGCGATGGTCTTGGTGGGCATGGTCAGCAGGTCCTGCTGCTTCAGCTTGGCCTCGGTGCTCTGGTCGGCAGCCACGGTGAGGTTGGCACCGACGACGAACTCATAGTCGGTGAACGTCTTGTCCTGCTTGTAGGCGGCGGTCACGGTGATGGCCTGCGTGTTGTTCTGCCAGAGCATGCGTGTGTAGGATGCCCACTCCGAGCCGTCGTACTGTACGGTATTGAAATAGCTGTAGGTGGCCGATGTGGGGTTGACAATCTTCACCTGGAACTGCTGACCGTTCTGGTTCACGTCGCTGCCAGTGATGCTGGCGCGGGTGGTGGCGATGGTGGGGTCAACGAGGTTGGTGGTGAAGCGCATCACGCCGTCCTCGGGGAACTGCGAGACGAAGCTCTGCTCGTCGTCGCTGGAGCATGCCGTCAGCGCCATGGCTGCTGCGGCTGCGAAGAAAATGTTCTTGATGTTCATAATTTCTTTTAATAAAATAATGGTGATAATTTTTCGATGTCGGGGCTGCGATGGAATCGCAGCGCAATGGACGAAGCTTTCCTTTCTCCCCTCCTCTGGAGGGGCTTGGGGAGGCCTACATGGCCTGGCCGCCGTCGATGGTGGTGCCTTCAGTCCAGTCGTTGATGCTCACCTCGCCGAGCTCAATCTTGTTGCGGCCCACGATGAGGTTCAGCGTGGTGTACTTGCCGGCCTCGAGGGGGATGTCAGCGTCGTGGGTGTAGGTGAAGGGCTGTCCGTCGATGGTGATGACGACGGTGCGGAAGCCCGACTGTGGCACCATGATGCTGCTGTAGGTGGCGGCATAGCCCGTCTGGGCGGCGACGGCGGGCAGCGAGACGCTGGCCTGCGTGCCGGCGGTGACGGTCTGCGCCAGGTAGTCGATGGTGGCCGTCGAGGCAGCGGTGGCTACGCACGAGGCGATGGCGGGCGTCTCCTCCCACTGGTTGCGGAAGTTCATGTTGACGTAGAGCTTCGCCATGGCGTGGTTGAAGGTCAGCGAGACGGGGTTCTGCGTGGCGATGAGTCCGCTCAGCTGGCGGGCCACGAGCAGGTCACTGGCCTCATAGTCGGCCGGGTCGAGCGTGTAGGGGTCGGCGGTGAAGTCGGCGACCGTGCGAGCCGGGTAGATGCCGAGGAAGTAGTGGGGCGTCACCATGTCGGCCCATAGCATCTGGGTGGCGGGCGTCCACTTGCCGTCGGTGCCGAGGGTGTTCACGACACCGTTGACCACCTTGTCGGCAGCAACAGCTGTGGCTGAGCCCGTCCAGGCGTAGAGGGTCACGCCGTCGCCGGCTTCGAACACGGCGCTGTTGCCCGTCGTCGTGGCGCGGGTCATGTTGCCGATGCTCGCCTCGATGGTGATGTACTTGGCTTCCTGCTGCTGCGCGGGAGCCGACTCGTCGTTGCTGCACGCTGCGGCCAGGAGGCCGAGGGCAGCTAAGGGGATGAATCTTAATGCTTTCATCTTGACTTTAGTTTAAAATGTTAATATTTAGGTTGAAATAAAAAATAAATGTTTCTTCTCAGTGCACAGCCGCTCCCCTCCCATGAAGGGGAGGGGCCGGGGGGCTTTACTTGTCGGGGTTGATGATCTCGCCGCTGATGGTCCAGCCCTCGGTCCACTCGTTGATGGTGAAGGCTTCGAGGAGCATGTAGGGACGCAGCTTCGTGTAGTCGAGCTCCACGACGTAGGCCTTGCCGCACTCCATGCGGGGCGCGTCGGCCATGTAGGTGAGGGGCGTGCCCTCGGGGGTGGTGACGGTGAGCGAGAGGTAGCAGCGGGGCTGGCCGCCGGCGGTGGGCATGAGGGTGCGGGTGGCCCCGACGGCAAAACCGTCGAGCACAGTGGTGGCGGGACCCGACGGAGAACCGTCGGGAACAGTGGCGGCGGCGGTGAGGGCGCCGAGGGTGACGGTGAGGAAGCCATCGCTGGCAGGCACGCCGTAGCGGCCCAGGCCGTCGCGGTGGGTCAGCAACACGTCGCGGGCCACACGCTCCACCGAGGCGGTGATGGCGGCACCTGTAGGCACATTGCTCACGATGACCGTCAGTTCAGACAGCAGGCGCTGCAGGTGGAACTCGGCCACGGTGATCTCGTCCTCCCTGACCGTGGCGTGCGTCACGGCATACCACGACTGGCGGGGCGACGACGAGGGCTCGGCGAGCGACACGCGGGTGTCGGGCAGGGCGGTGGTGACGGTCGCATCGCCGGCGCGGGTGGTGACGGTCGCATCGCCGGCACGGGTGGTGCTCAGCGTGCCGGCGTGGGTCGTGCCTCGCGTGGCAGCATTCTCAAGGACATAGCCGTGGGCCTCGTCCATATCGACGGTCACCAGCACGTCGTAGTCGCCTACGGGCAACTGCTGCAGCCAGTCGGCAGCGGCCTCAGTGTTGTTGAAACGGTTGGCAACGGTGGTGCCGCCCGTGCCGCTGACGGTGAAACGGATGTCGTCAATCGCGGAGTTGGCATCGCTCTGGTCTTCCCACAGGAGCAGCGGGGTGAGGTAGCCCACAGGCTTGCCGTCGTACTGGTTGGGCTGCAACTCGTGCTGGTCGTGATAGCAGGAGACAAGAAGCCCACTCCCGACCACTCCCAGAAGGAGGGGAAGCCCACCTCCAACCCCTCTCAAGAGGAGGGGAAGCCCACCCCCGGCCCCTCCCAAGAGGAGGGGAGTGAGGATGACCGACTTTAAAATATAAGCTATCTTCTTTATCATTGTTGTTTTCATACGCTGACTTATTTTTGTTCGTTGATAATCAGTTCTACGCGGCGGGCATCCTTGCTGGTCGCAGCCTCGCGGTCGATGCCACGGCCCACTACGGGGTGCAGGCGGCTGGCAGCGATGCCGCGGCGCATGAGCAGCATCTTCACCGTGTTGGCGCGAAGCTGCGTCAGACGGAGATTGTATTGCTCGCTGCCGGTGTTGGAGGCGTGGCCGTAGATAGCCAGTTCCACGTCGGGCTGCGCCTTCATCATGTCGGCCACGGCATCGAGTTTGTCAGCCTCGCGCTGTGTCAGCCGGTAGCTGTTGTTGGCAAAATAGACAGCCCCCCATTCAGCCCCCGAGGGGACTACATTAGTTTTTTCATTCATGGCAGCCGTTTTTGCCACGGCAGCAGTCTCTACTACAGGCTGCGGCTTATCCACAATAGGAGCGGGTTTCTCTTCCGCTACAGGTTTCTGCTCAACCACAGGCTGCGGTTCTACCACCATTGGTTGCGGCTCCACTATAGAAGCCCCCTCGGGGGCAGTATGGGGGGCCACTCTCCTGCCAAAATGGTAAGCCGCCTTCAGACCGGCCTCGTAGATGAGGTTGCTCTTGTGGCAGTGCTCGGGGATGTTGTCGAAGCGGTCGCCCGTCAGGCAGGTGATGCCGCCATAGAGCTGGAGGCCAACGTTGCGGGCCACACGGTAGCCCACGGCAGCCTGACCGCCGAGGCCGAGGTGCCACTGACGGTCGAACTCCTGCTCGTAGCCCGTGGCGAGATGCTTGGTGCGCGTGGTGACGGCAGACACTTGCGGCGACAGCGTGACGGACCAGCGCGTGCCTGGCTTGGTGATCAGCGAGAGCACGTCGAAGTTAGCCTGTACGCCGAGGCGCATCCACTGGGTCTTGGCCTCCAGGTCGCGGTAGTAGTGGCCCTGCTTGCCCAGGACGGGGACGAAGGTGCGCACACCGTCGGTGGAGAGCCAGTAGGGGTCGCAGTCGAGCGCCGTCTGCTTTTGCCAGCCCATCGTGGCAAGGGCTTCTACGGATAACAGGCGGCTCAGCTGATAGCCGCCGAAGACACCGAACTGAGCACCCCAGTGGGTCTTGCTCTCGGTGATGCTGCGGAAGGTAGCCTGACCGAAGGAGGTGCCGCCGCTGAGCCCGGCGTACCAGCCGCCCGACGATAAATCGCCGGGAACGGTGGCTGTCTGGGCAAAGGCTGATGGCACCCCTGCGGCCATGAACGCCATGAGCAGCAGAAGGGAAAATGCTGTTTTCTTCATATTAAAAATCGGATTAGAAATAGACAAAAAACAATGAGGCTTCCCATGGCAGAAAGCATGGAAAGCCGTATTTTTACGCGCACGGGCGCGTGTAATAGTAAAGGTGGTGGACTGGCGGTTAGCGCATATATATGGGAGAGAGAGTAGCAAAAATATTGGAATGGCCAAATGTTTCGGTCATTCTTTTCGCTGTGTTATGATTATGGATTTCGCGTTTTTTTATCTGCGGATTTTAGGGTATATATATATATTTAGGCTAACAAAAAAACAACCCGCACATCCCGCACATCTCGCACGTGAAAATGTTTCAACACAGTGTGAAGCCATGTTATTGTTGCAACAGGCAGGTGCGGGATGGGTGTGGAGCGGTAGTTGCAAAGTGTCAGCAAGGTGAGGGATAAAACGAGCAAATCGTCAGCTACGTGCGAGATAAATTGAGCAGACTGTCAGTTTACGTGCGAGATGTGCGGGATGTGCGGGATGTTTTCCTTTTTCACAATATATATATTTACGGCAGAAAATCCCGATGAAATCGGGGATTTTTGCGAGGGGAGGGCGGAGGGCGGATGAGGAGGGCGGATGTCGGATAAAATCCGACAAAAAAAAACGGGACTTGCGGAGAGGTGTGGAGCAATGAGTAATTTTCGTGGAGA
>CAMVAI010000028.1 GCA_947165435.1 uncultured Prevotella sp.
CGTGGAGAGGCCACTGGCGGAAACCAGTGGCCTCTCCACAAATGGATTTATTATAGAAATGAGGTAAACACACACATTTTGGTTACTCCCCTACTCCTCGACGCCCTCGGGCTTCATGTTGGTATAGACGGTCTGCACGTCGTCGAAGTCTTCGAGCTTTTCCACCATCTTGTCGATGGTCTCGCGCTCTTCAGCCGTTACGTCCTTCAGGTCGTTGGGGATGCGGGTGAACTCGGCACCCGTCACCTCGAAGCCGTTCTCTTCCAGGTGCTTCTGGATGGCTGCAAACGACGAGGGGTCGCCGTAGATGGTGATGCTGCCTTCCTCTTCGTCCTCGTCGTACTCGTCTTCCACGCCGTAGTCTATCAGGTCGAGAATCATCTCGTCCATGTCCAGACCGTCCTTCCGCTTGAAGGTGAAGACGGCCTTGTGGTCGAACAGGAACGACAGCGAGCCCTGGGTGCCCAGGTTGCCGTTGAACTTGTTGAACACCGAGCGCACGTCGCCCACGGTACGTGTGGTGTTGTCGGTCAGCGTCTCCACGAAGATAGCTATGCCGTGGGGACCGTAGCCCTCGTAGTTTACTTCCTTGTAGTCGGCATGGTCTTTTCCCATGGCGTTCTTGATGGCACGCTCGATGTTGTCCTTCGGCATGTTCTCGCGCTTGGCATTGGCGATACAGGCGCGTAGAGCCGGGTTCATGTCGGGGTCGGGACCGCCGGCTTTCACGGCAATGGCAATCTGCTTGCCAATCTTGGTGAATGTCTTGGCCATGTGGCCCCATCTCTTCAGCTTTGTAGCTTTACGGTATTCAAATGCTCTTCCCATTGTTATTTACGATTTACTGTATTTTCTGTTTTCGATTTATTTATTTTTTTTCGATGTTTCGGCATTTCGTTATTTCGATATTCCGACATTCCGCCGTCTCGATGCTGAAACGGGCGGTGCCCTTAGCGCAGCTCGGCGCCTAACTGTTTCTTCAGCTGGGCAATGAGTTTCTGCATGATGGCGTCTATCTGCTTGTCGCCCATGGTCTTCTCAGCATCCTGAAGGATGAAGTTGACGGCATACGACTTCTTGCCCTCGGGCAGGTTCTTGCCCTCATAGACATCGAACAACTCGACCTTCTTGAGGTATTTCTTCTCGGTCTGTCGGGCGATGGCCTCAATCTGGGCAAACTCTACCCCAGCATCGAGCAGCAGGGCAAGGTCGCGGCTGACGGCGGGGAAGCGGGGAATCTCGGTGTAGAGCACTTTCTGCTTGCGCACAGCTTTCGTCAGTGCGGTCCAGTTCAGCTCGGCATAATAGACGGTGGAGTCTATGTCGGCCTGTTTCTGCACCTTCTTCGACAGCACACCCATCTCAACGAGCTTCTTGCCGCCACGCTGTTCAATGGTCATGCCTGCGGCGAAGAGCGGATTGTCGCTCTTGCGGCGCACCAGCATGCCGGGGTGAGCGCCCACACGTGTCAGTATATTCTCAATGTGGGCGGCCAGTTCTGCATACGATGTGTCTTCGTCGGCATGTGCCCACGAACCTGCCACGCGCTTGCCGGTGAGCCAGAGTGCCAGATGCTTCTCCTCGCTATAGCCGTTGGCTGACAGCCAGTCGGTGCTTGCGCTGTTCTCCTGGCGTTTGTCGCTCGTGGCCTCCGCTGAGTCGGCAGACGTTTCGCGCTTGCTGTAAACATTGCCGAACTCGAAGAAGCGGCAGTTGCCGTTGCGCCGCTTAGCGTTATGCTCGATGCTCTCCAAGCCGCCATACAGCAGCGTGGCACGCATCACGTTCAGGTCGCTCGACAGGGGATTCATAATGCGGACGAGCGTACGCGACTGCTCCTCGTCGTAGTAGGCGGCCTTGGTGAGCGAGTTGTTCAGAATCTCGTTGAAGCCGGCACCCACCAGCTGTTCGCTCACCAGATTGGCCAGCTTGTGCTTCTGGTCTTCCTCGCCCTTGATGACAAGGCTCGACTTCAGCTGGGTGGGTATCTCGACGTTGTTGTAGCCATAGATGCGCAGGATGTCTTCCACCACGTCGCAGGGCCGCTGGACGTCAACACGATAGGCGGGCACGTCGATGAGCATGCCGTCGGCACCTTCGGAAACAACCTTCATCTCCAGTGACTCGCAGATGCTCTTGATAGTCTCGTTAGGTATCTCCTTGCCGATGAGCGACTTCACATAGTCGTATTGCAGCGACACGCGGGCGTCGGCTATCGGCTCGGGATAGACATCGTTCACGTCCATCGACACCTTGCCGCCTGCCAGCTCCTTGCAGAGCAGGGCGGCATAGTGCAGTGCATCGAGGGTGCCGTTGGGATCGACGCCGCGCTCGAAACGGAACGAGGCATCGGTGGACAGGCCGTGGCGGCGCGCCGACTTGCGAATCCATGTAGGATGGAAATAGGCCGACTCAAGCACCACGTTGCGGGTGGTCTCGTAGGTGCCGGACCCCTTGCCGCCAAAGACACCGGCTATGCACATCGGCTCGGCGGCATTGCAGATGGCCAGGTCGCGGTCGGAGAGCTTGTGCTCTTCGCCGTCGAGGGTCTGGAAGGGTGTGCCGTCGGGCATCGTCTTCACCACAATCTTGCGCCCCGTCACCATATCGGCATCGAAGCAATGCAGCGGCTGTCCGAGAGCCATCATGACATAGTTGGTAATGTCAACAATATTGTTGATGGGGCGCAGGCCGATGGTGGTCAGACGGGTCTTCAGCCAGTCGGGCGACTCCTTCACCTCGCAGCCAGTAATGCTCACGCAGGCATAGCGGCGGCAAGCCTCGCGGTTCTCTATCTCTACTTCGATGGGAAGGTCGTGGTTGTCGGCATGCAGGGGGGCATCGATGGCCACACCGTTCACCTCGGGGCGGTGAAGAGCCGTCTGGTAGCCGTTCTGCCGCAGCCACGCATAGAGGTCGCGGGCCACGCCCCAATGCGACAGGGCATCGGCACGGTTGGCGGTGATGTCTATCTCGATGAGCCAGTCGCTCTCCAGGTGATAATACTCGGCGGCTGGCGTACCCACCACGGCGTCGTCGGGCAATACGATGATGCCGTCGTGACTGCTGCCGATGCCTATCTCGTCTTCGGCACATATCATGCCGAACGACTCGACACCGCGCAGCTTCGACTTCTTGATCTGGAACTCCTTGTCGCCATCGTAGAGCACGCAGCCAAGGTCGGCCACGATGACTTTCTGGCCGGCAGCCACGTTGGGGGCTCCGCAGACTATCTGCTGCGGCTCGTCCTTGCCCAAATCGACGGTGGTGACATGCAGGTGGTCGGAGTCGGGATGCATCGTGCAGGTGAGCACCTGTCCGACATAGAGACCCTTCAGACCGCCCTTGATACTTTGAACTTCTTCGAGCGAGTCGACTTCAAGACCTGTAGAGGTCAGCGCGTCGCACACCTGCTGGGGCGTGAGCGTGAAGTCAACATACTCCTTTAACCATTTATACGATATATTCATTATTATAACGATTTGACGATTGATTTCCCGAAATCGGGCACAAAGGTACAAATAAGTCGGCGAAAAGCAAAGGAAAATGACGAAAAACTTACTCAGGCACCTGATAGCGGTCGCCAGTTTGCTTGACTAACCGGCGGGCATAGGGGGCTGGAAATCCCGGACGAACGACGATAGAGCCCTGCCCGTACTCGGTGCGCGTGAAGCGTCCGTCGGCTTCGGGCTTCACCGCCATGTCGTTGTATTTCACCACTAAATAGAAGGCCAACTGGCGCCAGCGAGCCAGCATCTGCTGAGCCTGACGCACGCTGTAGTCGTTGAGGAAACGCTGCATCTCGGCTTCGGGCATGTCCTTGGCCTTGGCCTCTATGGCTGGCTGCTGGGCAAAGTAGGCCTGCTGTAGCGAGTCGCGCACGGTCTTGAGCGAAGGGAAAAGCATGGAATAGCGCGGATAGACCATGTTCGACACCCAGTTCTCCACCCAGTAGGCATTGCGGTCGCTGAAGTTCAGCTCGTCGGCATCGGGGGTGTTGTAGCACTCGGGGCGTTCGGTCATCGAGCAATAGACGGGTGTGTAGGCTACCATGTTGCCGTCGTCGTTGCCGAACCAGAAGCAGCCGCCTACCTGACGGGGCAGCCAGGAGCGCATCTGGCTGACGAACGACCAAGCCGTCTGCTGTGTAGAAATGGGGCGCTCGTTGAAATACTTCTTGCCATCGACATTGAAATAAAGGGGCGTAGGCCGGTAGGGCATCTGCCAGATGCCGCCGCCGATGTCGGTAGAGTCGATAGCCAGCGGAGTGTCTTCGTAATGGTCGCGCATGTCGGCCATCACGTCAGCGACACTCAGCTTTTGGTCGGGTATCACCCAAAGGGGCATGTCTTCGGCATCCTTGTCCTTGCCTAACGCCCAGGGCAGATAGCGGTCCATACCCTTGACATGATGGTTGAAGAAGCTCCACACACGGGCATCGCAGAGCCGACGGCCACCGAAGTCGGGGGCGGCATAGGCCTGCTTCCACGAGAAGTCGTCGTCCTTGCCGTTGAACCATCCCATCTTGCGGGCATAGCGTATGACGTTCTTAGAGTAGAGCACATTCTCCTTGTCCTTCAGCGGGAAACGGCCTATACGGCTTTGGTTGGCATGGCCGCAGATGGCTTCGTCGGGAATGCGACGGGCCACCCATACCACACGCTCCTTCGAGACCTTTCGGTCGGGTCCGCAGCCTTGCATCTCAAGAATCCAGGCTTCTTCTGGGTCGCAGATGGTAAACGTCTCGCCTTCAGAATAGTAGCCGTATGTCTCTACCAACGAGGTCATTACAGCTATTGCCTCACGTGCTGATTTGGAACGTTGCAGACCGATGTAGATGAGTGAGCCATAGTCGATGATGCCTGTGGAATCGACCATCTCGTGGCGGCCGCCGTAGGTGGTCTCGCCAATGGTCACCTGCCACTCGTTGATATTGCCCACGACGTTGTAGGTCTCGGCTGCCTCGGGAATCTCGCCAAGATACTTGTTCGTGTCCCACTCGTATATCTTGCGCATGTCGCCCTTGGCATGCTTGGCAGCCGGAAAGTGGGCCAGATTCATAAAGGCTCCATACGAATCGGCATTGTAAGAACAGATGACGCTACCGTCAACAGAGGCTTTCTTGCCAACAATAAAATTGGTGCAAGCAAACGCACAAGCCGAGGCGAAGAGCACCATAGACGTTAAAAGGTTTCTTTTCATGTTACTATTATGTTGTTTGTTTTACATATTTTCTGGATTGTCACACATTTACGGCACCACAATGCGGGCATGTGCCCCTGGCCGGAATACGGGCCCCGCATTGCCCGCAACGATAGGCCGAACGAGAAACGCGGAGATAGCTGTAAAGACAGTAATAGACGTAGGTCGCCAGTAGAGGATAGCCTATATAATATAAGGTGGAGACGCTGAACACCACATAATCAACCGCACAGACGGCTCCCAGTCCGGCAAGATAAAGAATGGCTTCAGAGGCGGGCAGTACACGCCGTACATCATCTACAGCTGCGGCTGCCACAATGATGACAGCCCAGACAGAAGCCACAAAGAGCCCCAGATGGAATGGCAGGGCAAAGGGATTGAGCGAGGGGTGGAAATAGAAATGCCGCCACGACTCCGCTCCAAACATCTGGATGGAGGCATAGACAGTGGCCGACATAGAAATAAGCACACAGAGCAGTGTGGGGTAAAAGGAATCGATGTCGTTGAAATGGACGATATAGGCCCTGCGTCGCATCAGGTGCTGCAGGGCAAAGGCTCCACCCACCACGACACAGAAGGCGAGGAAGATGAGCAGATGGGCATCGGAGAAGAAGTCGATGAACTGCGAGATAGGGTCATCGGGCGAAACACCCCGCAACAGCTCATTCTCGCGAATCCAACCTTGCGTAATCTGGTCGCGTGCCACCTTCACCCATATCGAATCGATGGTGTCGGAAGGCACGGTGGCTATCTCGGCCACTACCACGCGCTCGCCTCGGACCACATAGAGCGAGTCGAAAGCCATGTCGGGCAGGGCATCGGCCAACGGCAAACGGGGGGCGCGAACCAAGAAATTGTAATTCTGCGTGTAATGATGGGTGGTGGAGAAAGAAATGGAGTCGATTTGCTGCTTGGTAAGATCCCAGGCGTCAGGACTTTGCTGCCCTTGGTTATAGCACGAGGTGAGCAGCAGGAATAGCGAGAAAAACGGTACCGCCAAGTACCATTTCTTCATTTTTCTGTTTCTTTTTCTGTTGCCATTTCCCATTGTCTTCATCACGCTTTTTCTCTGTAGCATTTGGAAGCATAGACATTCATCTGGCATTGCTTACAATCGAACTCCAGACGGAAACGCCTTCCGTCGGCCAAACGCAGGAAGAGGGGTTCGCGAAACGGCATACGACTACCGCTGCGGCGCGTACAAAACCCCAACGAGAAGCGCAGGCAATGCCGACATTGCATCAATGGTCCATCCCCACCCTTCAGCTCGAAAGCTGTTGGTTCCATTATACCATAGACTTGCTGGGCAAGTCGGTTTGAAACGTTATTGAGATAGGTATAGGCATAGTGTTCTGGGGAAAGGTCCTCTGTATGTGAGAGGATGCCTGTCTTCTGTTGGGGTTGGCTATTAGCAGTAAGTGCAGCAACCAGCTGCCGACGCAGGTCGGACAACAGGCTGCCGGGAATGAAATAATCGAAGTCGGAGGGTATCTCTACCCTACTCGCCTCATAGGGTGTGCCGCCTAACTTGGATAACTGGCGTACAATGTTGTCGTGCTGTGGTTTTTCGGCCTGCTGGTGTTCGCAGGCAATGCTGACGCTGACGACTTCTGCCGACAACGTAAAGCCGGTGGACTTGGCTATTTCTGCCGACAACGTAAAGCCGGTGGGTATAGGGGCTATACGCAGCGTTAAGGCAATTTTGCGCTGGGGCACCTGACGGCTCAACAGCCGCTCAAACTCGATGTCGTAATTGCGGTAAAGGGCCATGCCGGGGCGCAGATGGGGCGGCATCTGCTGTGGGAAAAGCCTATTACCCTCAGCACGGTTGACGCGAAAACCCTCCAACTCGCGGTTCCGATTGATGAAGCACAGGCCGTCGCCATTGGCAAACGATGCAGTTCCCGCCACATTGAACGAGTCGCGGCGCAGTTCCTTGACACTGCCCACATACTCGCCGATAGCCTTGGGAGTATCTGGCGAGAAGATGTCTGCTTGCCGTCCCGACAGTGCTCCGTTTTCTGAACGACGGCAAGGCAGAAAATAGGTGGTGAAGCCACGATTGAAGGTCTTCAGCAGATTGGGCGTGAAAGCGTAAGAACATCGTCCCAGCGAGGCCCGGCAGTAGTCGGACGCATGGCTGGCAATGATGTCGTCAAGCCGTTGGCTGTAGGCCGCAACCACATTCCGAACGTAGGCGACGTCCTTCAGCCTGCCCTCAATCTTGAACGAGGTGGCTCCGGCCATGATGAGTTCTTCCAGATGGTGATACAGGTTCAGGTCTTTCAGCGACAGCAGGTGACGCTGGTGCTCCAGTTCGTGTCCGTCGGCATCGACCAGGTCGAACTTCATACGGCAGAACTGGGCGCACGCCCCTCGGTTGGCAGAGCGCCCGAAGCAATACTGCGAGGCATAGCACAAGCCGCTATAGCTGACGCATAAGGCCCCATGCACAAACACCTCAAGGGGCATGTCGGGAACATCGCGATGGATGGCGGCTATCTCGCTGACAGACAGTTCGCGGGCCAATACCACCCGACTGAACCCTTGTTGGCGAAGCCAGCGTACCTTGTAGGCGGTACGATTGTCGGTCTGGGTGGAGGCATGAAGGGCTATGGGCGGGAGGTCCATCTTCAGGATGCCCATATCCTGCACGAGGATGGCATCGGCTCCAGCTTGATAGAGCTGGTGAATCAACCGTTCGGCATTGGCCAGTTCGTCGTCGTAAAGGATGGTATTTACCGTCACATAGACTTTGGCGGCATACTGATGGGCATATTCGCACAACTGCCGTATATCATCTATGCTGTTGCCTGCCGACACACGGGCACCAAACTGAGCAGCACCGATGTAAACAGCATCGGCGCCACTATCGATGGCGGCAAGGCCACACGACAGATTCTTTGCCGGAGCCAGCAGTTCGAGCGGGGTCATATGATATCGTCAATATTATAGGGCGTCTCTTGATAGACATAATAGTTTATCCAGTTGGAATACAGCAGATTGGCATGGGCACGCCATGTAACGAGAGGAGGATTGTCGGGATTGTCGTCAACGTAGTAGTAACGGGGCATCTCAACATCGTTGCGTACGTCCTTGTCGCGCTTATATTCTTTGTCCAAGGTGTTGGGAGCATACTCCAGATGGCCTGTGATGAAGAACTCGCGCCCCCCTCGTGCCATCACGATGCTGACACCACTCTCTTCCGACTCAGCGATGAGTGTCAGTTCAGGATGAGCCATAATGTCATCGCGATGCAATTCGGTATGGCGGCTGTGAGGCATCTGGAACACGTCGTCAAAGCCTCGGAAGATAGGCAACTGGGGAGCAAGAGCCCGCTGGGGGAAAATGCCGAACATCTTTGTGGGCAGCGGGTACTTCGGTATGCCGTAATGGTAATATAGGCCGGCTTGAGCAGCCCAACAGATATACAGGGTGCTGGTGACATGGGTACGTGCCCAGGCAAAGATGTCTTTCATCTCGTCCCAATAAAGCACGTCTTCATACTCCAGCTGTTCTACGGGGGCACCGGTAATAATCATGCCGTCGAACTTATGGTGGCGCAGCTCTTCGAACGAGCGGTAGAACATCATCATGTGCTCTATCGGAGTGTTCTTAGGGGTATGGCTTTTTAGCTTCATGAAGTTGATTTCCAACTGCAATGGTGTGTTGGACAGCAGGCGGATGAGGTCTGTTTCGGTGGTTATCTTTAACGGCATCAGATTGAGAATGACTATCTTCAATGGACGGATGTCTTGCATGTGGGCACGCGAGTCATCCATCACAAAGATATTCTCATGCTTGAGAAGTTCTATGGCCGGGAGTCTGTCGGGTAATCGTAAAGGCATTTATGCTAATTCTCTTATCTCTAAACACTAATCTCTTTTCTTAAATCGCTAATCTTTGTCTCTAAGTGCTAATCATTATCTCTGACCAAGTGCTCTCAACGGTTATCCATTACGGAAAAAACACATGCCGAAACATTGTCATAGCCACCGGCCTCGATGGCGGCTTCGCACAGCTTGTTAGCAGATGCCTGCCGGTTCAGCAATTCCTGGATGGCAGCGTCGGAAATCATATCGCTCAGTCCGTCGGAACATAACAGATAGGTGTCGCCGGGCAGAAAGTCGGCAGTAAACTCCTCCATGTCTATGTAAGAGTTCTTGCAACCCGCACCGATACAGTTGGTAATGACATTCGAGTGTTTCGCCTGCCCTGTCATCGTGTTCAGCGAGTGGTCAGTGGTCAGTTGAACCAGCTGCTTGTCGCGTAAGCGATAGAGACGACTGTCGCCGCAATTCAGCCAGTAATACTTGCCTCCATAATAGACAACCCCCACCAGCGTGGTGCCCATTTCAGCCATCGAGGGATTCACATGCCCTTTCGATGCCATGACCTTGTTGATGGAGCTTAGCCATTCGACTATCATTTCATGAAAGTCGCCCGATGAGAGTACTGCCGGCAAGTCGCTGATGAAGAACTTCAGATTCGACAGTGCTTCCTCGCTGGCCACCTCGCCGGCATTATGGCCTCCCATACCGTCGGCTAAGGCTATGACGAAACGGTCCGTATTCTCTGTCATGAACTCCGTCTTGTAGGCCTCGCTGCGTATAAGTCGGTCATAGGCCAGTATCATGTCCTCGTTATTATCCCTTACACATCCTACACGGCTTGCCGCCGTTACAGTGATTCTACTCATTTCTTTGTATTATATTATATATTGTGTTTTTTTAGTTCACAAACATCATGTCTGTCAGCTGATGCTCACCTGTAGGCTGATATTAGCAAGTGTCACGATGTCACCGCTCTTGATAGACATGGGAACATCGGGCAAGACGTCACGCTGATTGAGCTTGGTGCCGTTAGAAGAGTGCTTATCAACAATACACCACCCTGTGTCAGGCTTATACAGCAGCTGTGCATGTACGCCAGAAACGAACATGTTGCCTTCGAAGAACTTCTGGTAAGGCCCTTGACGTCGCCCGATGACGGCACCATTGATACCCTGCAGGCGGATGTCTAAAGAGGGATTGTAGAGTGTCAGTGACGGCAATCCCTTCGGCATCACCGACTGCTGCAGTGGCTCGCTGGCACGCATCGACGAACCGAACGGCAGCACAGAGGCCGTCATCGGCATATCTGCCACAGAAGGCTGCTTGGGGGCATGCTGTTTCTCCAGATATTCGTCAGGACTAATCATCAGGGCACCGCAATGTGTACAGCGGCGTCCCATTCCGACACGCCCACAGCTGCTACAATATACTAATGCCTGTCCGCATTGGTCGCAGTAATGGGAATCGTCTTCTATATCTTCTTTACACTTCGGGCAAATTATCATATCGTTTCTTTAATATCTTCTGGCATAATCAATTGATAAGTCTCCTGAGTCACCTCGCTGGGCGACATTTCGCTGACACGTACCGACAGTTGCTGAATGGTAGCATCGAGCATGTTGCGCATTTCTCGGGCATTGCCAAACGACTCGTTCTTGGTAACCACCTTGCGGCAGATGAGGTCCATGAGTTTGAATTCGGCCTCGGACGACAGCTTGTAATTATCCTTGGCAGCCATTTTCTTGAAGATGGCCAGCAGCTCGTCTTCGTTGTAGTCGTCGATGTGCATCTTGTGGGTGAAACGGCTCGCAAGCCCCGGGTTGACGGCAAGGAATGTTTCCATCTCGTCCTTATATCCGGCGGCTATCACCACAAATTTGCCACGATCGTCCTCCATGCGCTTCATCAGGGTGTCGATGGCTTCCTTACCATACTGGTCGTTCTCAGACGACAGCGTGTAGGCCTCGTCGATAAACAGAATGCCACCCATGGCCTTGTCGCACATGTTGTTGACAATCTTCGGTGTCTCACCCATGTACTTGCCCACCAGTGTGGCACGGCTGGCTTCGATGACCCGGCTCGTGGGAAGAATCTCCATCGCCTGTAATATCTCACCCATCTTACGGGCCACACTGGTTTTACCCGTACCGGGATTGCCGGTGAGGATAAAGTTCATAGACAGTTGTTGCACCTTGCCAGCACCCATAGCCGCACGCTGTTTCATGAACATGCTCTGTACTGCCAGACGGCGAATCATATTCTTCACCGAGCGCATACCGATGAACTCGTCCAGTTCGTTCAGCACCTCGTCGAGCGGACGGGCCTGTTCGCTCTGGGCCATCGGCAGGTCGGCAGACGTGATGCGATACATGTCGTCTTCATTGAAGTCGGGATTACCCATCATGCTTACCAGACGTTGACTTTGCTTCTCGACTGCCTGATCGAAGATACGTCGCGCCTCACGGGCATTGCCGAAGTTCTTGTCGCGGCGTAGGTAGAGCTGTTCGAACTGGCGATGGATGGCTCCTTGCGTCTCCTCGTCAACAGTAAAGTTCTTTCCTTTGGCCAGATTGATAAATATCTGCGTCAGCTCGTCGGGAGTATAGTCCTCGAAATGGATGGTCTGCGTGAAACGGCTCTTCAGTCCCGGATTGGTATCGATGAAGTCGTGCATCTGGTCGGTATATCCCGCCACAATACAGATGAACTTGCCACGATCATCCTCCAGACGCTTCAGCAGCGTGTCGATGGCTTCGGCACCAAACGAGTCTTGGTCGTTCGATTTCAGGGTGTATGCCTCGTCGATGAACAGCACACCACCCATTGCCGAGTCTATGAGCTGGTTGGTCTTGATGGCAGTCTGACCCGAGTATCCTGCCACCAGCTTCGAACGGTCTGCTTCCACCAGCTGTCCGCGAGACAGGATGCCAAGTGTACGGAACACATCGGCCATGATGCGTGCGACGGTTGTCTTGCCCGTACCGGGATTACCCGTAAAAACGTAGTGCTTGCCCTGGAATGTATTGGTTTCTCCACGGCGAATCTGCAGATTGAGGAAGGCTGCCAGGTTGGAAATCTCCTTCTTGACGGCAGCAAGGCCCACCATGCCGTTGAGCTTAGCCAGGCACTCGGTATAATCGACTGCCTTGGGAGCCTCGTAGGGTATGTCGGCAGCCTCTATCGTCATCAGCACGTCGTTCGACAACTGTGAGATGTCACCCTTCTGCAGACGCTCGGCCTGCTTAGAGCAAATCTTGTCGAAGAGCTGGCGCATGGTGCGTCCGTTGGCAAAGTCTTTCTCGCGGGAGTTGTACAGCTCGGTAATCATCTTCCGCGTAAGCTCCTCGGCTGCTGCCGAGAACCGATACTTCTTCTGCTTGGCAAACACACCCATGATCTGATAGAGCTGGTCGGGGGTGTAGTCGTCGATATTGAGGAAGTAGCTGAAGCGGCTTCTGAAGCCGACATTGATGCGGAAGAGGTTTTCCATCTCTGTGCGGTAGCCTGCGGCAATAACCACAAACTTGCCCCGGTCGTCTTCCATGCGTTTCATCAGCTGTTCCAGAGCCTGCGCACCTTGGTTGTCGCGCTCTCCGCTCTGACTTAGTGGAGCCAGTGTGTAAGCCTCATCGACAAACAAGATGCCGCCCATGGCCTTGTCGCAGAGACGGTCCACCACCTTGGGTGTCTCGCCCTGATAGGGGCTGACCATCTTTGAACGGTCCACCTCCACGACATGTCCGCTGTCCAGATACCCGATGGATTCGAGTATTTCGCCAAGCTTGCGGGCAATCGTGGTCTTACCGGTACCCGGATTACCCGTCAGCACTATGTGTATGCCTGCCTTCTGCTGTTCGCCCAGTCCGCGTTCAGCACGCTGCACGCTGTTCTGCACCGAGTATGCGATTTCGCGTACAGCCTTCTTCACCTCGTCCATACCGATGTACTGGTCAAGATCGCTGAGAATATCATCGAGCGAACGCTCCTCAGGCACATAGCCTCTGATGTCTTGCTCTTCTATCATCACAGCGTCTGCACCGCGACTGATGAAAGATGTGAAAATGTCCTCGGCAGTCTTGATGGCCACATGACCGAAGCCGAACGTCTCGTCCTTTACTTTCACCTGATATTGGAAGAAACGCTGCAGCTTTCGCTCTGCGGCCTCCGAATAGGCTGAGATGCCATATTTCGTGCGCAGTTCCAGCTTGCAGATGTCACACAGTTCCTGATAGCCCGGTGTGGGTAGCCGGAAGGTGTACTTGAAACGGTTCTGCGCAGCGGGGTTGGCTGTCAGGAAATCGTCAAGGCCCTTTGGCAGACCGGCCATGATGACGATGGGGTTCTCGTCCCATTTGTCCATCTCGACGAACAACTTGTCCAGCGGGTTCACCTGATTGGAATAGCGGTCTGGCAGCAGCTTCTGCACGTTATCGAAGAAAAGAATGCCGTCCTTGGCCTTCTTCACGTTATCGTCCCACTTCTCGACAAAGCGCTGGTAGTCCACGGCATCCACCATGGTTAGCTTGGGCTTCTCTATAATCTTGTTCTGATAGAAATAATCACGAATCACCTCTGCAAGAGCCGTCTTGCCGGTTCCCGTCTCGCCAATGATAATGGCATTCACGCTGAGGCGCACCTTCATGATGTCCTTACGCGAGTAAAGATAGGTGTACGTATCCACAACGGTCTTCAGCTGCTGTTTCACCTCGTCCAGACCTATCATGCGGTCTAACACGTTCTGCGAAACAAGCGGCTGTCCGCACCATTTGCAGAATTTCGCTTTCGAGCGGTTTTCTTTATGACAATGCTCACATAACATACTTATTCCACATCCTTTTGTAACTGTTTAACAACGCTGGACGGACTCATATGAACCTTGCCGAAGTCCGGGTTCTTGAAGTTGAGCAAACCGGGACTGAAGAGCACCATCTCCAGCACAAGCAGCCCCACCATGATGCTCCACAAGATATAGTGCATCACCGATTCGCCGCTGATGGACCGTACCTGGTTCGTCACGTCGTCAAGCATGCCGAACTTAGAGCCTTTGAACTTGACGGCTTTCTGTCTGAAGGTATAATAGAGCGGTTCCAGAAGTGTCGATTTGATGTCGTCGTCCATCACTTCGTTAATCAGCTGGTTGTCACTCTTCGTGTCGCCACGGAAGTCGGTGAGATGACATACCAACATATATAATAAGGTGAGACCAATAATGACATAGACGAACATCGAGGGATGATTGGCCAATGTGTAGCGCAGCGATAGTACCGGAATCCATGCTGACAAGGCTCCTGCGAGTCCCCACAGACAGGAGAACACAAAACCATAGCCCCGGAAGAAAGCCCTTAGTCCGACGATGACTGCCGTCATGCCTCCTACAGGAACTCCTATGGTGAAGGCGTGATGCTCCAGCACGTATGTTGGATTGGAGATGCCGAAGAGCACCAGCAAGACTATCCATGCCGCACAGAGGCTATAGAACGTGATACGCCACTGGTATTCCTTGGCCTTGGCACGACGATAGCCCCTGCGCACCTCCTGATACTTCTGGGCTGTCTCGCGCTTGGCATTGCCATAGCGTTTGAAGTAAAGTTGGTTCTGGTCTATCTCGCCCAAATTCATAATCCACTCCTCCAATTTCCGCTCGTAACTGTATGTCTCGCTGAAGTCCTGGTTCGGGTCTTCATGATAGAATACCGACATCCATTGTGCCAGCGACCCACGCTTCATGGCAGCAAGCAGCAGCGGGCGGTTGGCCTCCCTGTCGAAATTGACACCGTCGGTCAGCGTCGTACCGTCTTCCAGAACATAGACCGGGGTGACACCCAGAATCCGGCAGAAGCGATAGGCTGCCGTACGCAGGTCGTAGGCTCCCAAGCGCTCGCGGTTCTCCTCACTCTTCAGGTCGAAGCAGGCACGCGCCTGGTTAATCTGTTCAAACCACCCGTGCAACTGTGCAAAGTAGAAAAAGCGTCCGTCAGGGTTCATATAGTCCTGCATCTGTTCGGCAAACTCCTGGTCGTTCAGCGACTGCCACTTCTTCAACTCCTCGCGATACACCTCGCCAACCTTCTGTGGTGTGTCAGAGTGCCGCAAATCGTAGGCCGCATCGCGATCGATGTTGTAGAGAACCTTATAGCCCAGCGACCTGGAGGGCTTCTGCCCGTTGGTCATGATGCGCAACGCCTCGCAGGCCATCTTGTCCTCATGGCTGTACATCCACGACAAGAGCCTGCCGTCGCACAGACTGTTCCAGTCATCTTCGGTCAATTCCTCGTAGCCAAAGGCATGCACGATGTCTGCAAGTGTCGATGACTGGTATTTTGCCAGAAACGGTATCTCGGGGTCTATCTCGAAAGCCGTCCGCAACAGTGCCAGGCGGTTTTCTATCTTGTTTTCGCCGCTGAAGTAACTGCGCAGCCTGTCCACGTCCGCCTTCGAGTGTGACTCTAAATACAGGAACAGCGTGTCGTTAGGATTGGCCAGTGCCATGGCATACTCATCCTGATAGCTGAGTACGGAGATGGCGATGCTGTGAATGTCGTCGCACACGTTGCCCCGAAGGTCGCGGTAGGGGTAAGTAGGCTCCATGACATATACCGACGACATCAGGCCGGCTTTCTGGTCAACGGGATACTTGTTCACCACGATATCTTTCAGTGCCGAACTCAGCTTTACATTGCCGCATTGTTCTAGCCATCCAGCTATACGTCCGTTGTACAGATAGCTGATAGCCAAACGCTCGTTTTCCAGCAGCATGGGAATGAGTTCATGTACGTTGTCTGCCACGAGGTTCCGTTCCGGGTCAACCACAAAACTGCGATATTTCAAGATAGGCGACGAGATGTCCACATCGACATCCTCGCCCAGGAACCACCGCTCCACCTCTTCATAGCCCCATCGGCTCTGTGGATTGACGGCTGTCAGTCCCTGTATAATCATCTTCACACGATCCGGCAGCTCGTTGATGCGCGGCAGGCGACCCTCATTCTTCTTACGCATCATCACACGTTCGTTCTGGCTCAGCGGATTCTCGCCTAACCAGAGCGTCATCAGCGTGATGCCCAGAGAGTAGAAATCTACTGCCGGGGTGATTTCCACCTCGCCGTCAATCACGTCGTTATACATCTCCGGAGCCGCATAGACCGGCGTCCGAGCCTGCGTGGTACGGTGTAAGCGTCCTTCGCCCTCCATCACACTGGATATGCCGAAGTCTCCCAATACCAACTGCTTATGGTCTTCGTCGCGGAAAAAGTAATTGCTCGGCTTGATGTCCTTGTGAATGATATTGTTATTATGACAGTATGCCAAGGCGGCAGCACCCTGAAGGGCAATGCGCCGGAACTGGTTGAAATTGTCGTCCAAGTCGTAATCGGCCAGCGTGCCCCCCCTCAGGTATTCCATCAACTCGTAGTCGCGGTTCTTGCCGTCCACGTATGTCTTGCCGTAGTCGGTCACCTTCACCACCATTTCCATGTTGAAGTTCTGTATGATGCGCATCAGCGTCTTCTTGATGGTGAAATTGGGGTAGTACACCTTCAGCACGCACTGCCCTTCGTCGCCCTCCACCAGAAAGACCTGAGCCTCGCCGGAATTGTCGCTGAGGCACTTGATGCCTCTATACGGCCTACCCTTCAAGATAAAGTCGGCTACGCTGCTACTCGCTGCTAAGCCGGAACTGTCGGGGCGTACAGTAACCTCTGTCGAGGGAGCTGCCTTGGCCTGCGGGGCATCAACCCTTACCGTCTTACCTGTGTCTGCCACTTGGGGCTTGATGGTTTGGTCCATAATGTCTATTTGTCGTCTTTTATTTCTGCAGAATTATTCTTTCCTAAAACAATCCACTTGCCTCCCAGATGTGGCTTGGCGCACCCGCAGGGACTGCTGTGCATGGCGTGCTTGAAGTTGCACACCCATGCCAGACGTACCCCGGCTGGCTTGCTGGCCATGGCAAAGTTGCGGGCCTTTACCGGCGACGGCATAGGGGGTACTGCCAATTTGTCGAGGATGGCCGACAGCATTTTCAGCTTGATGGCCTTCTGTTCGTCCAGCTCCTCCTTGGTCATGCGCTTCGACTCGATTTTCGGGATGACGGGATATTCCACGCCCTCGTCCTTGGCCAGCAGTGTCAGCACGCGCTCGCGGAGCTTCGAATTCATCTGTTCCTTGACGATGTCACGTTCCGAGTTATAGGGCAGTGCATTCTCCAGCTTGGAGAAGTCTTGTACGATTTCCAGAAGTTCCTGGTATTCGGGATTCTTGTGCAGCTCTTTCACCATCATCTTGGCTTCCTCCGTCAGCGCCGTGCCGCATTGCTTGCAGAAGGCGAAGTCGTTCAGCGTATGGCATGTAGGGCATACCAGTCCGCCTCGCGGGCTGCCGCACTCCGGGCAGTAGGCTTCATTGCCCGAGAGGTGAGCACCGCAATAGGAGCACACGTCCTTCTTGATATAGTGATGGCATGTCTCGCAAAAGTCAGCATCCACATCTACCTCTGCACCGCAGTAGGGGCATGTAGCCTGGCTGATGGGCTGTCCGCATTGTGCGCAGAACATGGCCTCCGGGTCATTGACCGCTCCGCAGTATGGGCATTTCTTGCCTGCTGCCTGGCTATAGGCTACCTGTGGCTGCTGCTGTTGCTGGTAGTTGTCGCGTGCTTTCTCTAATGTCTTTTGCGGACGTACCGTTCGCTGTGTTGTCTCTCCAAATGAGGTAAAATCACTGTTCATTTTTCAGTAGGTTGTAATAGACAGTTGCAAAGTTAGTGTTTTTTTTTGGAATATGACAAATAAACCGCCGTAAATTTACATTTACGACGGCATTTTTTATGTTAAATGTTTGTAAAACTACCAAAGTGGAAGTCGTTCAGACTTCGGTATGTACATTTTGTCGCCCTCTTTCACCCCGAAAGCCTCATACCATGCGTCGATGTGCGGCAGTGCTCCGTTGACACGCCAGCGGCCTAGCGAATGGGGGTCGCTCTTGGTGCGGTTTCTGATTTCTGCCTCACGGATATTGGCAGCCCACACGCCGGCGTATGCCAGGAAGAATCGCTGGTCGGGGGTCAGTCCGTCAATCACGGGCAGCTGCTGGCGGCGCGTAGCATTCTTGTAGGCAGTAAAGGCCACCTGCAGTCCTCCGTGGTCTGCCAGGTTCTCGCCCAGGGTCAGTCGTCCGTTGGCATTCAGGTCGGGCAGCACTTTGATGTTCGAGAAGAACTCTGCATACTTGTCAGTCCTCTCGGTAAAGTTCTTGCCGTCTGACTCCGTCCACCAGTCGTGCATGTTGCCGTCTTTGTCGTATTTGCGCCCCTGGTCATCGAATCCGTGGGTCATCTCATGACCTATCACCACACCGATGGCTCCGTAGTTGAAGGCATCGTCGGCTGTGGGGTCGAAGAAGGGTACCTGCAGGATACCTGCCGGGAAGCATATCTCGTTTGTCGTGGGGTTATAGTATGCGTTAACCGTCTGCGGTGTCATATACCAGTCGTCACGGTCAACGGGCTTTCCTGCCGTATGGTTGATGTGCCAAGCCGTCCAGAAGCGGGCACACTCCTTCATGTTCTCGTAGTACGACTTGGTGGCATCAATATCGAGAGCCGACATGTCGGTCCATTTGTCGGGATAGCCTATCTTGACGTTGAACGTGTTCAGCTTCAGCAGGGCATTCACCTTCGTGGAATCGTCCATCCAGTCCTGTGCGGCAATGCGCTCACCGAGTGCGATGCGCAAGTTTTCCACCAACTGCTTCATGCGGCTCTTCGACGAGGCGGGGAAATATTTCTGCACGTAGATGCGGCCAAGGGCCTCTCCCATGACACCCTGCACCTGATTGGTGGCACGGCGCCACAGCGGATGGTCTTCCTTGCGCCCCGAGAAGGCTACACCGTAGAAGTCGAAGTGGGCGGTGCGCACCTCATCGCTCAGCAACGTGGCGGCTCCGTCAATGATGCCCCACTCCATCACGTCGCGATATTCGGCAGGTGTCAGCGCGGCAAAGAGCTTGTCGGCAGCCTCCATAAAGGCAGGTTGTCCCACCACCAGTTCCTGGATGTGTTCCGACTTGATGCCCTTGGCGTTCATCTGCTTCTCTAACTGGAAATGAGGATAACGCTGTGCAAACTCCTTCAGCGTCATCTTGTTGTAGTTAGCTTCCGGGTCGCGCAGCTCGGTACGCGACTTCGACACCTTGGCCAATGCCGTCTCTACCTTCATGATGTTCTTCATTTTCTTCTCGGCCTCGCCTTTCTTGAATCCGAACAGACGGAACATCCGCACGATATACTGCTTGTATGCGTCGCGAATCTTCGTCGTGGCCTCGTCGGTCTCTAAGTAATAGTCCTTCTGGCCCAGCGTCAAGCCGCCCTGCATCACGCCGAGAATGTTTTCCGTAGCGTTTTTATCGTCGGCACCGATGCCACTGCCGAAGAACACCGACTCGCCGTAGGGCATCATTTCCAGCTGTAGGGCGAAAAGCTGTTCACGGGTCTTGGCAGCCTCCAGTTTCTTCAGTGTCGGCACTACGGGGGCTATGCCCTCCTTGTCGCGGCGCACCGTGTCCATAGCCATCTTGTAAAGGTCGCTGAGCTTCTGCTCAATAGTCCCCTTGGCATAGCTGTTGTTGAGCAACTCGGACAGGATTCCGTTAATGCGCTTGTTGTTGTCTTCGGCCAACCGCTCGAAACTGCCGTAGCGCGAATAGGCATCAGGCAGCGGATTGGCTTTCATCCAGCCACCGCAGGCATACTCGTAGAAGTCATCGGCAGGGCGTACACTCTTGTCCATATCTGCCGTATTAATGCCAGAGTGTAACTGTGCCCCAGCCGACATAGCCATCGTTGATAATGCCATGATAGTCAATAGTTTCTTCATGTTTATTTGTTTTTTAATTTGATAGTTGCTCCAATTCCTCTGAGAGCTGTTCCCATCGTTCCACTTCTTCGTCGAGAGCCTTTTTGATAGAGGTGTACTCCGTGACGAGTTCTATGTCCGACGCATGCTCTGGGTTCATCAGCAGACGGTCCAGCTTCTTCAGCCGCTGCTCCATGTCGTTGATTTTCTGCTCCGAAGCCTCTACGGCTTTCTCGGCCTTGCGAATCTGCCGTTGCTGGTTCTTGTGGTCGGCATAGCTCTGGGCTCCTGGTGTGGCAGGGGCTGATGCCGATGCCGAAGATAGCGGCGCAGAGGGCTTTTCCCCTTTTGCCGTCGCATAGCCCAGCTCATTGAGTTCGCTGATTTTTCTCGACTGCAGGAAGTCGTAGATGCCGCCCAGATGCTCCTTCACCCTGCCGCCGCCAAACTCATAGACCTTCGACACCAGTCCGTCGAGAAATTCTCGGTCGTGCGACACCACGATAGCTGTACCGTCGAAAGCCTTGATGGCTTCCTTCAGCACATCCTTCGACGCCATGTCCAGATGGTTGGTAGGCTCGTCGAGTATCAGCAGGTTGACGGGTTCCAGCAGCAGGCGTATCATTGCCAGTCGGCTGCGCTCGCCGCCACTGAGCACTTTCACTTTCTTGTCGCCATTCTCGCCGCCAAACATAAAGGCACCGAGGATGTCGTTGATGCGCAGGCGTACCTCGCCTTTTGCCACGTGGTCGATGGTCTGTAATACCGTCAGCGACTCGTCCAACAGCTGTGCCTGGTTCTGGGCGAAATAGCCTATCTGTATGTTGTGACCTACTTTCAGCTGTCCGTCATAAGGTATCTCACCCATGATGCACTTCACAAGGGTTGATTTACCCTCGCCGTTCTTGCCTACAAAGGCTACTTTCTCGCCGCGCTTAATGGTCAGGTTGACATCGGCGAACACCCTGTGGTCACCGTAGCTCTTGGCCACATCCTCACAGATGACGGGATAGTCGCCGCTTCGAAGGCAGGGCGGAAACTTCAGGTGCATGGCGGCATTGTCCACCTCGTCCACCTCGATGGGCACAATTTTCTCCAGCTGTTTCACCTTTTGCTGCACCTGTACGGCCTTGGTGGCCTGATAGCGGAAGCGCTCAATGAAGGCTTTCATGTCGGCAATCTCTTTCTGCTGGTTCTCGTAGGCGCGCTGCTGCTGTTCGCGGCGTTCCTTGCGCAGCACGACATAATCGTCGTATTTCACCTTATAGTCGATGATGTGTCCACAGGAAATCTCCAGTGTCCGGTTCGACACATTATTAATAAAAGCCCTGTCGTGCGACACCAGTACGACGGCACTTGCTGACTGAGCCAGCAGTTGTTCGAGCCATTGTATCGACTCGATGTCCAGGTGGTTGGTAGGCTCGTCGAGCAACAGCACATCGGGTTTCTGCAGCAGTATCTTGGCCAGCTCAATACGCATGCGCCAACCGCCGGAGAACTCGCTGGTAGGACGGTCGAAATCCGTACGCTGGAATCCCAGTCCTATCAACGTGCGCTCCAGCTCTGCCTCGCAGCCTTCAGCACCCATCATCATATAGCGTTCGTGAGCCTGGGTGAATTTTTCCACCAGTTCCATGTACGACGCACTCTCATAGTCGGTGCGGTCGGCCAACTGCTGGTTCAGCCGCTCCACGCGCTCCTTCATCTTTGCCACGTCGGCAAAGGCCTTCTGGGCTTCCTGCCTGACGGTGGTGTCGTCTTGCAGCACCATCACCTGCGGCAGATATCCGATGGTGGTGTCGTTGGGAATGTTCACGCGGCCCGACGTGGGCTGCTGCATCCCGCAGAGTATTTTGAGCAGCGTCGATTTCCCCGCGCCGTTCTTGCCTACGAGGGCTATACGGTCGCGGTTGTTCACCACAAAGCAGGCATCGGTGAACAGGGGCTTCACCCCGAACTCCACGTGCAGAGATTCTACAGAAATCATGCTTTATTCTTAAGTTTTGGGCTGCAAAATTAAGGAATTTCGGTCAATTATCAAAATATTATGCCGTATAATTACAGTTCCAACATGACTTCCTCAAATTTTCCCTCCTTGCTGATGCGGTAGCGTCTGGCCTGGAAGAGTTCCGGCTGTGTGGCGTCGTGCGACAGGTAGTACTCCATCAGCGTAATCTCGTAGTCGCTGGTGATGAAAAATTCCGTATAGGTCTTGCCGAAGTCATCCTCGCGATCGGCATCCTTCTGTTCGTAGATGCACAGCATGTCCTGTGCATGCAGGTTGGGCTTCAGCGTATAGAGATAGAGCACTGGCGTAACGGAGTCTTGCATCTCGGCCAGCAGCATCACCCGATGGCGGTGGCTGTGGGGCAGCAAGAGGGCTTTCAGCTCGTCGGAAGGTTCGTAGCCGAAATGACCGTTCAGCAGCTTCGGCACGGCAGTCATCGCCCCGATGCGGCTGAAGTCGCTCCGCTCCGACTTGACGGGCAGCGTATGGTAGCGCAGGGTGTCGAAGAAAGCCTGCAGCGGGTCTTCGCGGCCTATGCCGCTCTGTAGCTGCAGCTTCTTTATCTGCTCAGCCTTGCGGATGCTGTCTATCTTCTGTTCGTAGTAGGCTGCGTCGCGGCGTTTGCTGCCGCACGATACAGCAGCAGCGAGTAATAGCAGTAGGGGAAAGAATAGCACGATTTTTCTCATAACGCGGGCAAATTTACAAAATATGTGCGGAAAAAGAAAGGAAAACCAACTTTTTTTGTAACTTTGCACCATGATGAGGCATTTTTTCATAGCGAAGAGCAGCGTTTTGCTGCTGTGTTGCGCCCTTGCCGCCGTCTGCTATGGCGGCAATCGGGTGTATTCTTCCCGCATCCACTCACTGACCAGCATTGTCAACGGCGACTGGCTGAACCGCCCTGTCATGCTCTTGGGCAGCGGCGACAGGATGGAGATAGGATTCGACGAACTGTCGCACGACTACCACCGCTTCGTCTATCGGCTGGAGCACTGCGAGGCAGACTGGAGCGTCTCCGAGGAGCTGTTCGAGAGTGACTGGTTAGAGGGCTTCAACGGCAACCCTATTGACGACTATCAGAACTCCATCAACACCACCGTGCTCTACACCCACTATCGGCTGACCATTCCCAACGACCGGTGCCACCTGAAGATGAGCGGCAACTACCGGCTGACCGTCTATGACGAGGACAACGACAACGAGCGCATGCTGGAGGTGGAGTTTTATGTCGTTGCCCCCATGATGGATATCGGGCTGCAGGCCACCACCAATACCGACATCGACCACAACGTGAGCCATCAGCAGGTAAGCATGAGCCTACAATTTAATAATGTACGCGTGACGAACACCACCGACCAGCTCTATACCGTGGTGATGCAGAACTGGCGCGAAGACAATGCCCGCAACAACCTGCGCCCCACGTTCGTCAGCAACAAAGGGCTGGCATGGGAGCACAACCGACAACTCATCTTCGATGCCGGCAACGAGTATCACAAGTTCGAGGTGCTTGACGTGAGCCATGCCACCATGGGGCTGGACAAGATAGAATGGGACGGTCACCACTATCAGGCCTATCCCTTCACCGCCGTTGTGCGCCGCAACTACCTGACGGATGTTGATGCCGACGGAGCCTTCTGCATCCGCAACAGCGAATATACCGAAATCGACTACACCTGCGACTACGTCTATGTGAACTACGCACTACAGGTTCCCTTTCAGGGCGACATCTATCTGCAGGGGCATTGGACAGACCGCGCAGACCGCGATACCTACCGCATGCAGTACGACCCGCAACACGGCATCTACCATACCCGGCTGTTGCAGAAACAGGGCTATTACTCCTACCAGTTTCTTACTGCCGACGGGAAAGTTCCGCCTTCGGAAGGCAGCTTCTACCAAACGGAGAATACTTACCAGGCCTTTGTCTATTGGCGGGGCGACGGGGGCCGAACTTGGCAGCTGTTGGGCTACCGGGCTATCTCGTTGCGGTAGTCGGCAGGCGTGCGGCGATAGTGATGGTAAAAGCTGGCTATCAAGAAATTGGGCGACGCAAAGCCTAAGTCGGAAGCAATATCTTCCACTTTCTTGTCGGTAGTCAGCAGCTGTTCAGCAGCTTTGTGCAGACGGATGCGGAGGGTCAGCAGCCTCGGACTCTTATAGGTGTTGGCAGCTATGAGTTCTGCCAGTTCCGTGGGGCGCTTCCCCGTGACATGGGCCAGCCGTTCCAGCGTGAGGCTGTCGGCAGTGGCCTTATTCTCGAAGAGCGGATACACGTGCATGATGAAGTCTTGGAAGTCGCGGCTGAGCTTGCCTTCCACGCCGGCTTGTTCTTCCGAGAAGTCCTGATAGGACGGTGCCAGCACGTCGGACGAGAATCCCACGCAACGGTTGACGAATGTGCGCAGCCGCCGCATGACGCGTTCCTCCTCGTTGGTGCAGAAGGCCTTCAGGCGTGTGTTCCTGTTGTAGAAGAAGACGTTCGTCAGCAGCAGTGCCAACAGCAGCAGGGCCACCGAGAGGTGTACTCCCGTGGTGCGCCACCACGGCTCCTCGACGTAGATGGTCCACGTCAGCGGCTCGACGGGCCATTCGAAGGGCAGCGTCGATACCTGCATCTCCACCACATACCTGCCGGGGCGCAGTCCCGACAGAGGCAGATTCAGCATTCCCTGCCGGTCCACCTGGCCATTTGAATTGCTGTGCGACAGCACCTTCCACTTGTCGCTCAATCCTACCACACGGTAGCGGTAGTAGGTCTGTATGGGCCGTGTATAGTTCAGTCCGGTGAAAGTGAGCAGCATCGAGTTCTGGTTGTAGTTCACCCTCAGCTCCCTGGCTCGCGTGATGGCGCGGTCTAGTATCACCCGTCCGTCCACGGTGTCGCCCGCCCCTATCACTTCGCCAGCAATCATCAGCCTCACCAGTTTCGGGTAGAGCCGTTGGTCCAACTTGCCCAACAGCCGGAAGTTGGCGGGATTGAAGGCCACTACATGGTCGAGCGACTGCATGACGATAGTGCCGTCGTCGAGCTTGACAGCCTTTCCGTTGACAAACGACTCCTCCGGCACGTTGTCGTGCTCAGCGTAGGTCTCTATCTGGCTGATGCTGTCGTTGCGTATCAGGAAGAGCGAGATGCCGAAACTGGTGGCTGCCCAGATATTGTGGTTGTCGTCTTCTATCACACTGTGTATCATCTCGTTCAGCATGCCGTCGCGGCGCGTATAGGTGTGGTGCGTCTTTCCTTTGTCTCGGCTCACTTGCAGCCCGCTGTACGTGCCCGTCCATATCCACCCCCGGCTGTCGGTGATGCGGCAGTTGACGTGGCGGGGCAACGGCTTCGACTCAGGCATCAGGCGGTCCATCTCTGTGGCCAGCCGGACGGCTTCGGGCTGGTTCCATGCATAGGAGTTGAAGGGCACCTTGAAGGGCTTCGAGTAGAACAGCCCGCGCTGCTCGGTGCCTACCCACATGCCTCCCTGTCGGTCGAAGGCGATGGTGTTGACATCGGTTTCAAGCTGTCTGCCGTGAGTTAGTCCCAGCTTATTCTGGTGTACAGCGTGACCGGTGGCCAGGTCGTATATCCAGTAGCCGTACTCGCAGGCCAGATAGAGGCTGTTCTGGTTGATGGCCATGTTGTTCAGATGATAGTCGAGGCGCATGAGTGTCTCCCAACGGCGGCTCTTCATGTCGAAGCAGAGCAGTACAGACTGCTTGTCGCCGTTGCGAATCTGGAAGAAACGGTCTTGGTACTGATAGACCACCGACGAATTGGTATAGCGGGCCGCCTCCGTCTCGTCAAGGGCGCGCACGTCGTACAGGTGGCGGCTGGTCTTCATGTCGTAGGCCGACACCACGCTGTTGGCAAAGAACTGCAGGTGTACGGTACTGTCATAGACGGCAACGTCCTGCAGCTCGGCCTGCTGGCCGACGGGCATCTCCCTGCCCTGCTCAATGCCCTTTAGCTTCGTGCCGGAGAGGAACCACAGGTGGCAGTCTTCGTCGGCAAAGAGGTCATCCACGGGCTTATCCATGCCGAGGGAGCGTATCACGCCACCTACATCTTTAATAAAGCGCTCCTGTAGCAGATCCACACAGGTCACCGTATTCTTGTCTTTCAGCCAGAGGTGGTGGTGCTTGTCAAAGTACAGGCGGTAGTGGCCCGTATATTTAGGCAGGGGGAAGATGTTTTCGACGGTGGGGTCGATATGGGTAAAGAAGGCTCCGTCGTAGAAGTTGATGTGGCCGATGGTGGATATGACCATACGTCCCGTCTTGGTGCATTTGATGACCTGTGCGCTGTTGTCGGCCAGTCCGTTCGAGGCATTGAACATAAAGAACACCCGATCGCTCTGTGCATGCACCATACTGGCAACCAGCACGGCAAGCAGGACTGCCGCGAGGCAGCGCAGGTTCTGGGTTATGGTGGGGTTTCCTGTCATGGGTTTCTCGGTCTGATTGTTTTGTTTAGTCCTGCAAAATTAATAAATAAAATGGAATTTTGCAAATTTTCAGCAGAGAAAATGCTGATGCGACGCTGTTAATCGGTAATAAAAAATCACTCTGCTGAAAAAAGAGATTAGTCATTATGAAATTTCTGTCTCTCTGCTGCTATTTTTCTCTTTGGTGTAAGTTGTAACTTCCCGGCATGAGGAATGGGGTATTGCCAAGAGCGAGGAGACTGCCGGACGGCACCCGTTGGCACGGCAGAAGTTTTAATAATGTTTAATTATTGGCATATTATACTCTTTTCTTAATAAAAAGTGATACCTTTGCACGAAAATTTGACTAATACTTAATAAATAAATCGACAATCATGAAGATTTCTCACATTGAGCATCTGGGCATTGCCGTCCAGAGCATTGAGGAGAGCCTGCCGTTCTTTACCGACGTGCTGGGCCTGGAGTGTTATGCAACGGAAGTAGTGGAAGACCAGAAGGTGAAGACCGCCTTCCTGAAGTGCGGTGAGGTGAAGCTGGAACTGCTGGAGCCGACATCGCCCGAGAGCACCATCCAGAAGTGGATAGACAAGGGCAACAAGGGTGTACACCACGTAGCCTTCTGCATCGAGGATGGTGTCAGCAATGCCCTGGCCGAGGTGTCGGAGAAGGGCGTGCGCCTTATCGACCAGCAGCCCCGCAAGGGTGCCGAGGGTCTGAACATCGCCTTCCTGCATCCGAAATCTACCGCAGGTGTGCTGACCGAACTCTGTGAACATTAAAAGGAAGAACCACCCAAGCCCTCCCCAAAGGAGGGGTGTCTGAATGGATGATGAAGGGTGGAACTATACAATAGTAATCATTAAACAGTATAATTATTTAAAAAAGGAGCACCCTGTATGTAATCAAACATCCCTCTCTCCTTGGGGAGGTCTTGGGTGGGCTTATTATGAGTAAACAACTTGAGAAAATCAAACAATTAATCGAGAAGCGCGAACAGGCCCGTCTCGGTGGTGGCGAGAAAGCCATACAGAAACAGCACGACAAAGGAAAATATACCGCTCGTGAGCGCATAGAGATGCTGCTTGACAAGGGTTCGTTCGAAGAGTACGACATGTTCAAGGAGCACCGCTGCCACAACTTCGGCATGGAGAAGAAGCAGTTCCTCGGCGACGGTGTGGTAGCCGGTAGCGGCACCATCGACGGACGCCTGGTGTTCATCTTCGCACAAGACTTCACCGTGCATGCCGGTTCGCTCAGCGAGACGATGTCGCAGAAGATATGCAAGGTGATGGACATGGCTATGAAGATGGGGGCTCCCGTCATCGGCATCAACGACTCGGGCGGTGCCCGCATTCAGGAGGGTATCAACGCCCTGGCAGGCTATGCCGAGATCTTCGAGCGCAACATCCTGGCTTCGGGTGTCATCCCGCAGATTTCCGGCATCTTCGGCCCCTGCGCCGGCGGTGCTGTGTATAGCCCTGCGCTGACCGACTTTACGCTGATGATGGAGGGCACGAGCTATATGTTCCTTACCGGTCCGAAGGTGGTGAAGACCGTCACCGGCGAGGACATCGACCAGGAGCACTTAGGCGGTGCGTCGGTACACGCCTCGAAGAGCGGTGTGACCCACTTTACCGCCAAGACCGAGGAAGAGGCTTGCGAGATGCTGAAGACACTGCTGTCGTACATCCCCTCTAACAACATGGAGCTGGCTCCGCGCAAGAAATGCGACGACCCCATCGACCGCCTGGAGGACTCGCTGAACGAGATTATTCCCGAGAACCCCAACGAGGCATACGATATGTATAAGGTGATCAGTGCCATCACCGACGACCATGAGTTCTTCGAGGTGCAGCCCAAGTTTGCCAAGAACATCATCGTGGGCTTCGCCCGCTTCAACGGACAGTCGGTAGGCATCGTGGCCAACCAGCCCTCATGCTATGCCGGCGTGCTCGACGTGAACGCAAGCCGCAAGGGCGCCCGCTTCGTGCGCTTCTGCGATGCCTTCAACATACCTATTGTGTCGCTCGTTGACGTGCCCGGATTCCTGCCCGGCACGGGTCAGGAGTATAATGCCGTCATCCTGCACGGCGCACAGCTGCTCTATGCCTACGGCGAGGCTACCGTGCCCAAGATTACGGTGACGCTGCGCAAGTCGTATGGTGGCTCGCATATCGTGATGGGTTCGAAACAGCTGCACACCGACCTGAACTACGCATGGCCCTCGGCCGAGATAGCCGTGATGGGGGCAAGCGGTGCCGCTGCCGTGCTGTATGCCAAGGAGGCCAAGGCCAAGAAGGAGGCTGGAGAGGACGTGAAGGCCTTCATTGCCGAGAAGGAAGAGGAGTACAACGAGCTGTTTGCCAACCCCTATCAGGCAGCCAAATACGGATACATCGACGACGTCATTGAGCCGCGCAACACGCGCTTCCGCATCTGCCGCGCCTTGGCCCAGCTGGCTACCAAGCGCGATGCCCTGCCCGCCAAGAAGCACGGTAACATCCCGATGTAATTTGCGATTGGGGGATTTTCGATTTACGATTTAAATTTCTTAACGCGGAAATTTAATTCCCCAGAACATTTGAATCGGAAATCGGAAATCCCGTAAATCAAAAATAAATAGATAATCGAAAATATGAAAATAGATAATGAGATAGGTGCTGCCATTGCGATGGCACTCTTTGAGTTCAAGGGCAACAATGTACACGACAAGGAACCCGGCATCATCACCATTGCCGAGAAGCAGACCCAATGGAACGGCTATGCCCAGACCATGACGCTACACCCCTGAACATAACGAACCACGAAAACAATCGAAAATCATGAAGAAAGAATTCAAGTACACAATCAACGGCAATCGCTACGAAGTGGCTGTCGAAGCGATAGAAGAGAATATAGCCACCGTCACTGTGAACGGCGAGCAGTACAAGGTGGAAATGGAACCCGAGCCCGAACCCGAGCAGAAGAAGGTGGTGGTACACCGCCCGGCCCCCGCAGAAAGCAGCCAGCCAGAGAGCAGTACCGCCAGTGGCTCGAAGGCCAGCGGCAATGCCGTGAAGGCTCCGCTGCCCGGCACGATAACATCTGTAGAGGTGAATGTGGGCGACGAGGTGAAAGCCGGCGACACGCTGCTGGTGCTGGAAGCCATGAAGATGGCCAACAACATTGAGAGCGAGAAGGACGGCAAGGTGACGGCCATCTATGTCAACCCAGGACAGAGCGTCATGGAAGACGACCCCCTGGTGCTGGTAGAATAAGTGCGAGCCACGCCTACTATTATACTACACACGAAAAGAGAACGAACCCCTTTGCTGCCTATCATGGCGCAAAGGGGTTCGCAGTGTTTTCAACGTGCCTCTACCGCACGGTCATGTGGAAACAGCCCTGCTTCACCTCGTACTTGATATAGCAGCGCCCCTGCTCGCGCATGTCGCGTAGCACTTCGGAAAGCACCCACTTCAGCGTGTCGTTGCGCACCTCGCGGACGACGGGTTCGTAGCGGTTGTAGCAGATGTCGAACGTGGTGCCATACAGGTGGCACGACCGTTCGGTGGCATTGCCGTTGTGGCGGCGCAGCTTCTCGACATCGTCCATCGTGCGCAACACGCTGGTGACTATCAGCTGGTTGAAGGGAACACCCTTCACGTAGAGACTGTCGTAGAACGCCCTGCCGATGTCCTGTAGCAGCATAGCGGCGCGGGGCACCAGATAGGGTATGGAACTGTTCAGGCGGTCCACATGATAGTAGGGGCTGACACCCATATATACCAACTCCTTCATGCGCTTCTCGGCATCCTCGCGGTTTCTGACGGGACGAACGCCCCAGCGTTCGGCAGCTACCAGCTGCACGCCGTTCGTGTCGGGGAAGGCCTCTTGATAGTTGGGTACGCTGTGTATCGGGTGTGGCTTAGCGACAACTTCTACACCTTCGGAGGTCAATGGCGTAGCATGCTCCCCGGCGGCTTCAGGTTGTTGCGACAAGGCTGTCTGTTCGGAGCAATGCTCCCCGGCGGCTTCAAGTTGTTGCGACAAGGCTGTCTGTTCGGAACAATGCACCCCGGCATCGTCAGCATGGCGCGTTCCGGCAGCCCGATTGACATCCGGGAAGATGAGTTTCACCACAAAAAGCAGGGCGACAACGATGGAAAAAGCCAGCAAATATCTGTTCTTCGTCAATTTCATGGCGCAAAATTACATATTCTCTGCGACAAAAAGCATATACTTTAACTTTTTTAAGCAATATTTCTGCGGCTTCGCACGGATGGCGGTCTTTTAAGTGGATAATAATTTGCTGCTTTGCGTTTTTTTTCGTACCTTTGCACCCTCAAAAGAGCAAACAAAGTATTAATCAAGAAAGGAAAAGGAATGATTACAGTCACCAACCTTGCTATCCAATTCGGAAAGAAGACCCTTTACAAGGATGTCAACCTCAAGTTCACCAGCGGCAACATCTACGGCATCATAGGTGCCAACGGAGCCGGCAAATCTACCCTACTCCGCGCCATCAGCGGCGAGCTGGAACCCAACAAGGGAACCGTCGAGATGCTTCCCGGCGAGCGCATGTCCGTGCTGGAGCAAGACCACTTCAAATACGACGAATATACGGTGATGGACACCGTGCTGATGGGCCATAAGCCCATGTGGGACAACATGAAAGAGCGCGAAGCTCTCTACAACAAGCCCGAAATGACCGAGGAAGACGGCAACCGCGCTGCCGAGCTGGAGATGGCCTTTGCCGAGATGAACGGCTACGAGGCTGAGAGCGAAGCTGCCCAGCTGCTGCAGAACCTTGGCGTGCAGGAGAGTCAGCACTACAAGCAGATGGCCGACATATCGAACAACGAGAAGGTGCGCGTAATGCTGGCCAAAGCCTTGTTCGGCCACCCCGACAACCTGCTGCTGGACGAGCCTACCAACGACCTTGACCTGGATACGGTGCAGTGGCTGGAGGAATACCTGTCGAACCTGGAGCAGTGTGTGCTTGTGGTGAGCCACGACCGCCACTTCCTTGATGCCGTATCGACACAGACGGTAGATATCGACTTCGGCAAGGTGACACTCTTCTCGGGCAACTACTCCTTCTGGTATGAGTCGAGCCAGCTGGCCCTGCGCCAGGCCCAGAACCAGAAGATGAAGGCCGACGAGAAGCGCAAACAGCTGGAAGAGTTCATACGACGCTTCTCGGCCAACGTGGCCAAGTCGAAGCAAACCACGTCGCGCAAAAAAATGCTGGAGAAGCTGAACGTCGAGGAAATTACCCCATCGACACGCAAATACCCCGGCATCATCTTCCAGATGGAGCGCGAGCCGGGCACACAGATATTAGAGGTGGAAGGCCTGAAGGCCACCGATGCCGACGGAACGGTGCTCTTCGACAACGTGTCGTTCACCATCGAGAAGGGACAGAAGACGGTATTCCTGTCGCACAACCCCAAGGCCATGACGGCACTCTTCGAAATCATCAACGGCAACCGCGAGCCGCAGGCAGGCACCTACAAGTGGGGTGTCACCATCACCACCGCCTACCTGCCGCTGGACAACACCGCCTTCTTCCAGTCGGAGATGAACCTCGTCGATTGGCTGTCGCAGTACGGCACGGGCAACGAGGTGATGATGAAGTCGTACCTGGGGCGCATGCTCTTCAAAGACGAAGACATACAGAAGAAGGTCTGCGTGCTCAGCGGTGGCGAGAAGATGCGCTGCATGATAGCCCGCATGCAGCTGAAGAACGCTAACTGCCTGATACTCGACACGCCGACCAACCACCTGGATCTGGAGTCGATACAGGCCTTCAACAACAACCTCATCGCCTTCAAGGGGAACATCCTCTTTGCTTCGCACGACCACGAATTCATCAATACCGTAGCCGACCGCATCATCGAACTCACCCCGAAGGGCACCATCGACAAGCTGACCACCTACGACGAATACATCTACGACGAGAGCATCAAGGAGAAAAAAGCCGAGATGTATGCATAGGTTGGGCACGGTTTTTGCATAGGCTGCTAAAGAACCTTTTAAAATAATACGCGATATGACAGAAAAAGATATCAACATCGAGGACGAAGAGTTGCAGGAAGACGCACAAGACGCAGCAACAGTCAACGAGACAGAAACGACTGCCGACGAGACAGAAAACACGGCAGACAACCCTTCCGAAGGCAAGGACGCAGAGGCTGGGGAGGCCACGGAGAAAGACCCGCTGGAGGCTGCCCAAGAAGAAATAGAGAGCCTGAAAGACAAATACCTGCGCTCCGTGGCAGAGTTTGACAACTACCGCAAGCGCACGCTCAAAGAGAAAGCCGACCTGATACTGAACGGCGGCGAAAAGACTGTCAGCGCCATACTGCCCGTCATCGACGACATGGAACGTGCCATCGAGAACGGCAAGAAGACTGACGATGTGGCAGTGCTGCGCGAAGGCATGGAGCTGATATACCACAAATTCATGAAAACGCTGGAAGGTCTTGGCGTGAAGAAGATTGAGACGGAGAATGCCGACTTCAGTACCGACGTACACGAGGCCGTGGCTATGGTGCCAGGCATGGGCGACGACAAGAAGGGCAAGGTGATAGACTGTCTGCAGACGGGCTACCTGCTGAACGACAAGGTGATTCGTCACGCCAAGGTGGCCGTGGGACAATAATAATAAGGTAACAGTAATATAAGGTAGAAAGAAACAACAATGGCACAAAAACGTGACTATTACGAGGTGCTTGGCGTAGATAAGAATGCCACCGAAGACCAGATTAAGAAGGCGTACCGCACCATCGCCATCAAATACCACCCCGACCGCAACCCCGGCAACAAGGAGGCAGAGGAGAAATTCAAGGAGGCTGCCGAGGCTTACGACGTGCTGCACGACCCGCAGAAGCGCCAGCAGTACGACCAGTTCGGATTCAACGGTCCCACGGGAGGCTTCGACGGCTTCGGAGCATCGATGAACATGGACGACATCTTCTCGATGTTCGGCGACATCTTCGGCGGGCGGGCCGGCTTCGGCGGTTTCGGCTCGGCAGGCCGTGGCGCACAGCGGCATCGCGGCTCCGACCTGCGCCTGAAGGTCAGGCTGTCGCTCAACGAGATAGCCCACGGCGTCACCAAGAAGTTCAAGGTGCGTAAAGACATCACCTGCAGCCATTGCAACGGCAGCGGTGCCGCCCCTGGCAGCACCAGCGACCAGTGTCCGACGTGCCATGGCAGCGGCGTCATCACGCATACCACGCAGAGCATCTTCGGCATGATGCAGACACAGGGCGTCTGTCCCACCTGCGGCGGCGAAGGGTCGGTCATCAAGAACAAATGCCACGAATGCGGCGGCACGGGTGTCGTGAAAGGCGAGGAAGTGGTGGAAATCAAGATTCCTGCCGGTGTGGCCGAGGGAATGGTAGTCAACGTTCCCGGAAAGGGTAATGCCGGACAGCGCAAAGGCATCAACGGCGACATTCAGGTGTTCATTGAGGAGGAGCCGAACGACACCTTCATCCGCGACGACAGCGACCTGATATACAACCTGTTGCTCGACTTCCCCACGGCAGCCCTGGGCGGCGAGGTGGAGATTCCCACCATCGAGGGCACCAAGCTGAAAATCAAGATGGAACCGGGCACCCAGCCCGGCAAGACGCTACGGCTGAGGGGCAAGGGTCTGCCTGCCGTACAAGGCTACGGGCGCGGCAACGGCGACCTGGTGGTGAACGTCAGCGTGTATGTTCCCAAGGAACTGTCGAAAGACGAGAAGGCTGCCATCGAGCACTTCCGTCAGAGCGACAACTTCAAGGGTGATGCCGCCACGAAGCGTAGCATTTTCCAGAGATTCAAGAACTACTTTAGCTGATTCATTTACAACGAGATACTGTGAAGCGATGAACTACCAAGAGACCTGCGAATACCTGTTCCGCCAAACGCCCATGTTTGAGCATCAGGGAGCGTCGGCCTATAAAGAAGGGCTGGACAACACGCTGGCTCTCGACGAGCATTTCGGACATCCGCACCGTGCCTATGCCACCATCCACGTGGGGGGCACCAACGGCAAGGGCAGCGTGTCGCACTCGCTGGCAGCCATCCTCCAGGAATGCGGCTATCGCGTGGGGCTCTATACGTCACCACACCTGGTGGATTTCCGCGAGCGCATCCGCATCAACGGACAGCCCGTCAGCGAAAGCTATGTGGTGGACTTCGTGGAGAGCGAGCGTGCGTTCTTCGAACCGCTGCACCCCTCGTTCTTCGAAGTCACTACCGCTATGGCGTTCAAGTACTTCCGCGACATGGAGGTGGACGTTGCCGTCATCGAAGTGGGGCTGGGCGGCCGGCTGGACTGCACCAACATCATTACCCCTGTCGTGTCTGTCATCACCAACATCAGCTTCGACCACACACAGCTCTTAGGCGACACGCTGGCGAAGATTGCCGCCGAGAAAGCCGGTATTATTAAAAGAGGTGTGCCGGTAGTCATCGGCGAGGCAAATGGCGAGACACGGCCCGTATTCGAGGCAAAAGCACAAGAGATGCAGGCACCCATCGTCTTTGCTGAAGACGAGCCGATGGTTGTCAGTGCCGAGTTCAAACCGGAGGGGGGCATACGCTATACCACCCGCATCTTCGGACAGATAGACGGCGACCTGGGGGGCATCTACCAACCCAAGAACCTCAACACGCTCATGCCGGTGCTGAAGGTACTCACCGACAAGGGCTATCTGGCCCGATTCGAAGAGCCTGACAATCTGGCAAAATTCCTCTACGAGCTGAAAGAGGGGTTGGGCCATGTTGCCGAGAAGACCGGGCTGACGGGCCGCTGGCAAGTGGTCAGGCCTTCGGCACCGAAGGTGGTATGCGACACGGGGCACAACGTGGGGGGATGGCAGCACCTCAGTCAACAGCTGCAGCAGGTGCAGTGCCGGCAGATGCACATCGTCTTCGGAATGGTTGACGACAAGGACATCGACGGCGTGCTCGAACTGCTGCCCAAGACGGCAACCTATTACTTCACGAAAGCCGACAACCACCGTGCCGTCGGCGAAACAAAGCTACAGCAGCAAGCAGCCCGCCACGGGCTGAACGGCATGGCCTACCCCACCGTGGCCAAAGCCTACAAGGCGGCTCTGCGTGCGGCGGCTCACGACGACTTCATTTTCATCGGAGGCAGCTCTTATGTGGTTGGCGACCTGCTGAAAACGCTGAATTAGGTGTTTTTAACACTCTGACAAGCATTTTTTCCGCGAATCATTCTTTTAATTCGTTTTTTTTAAGTTACTTTGCAAAAAGATATTCTTTCTAGTAACTTTAAAACAACAGATTATGGCTAACACAACGGAAAACGCGAATCTCTGTGGCCTGAACCGAAAGGACTTTCAGACCACGTTAAACGGTAAGAAAACTGATCTGTTCATTCTCAGGAACAGAAAGGGTTACGAAGTAGCTGTCACCAACTACGGAGGAGCCATCGTAGCCATCATGGTGCCTGACAAGAACGGACAAGTAGCCAATGTCATACAGGGGCATAGCAGCATCGAGGATGCCATCAACGACTCTGCTCCCTACAAGTCAACCATTATCGGACGCTTCGGCAACCGCATCGCCAAAGGCCAGTTCGTGCTGAACGGTAAGGAATACCAGCTGGCAGTGAACAACGGGCCTAACGCCCTGCACGGCGGACCTACGGGATTCCACGCACGGGTGTGGGATGCCAAGCAGATGGGGCCCCGCTCGCTGGCGCTGAACTATACGTCGAGCTACGGCGAAGAGGGATTCACCGGCGAGTGCCGCATCACGGTGGAATATACCTTCACCGACGACAACGAGCTGGTGATAGAATACCTGGCCACTACCAACAAGCGTACCATCATCAACCTGACACACCATGCCTATTTCTCGCTGACGGGCATTGCCAACCCCACCCCCGTTGTCAACCAGCAGCTGTGCGAGGTGAATGCCGACTTCTTCCTGCCCATCGACGACACCTGCATTCCCACTGGCGAGATACTGAAGGTGGCCGGCACACCGTTCGACTTCCGCACACCCAAGGCCCTCGGGCAGGACATCGATGCCGACAACGAGCAGATCAAGAACGGATGCGGATATGACCACTGCTTCGTGCTGAACAAGAAAGAGGAAGGCGAGCTGAGCTTTGCCGCACGGCTGACAGAACCGGAAAGCGGACGCACCCTGGAGGTATATACCACCGAGCCGGGCATGCAGCTATATACCGACAACTGGGGCGACGGCGACACCGGACAGAACGGTGCCACCTTCCCCAAGCGCTCTGCCGTATGCTTCGAGTGCCAGCACTTCCCCGACTCGCCCAACCGTCCCTACTTCCCCACGGTGGTGCTGCATCCGGGCCGCCAGTACAAGCAGAAGACGGTCTATCGCTTCGGCACCGTATAGGACGACTTACACCTCACCGTGGGAATTAATAGAACCCACCTTAATATCATCGGAAATCAAATAAAACACTTAACTGTTATTAATTATGGTAGAAATAGAATATGTAAGAAGCCGTTTCATCAAGCATTTCGACGGCAAGACAGGCAATGTGTATGCTGCACCAGGACGTATCAACCTCATTGGCGAGCACACCGACTACAACGGGGGATTCGTGTTCCCCGGAGCCGTGGATAAAGGCGTGGTGGCAGAGATACGCCCCAACGGAACGGAAGACACCGTGATGGCATACGCCATCGACCTGAAAGACCGCGTGGACTTCAAACTCTCCGACCCCGCTGGGCCGCGGGCCTCGTGGGCACGCTATATCTACGGCATCGCCCTGGAGATGAGAAAGCGCGGAGCCGACGTGAAGGGCTTCAACATCGCCTTTGCCGGCGACGTGCCCTTAGGGGCCGGCATGTCGTCGAGTGCCGCCATGGAGAGCTGCTTCGCCTGCGGACTGAACGACCTCTTCGGACAGAACAAAGTGTCGCAGTGGGACATGGTACTGGCCGGACAGGCTACCGAGCACAACTACTGCGGGGTGAACTGCGGCATCATGGACCAGTTTGCTTCCGTGTTCGGCAAGGCAGGCTGTCTGATGCGCTTGGACTGCCGTTCGCGCGAGTTCGAGTATTTCCCCTTCAAGCCCGACGGTTACCGCCTCGTGCTGTTAGACAGCGTGGTGAAGCACCAGCTGGCCGGTTCGCCGTATAACGACCGCCGCAACTCGTGCGAGAACGTGGTGAAGCATATCGCTGCCAAGCACCCCGAGGCACAGTTTGAGACGCTGCGCGACTGCACGTGGGAACAGCTGGAAGAAGTGAAGGCCGACATCAGTGCCGACGACTACAAGCGCGCCAAGTTCGTGCTGGGCGAGAAAGACCGCGTGTTAGCCGTCTGCGACGCTCTGAACGAGGGCGACTACGAGAAGGTGGGCGCGCTGATGTACCAGACACACGAAGGACTGTCGAAGGACTACGAGGTGAGCTGCGAAGAGCTGGACTATCTGAACGATATTGCCAAGGAGAACGGTGTCACCGGTTCGCGCATCATGGGCGGCGGCTTCGGAGGCTGCACCATCAATCTGGTTCGCAACGACCTCTATCGCCAGTTCATTGCCGATGCCAAGCAGAAGTTTAATGCCAAATACGGCCACGAACCCAAGGTTTACGATGTCATCATCGACGACGGGGCACGAAAGCTCCTGTAAGCCATAGTCGGCTGACTCGGATAAAAAAGGGTAAACACAAAGATTTCTCTTTAACCAAAGGATTTTACGGATTTCACGGACTTTTAATCGTCGCTGGTAGCCAGCCGGTTATAAGTCCGTAAAATCCGTAAATCCGTGAAATCTGCTTAATTCCAACTCGCTGTGCTTGGCATGGTGGCCAACTCGCTGCGCTCAGGTATAAGGAAGTTACTCACTTATTCACTTTAGACATTTTAATGAGTATATAGGCTAACAAAAAAACATCCCGCACATCCCGCACATCTCGCACGTGAAAAAGTTTCAACACAGCATAAAGCCATCCTATTGCTGCAACAGTCAGGTGCGGGATAGG
>CAMVAI010000029.1 GCA_947165435.1 uncultured Prevotella sp.
ACACTTTATTCTTGATTAGCCAAGCTTTCACCAACCGGGTAAATCCGCTGAGCCTAAATAGATAAGATTTCGTATAAAATGATTACCTTTGCCCCATGGAAGAGAAAGGTTTGTTGATGCTAGCCCGTATGGTGCTACCCAAGGAGGTGCTTGAGCGTGAATAAGTGAATAAGTGAATAAGTGAAGAGTCTAACGAGCACAAAAAACCGCCGGATTCACATCCGGCGGCATTCTCTCTCAATTCGAGTTCGTACTGATTACTTCTGAGCAGCGGTGCTGTCAACGGCAGTAGTGTCAGCAGCAGCGGTAGTGTCAACAACCTCAGCGCTGTCAACAACTGCGATAGAATCAGAGTCAACGGCAGCGTCAGACTGAGCGGTCTTGTTACCACAAGAAGCGAACGAAATAGCTGCAACAGCTACGAACATAAATACTAATTTTTTCATTTTTCTAAGCTTTTTAAATCTGTAAAACAATCATTTGTTTATTAAAACGCTGCAAAGTTAGGCATTTTTTTGATATGTTGTTCATTTTTTAGGGACTTTTTTTTGTCCTTTTTTGTAACTTTTTCGCAAGTACCTGTTTATCAGACGATTGCGAAATGTTAAAATTCGTGCATTTTTTACACTTAATCGTTTTTTCACTAAAAAAGGCAAAATAATGCGTTTTTTTGTGTACCTTTGCCGACGCTAATTGAGATACATGAAATAAGACAATGATAGACTCTTCAGTTTTTCAAGGCAAGAAGGCCGCCTACTATACACTGGGTTGCAAGCTGAACTTCTCGGAGACTTCCACCTTCGGGCGCATGCTTGGCGAGATGGGTGTTCGGCCCGTTCAGAATGGCGAGCATGCCGACATCTGTCTCATCAACACCTGTTCGGTGACCGATGTGGCCGACCATAAGTGCCGCCAGGCTATTCACCGTCTGGTGCGCCAGCATCAGGGGGCGTTTGTGGTGGTCACGGGTTGCTATGCCCAGTTAGAGCCGGAGCGCATCAGCCGTATAGAGGGTGTCAGCCTGGTGTTGGGCTCCAACGAGAAGGCGCAGCTGATACAGTTTCTCAGCGATGCCTTTGTCAGCCGCGAGACTGGTGGCACAGCTGCCCCATACCATACGGTGAAGACGAAGGACATCAAGAGCTTTGCCCCCAGCTGTTCAAGGGGAAACCGCACGCGCTATTTCCTGAAGGTGCAGGACGGGTGCGACTATTTCTGCACCTATTGCACCATACCCTATGCGCGCGGTTTCAGCCGCAATCCCACCATAGCCAGCCTCGTGGCCCAGGCCGAACAGGCTGCCCGCGAGGGAGGCCGCGAGGTGGTGCTGACGGGGGTGAACATCGGCGACTTTGGCAAATCTACCGGCGAGCAGTTCATCGATCTTGTCAAGGCGTTGGATGCTGTGGAAGGCATCAGCCGCTACCGCATCAGCTCGATGGAACCCGACTTGCTGAGCGACGAGCTGATAGACTTCTGTGCGCACAGCCGGGCGTTCATGCCCCATTTCCATATCCCCTTGCAGAGCGGCAGCGACGAGGTGCTGCGGCTGATGCACCGCCATTACGACCGGCAGCTGTTTGCCGACAAGATACAGCGCATCAAGGAGACGATGCCGCAGGCATTCATCGGCGTTGACGTGATGGTGGGCTGCAGAGGCGAGACTCCTGAGTGCTTTGAGGAGACGTACAGCTTCTTAGAGGCCCTGGACGTCACCCAGCTGCATGTGTTTCCCTACAGCGAGCGGCCCGGCACGGCAGCGCTGAAGATACCCTACGTGGTAGCCGACAAGGAGAAGCGGCAGCGCAGTCAGCGGCTGCTGGCCCTGTCAGACCGTAAGACGCAGCAGTTCTATGAGCGGCACATCGGCCAACAGGCTGAGGTGCTGTTCGAGAAAGCCACACGGGGGCGTGCGATGCATGGCTTCACCCGCAACTACATCCGCGTGGAGCTGTTGGCAGCCGATGCCCGTGCGGAATACGACAACCAACTGATGACGGGAACGCTGGGAGCATTCAATCACGATCAATCTGCATTGTTATGGATAAAGTAGCCATTGTAATACTGAACTGGAACGGGGCTAAGATGCTGGCCGAGTATCTGCCTACGGTGTTGAACTATTCGCGCGACGAGGCTACGGTATATGTGGCCGACAATGCCTCTACCGACGATTCGCTGCAGCTGCTCAGCAGCCGTTTCGCCGAGTGCAAGACCATCGCCCTGGAGCGCAACTGGGGCTTTGCCGAGGGCTACAACAGAGCCTTGCGCCAGATAGAGGCCGAATACTACCTGTTGCTCAATTCAGACATCGAGGTGACGCACCACTGGCTCACCCCGCTGGTGGAGTTTATGGATGCCCACCCGGAAGTGGCGGCATGCCAGCCCAAGCTGCTCTCCATATATAATAAGGATATGTTCGAGTATGCCGGAGCCAGCGGCGGGTATCTTGACCGCTACGGCTATCCGTTCTGTCGGGGGCGACTCTTCGACACCATTGAGGAGGACAACGGACAGTACGACTATGCTACGGAAATTGACTGGGCCACGGGGGCGGCACTGATGGTGCGCTCGAAAGACTATTGGGAGAGTGGGGGATTGGACGGGCGTTTCTTTGCCCACAACGAAGAGATTGACTTCTGCTGGCGGCTGCGCATCCGTGGGCGGAAGATTTTCTGCCTGCCCGAAAGCTATGTGTATCATGTGGGGGGCGGCACGCTGCCTAAGTCGAACCCAATGAAGACATTCCTGAATTTCCGCAACAACTTGACGATGCTCTACAAGTGTCTGCCCGAACAGGAACTGCGGCATGTCATGCGTATGCGATGGTTGCTCGACTATGTGGCAGCATGGGAAACACTCGTCTTGAAAGGTAACTGGGGCGACTTCAAAGCCATCTGTCGCGCACGCCGGGCCTTCAGCCGATGGAAACACGATTTCGATGAAGACCGGAGGTTGATTCAGCAAACACGCCACACAGAGAACGCTGGCGACCGCTGTCCCTTTGCGCTGCTTTGGCAGTATTATGCCAAGGGGCGAAGACGCTTCAGTGACTTGCCTTCATCGCCTCGGTAAGCGTGTCTCGATGAGCCCGCATTGACGAGCCTGCATTGATGAACCAGCCTCGTTGGGCCAGCATTGAGGGGCTGCCTCGTTGGGCCTGTCTTGACAGGTCTTTATCCTCTATGAGCCCCCTAATCCTCGATTTTCCTGGACAGGAAGAATGGACGGGTGTGCATGAAGAAGAGCACCACGCCGGTCAGATTGACAAGGGCAACCATCCAGAAGGCTGCCGAATAGCCTGCCAATTCTGCCACAAAGCCTCCGAAGAGTATGCCCATTCCCATGCCGATGTCCCACGAAATGAGGATGGTGGAATTGGCTGTTCCCCGTTCGTTGTGGTGGGCCATAGAAATCATCATGTTCTGGAAGGCGGGCCACAGGTGTCCGTTGCCCAGGCCGATGAGTATGGCCGACCCGTAGTAGCCTGTAGCAATGAGCATCGGGGCCAGCCCTGCCATCTGTTCCGTGGCTACCAGGGTGGGCATGAGTATGAACAGCGTGTAGCCCACGAGCGAGATGACCATCCCCTCCGATGCGTTATGTACCAGCCTTCCTTGGCGCAACGCCTTGCCCCCCTGCAGGCGCGACAGCATCAGTCCGGCAGCACAGAGCAAGAACCAGGCTCCCGTGCCGCCCGTCATGCCCATCGCCTGTTTGCTGTAGATGGCCAGATAGTTGCTCAGCGTGCCGAAGCAGAAGCCGAAGAAAACCATGTTGGCACCCACCAGCCATCCGCGCTGCAGGAAGAAGCGGTCCATCGACAGGCGGCGCTTGTTGTCTTGCGACGGCTTGGGTGTCAGGGTGACGGTGGCGTCAACAGCCAGCCCGAGTGTGGCTATGGCAAGCGCCATCCAGAAGAGCAGTTGGAAATTGTGCGTGTGGCTATACACGAAGATGGCAAATGTCGGCGATATGGCCATTGCCAGGTTGTTGGACAGTCCGTAATAGCCGATGCCCTCGTTGCGGCGGCTCGACGGCAGCACATCGATGGCTACGGTGGAATTGGCCACGGTGACGGCTCCGAAGGGGCCTCCGTGCAGTGTGCGGACAATGGTAAATAGCAGCAGCGTGGAGGCTGCCAGATAGCCAGCAAAGAAGATGGCGAAGGTGGCGTAGGCGATGAGCAGTACCGTCTTTCGTGGGAAGGCATCTACGAAGAATCCGCTGAAGGGGCGGAACAGCAGCCCGGTGATGGTATAGCCGGAGAGCACCATACCGATGACGTCCTTCGTGGCTCCGAACGTCTCATGGATGTAGAGCGGCAGCAGTGGTGTCAGCAAATAGAAGGCGAAGAACAGCGCAAAGTTGGCTGTCATCACCTTGCAATAGTTTCTATTCCATAGCCGCTCCACTTCTGTTTGAAGTTTGACGTTTGACGTTTGAAGTTTGAAGTTTGCAGTTTGACGTTTACCCTCAATACTGCCTAAGTGCCGACAGCAGTTCGGCATTCTCGGTGCGCGTGCCGATGGTGACGCGCAGACAGTTGTGGCACAGCTGTATGTGCGTGCGGTTGCGCACGATGATGCCTTTGTCCACCAGGTAGTCATAGATGCGCTGAGCGTCTGTCATGCGGGCCAGAAAGAAGTTGGCATCGGTCTTATACACTTCCTCGCAGATGGGCAGTTCGGCAAACGACTGTATGAGGTGGGTGCGCTCGGTGAGCAGCATCTTTACATACTTGTCTATCGTGTAGGGGTCGCGCAGCGTCTCTATGGCCTGCTGCTGGGTGAGCAGATTGACGTTATAGGGATATTTCACCTTATTATATATGCCGATGATGGCTTTCGAGGCGAAGGCCATACCCAGTCGGATGGCTGCCGAGCCCCACGCTTTCGACATGGTCTGCAGGATGATGAGGTTGGGGTGTGTGGGCAGTTCCTGCCGTAAAGACATCTGCTGTGCGAAGTCGATGTAGGCCTCGTCAACGATGACGATGCCCTCGAAGCCCTCCACCACCTTCATGATTTCCTGGCGGTTCAGCGAATTGCCCGTAGGATTGTTGGGCGAGCACATCCAGACAATCTTGGTGTTCGCGTCGCATGCAGCCAGCAGCTTCTCGGCATGCAGCTCGAAGTGCTCGTCGAGCAATACTGGACGGTAGCCCACATGATTGATGTCGGCACACACCTTGTACATGCCGTAGGTGGGTGCAATAGCCACCACGTTGTCGCGGCCCGGCTCGCAGAACACGCGGTAGGCCAGGTCGATGGCCTCGTCGCTGCCGTTGCCTAAGAAGATGTTTTCAGACGGGACACCCTTCACACGCTCCAGCTGGGCCTTCAGCTCGCGCTGTAAGGGGTCGGGGTAGCGGTTGTAGGGGTCGTTGTACGGATTCTCGTTGGCATCCAGGAACACGTGTGCCTCCTTGCCCGAATACTCGTCGCGGGCACTGCTATATGGCGCCAGGCTCCAGATGTTGGGGCGTACCAGTTGCTCTAAGCTCTTCATCGTTTCTCAATTATTGTTGATTTCACGGAGTCTTACCGTCATCGCATTCTTGTGGGCGTCCAGCTGTTCGGCTTCAGCCATCAGCTCTACGGCGTGACCGATGTGGCGCACGCCCTCGGCGGTGAGGTGCTGGAAAGTGATTTTGCGGCAGTACGAGTCGAGGTTCACGCCGTTGTATGCGGTGGCATATCCGTGCGTGGGCAGCGTGTGGTTGGTACCGCTGGCATAGTCGCCGGCACTCTCGCAGGCGTATGGCCCCAAGAATACGCTGCCGGCATTGACCACCCGTTCGGCCATCTGTTCGTAGTCGGCTGTCTGAATGACCAGATGCTCGGGGGCGTAGGCGTTGGAGAGGGCCATCATCTCGTCGGTCGATGCCACGAGCACGCAGCGGCTGTTCTCCAGTGCCTGCCGGGCTATCTCCTTGCGCGGCAACTGCTGCAGCTGGCGGTCCAGCTCGGCCTGCACCTCAATGAGCTTCTGCTCGCTGGTGGTGATGAGCAGCACCTGCGAGTCGATGCCGTGCTCTGCTTGCGACAACAGGTCGGCAGCCACAAACTCGGCACGCGCTGTCGCATCGGCCAGCACGCAGACCTCAGAGGGGCCTGCAGGCATGTCGATGGCTACCTCGTCGATGCTGACCTGCTGTTTGGCAGCCATCACATACTGGTTGCCGGGGCCGAAGATCTTGTACACCTTAGGCACCGACTGCGTGCCGTAGGCCATAGCGCCGATAGCCTGCACGCCACCTATCTTGTATATCTTGCTCACACCGGCTATGCGGGCTGCCACGAGGATGGCGGGGTTCACCTTTCCTTCGGGGCTGGGTGGCGTGCAGAGCACGATTTCGCGGCATCCGGCTATCTTGGCCGGAGTGGCCAGCATCAGCACCGTAGAAAAGAGTGGGGCAGTGCCGCCGGGAATGTAAAGCCCCACGCGCTCGATGGCCACGCTCTTCTGCCAGCAGTTCACACCCTCTTGCGTCTTCACCTTCTGGCCTACGAAGCGTTGCGAAATGTGAAACACCTTGATGTTGTGGTGGGCCAGGATGATGGCATCGCGCAGCTCGTTGCTAACCAGCGTCTCGGCCTCGTCCATCTCCTGCTCGCTGACAGCCAGCGACTGCAGGCTTGCCTTGTCGAACTTCTGCTCATACTCGCGGACGGCCTCGTCGCCACGCTGCCTCACGTCGTTCAGCACCGTAGCCACCGTCTCGTTCAGCCGGGCCAGGTCTAATCGCGGACGCGCCACAATCTCGGCCCATTGCTCTCTTGTAGGATAACGATATGTCTTCATACCCGTCGATAATGTGTTCATGCAGTCAGAGAATCATTTTCTCAATCGGCGTCACCAGTATGCCCTGGGCGCCCATCTCCTTCAGCTTGCCGATAATCTCCCAGAAGCGCTTCTGGTCTAACACCGTGTGTACGGAGCACCAGTCGTCTTCAGCCAAGGGAATGACGGTAGGACTCTTCAGACCTGGCAGCACGCTGACAATCTCCTGCAGACGGGCCTTCGGCACATTCATGCGCACATATTTCTTGTCCTCGGCGTCCTTCACGGCCTTGAAGCGGAACAGCATCTCGGCGAGTGTGGCACGCTTCTCGTCCGTCATCGCCTTGTGGCCTATCAGCAGGGCCTCGCTCTGCATCACCACCTCCACCTCGCGCAGGTTGTTGCTCACCAGCGTCGAGCCTGACGACACGATGTCGAAGATGCCATCGGCCAATCCGATGCCCGGGCTAATCTCTACCGAGCCGGTGATGACGTGTATCTCGGCACGGATGCCGTTCTTATCCAAAAACTTTCGCAGGATGTTGGGGTACGACGTGGCTATCTTCTTGCCGTTAAACCACGCCACGCCCTGATAGTCAATCTCTTTGGGGATGGCCAGCGACAGGCGGCAGCGCGAGAACCCCAGTCGCGAAATGATTTCAGCATCCTCGCCGCGCTCTACAAACTCGTTTTCGCCTACCACACCTATGTCGGCCACACCGCTGGCCACAGACTGCGGGATGTCATCGTCGCGCAGATAGAGCACTTCCAGCGGGAAGTTACTTGACTGTACCAGCAGGGTACGCTTCGAGGCACTCACCTTGATGTCGGCCTCGGCCAGCAGATTCATCGTGTCGTCAAACAGACGGCCTTTCGATTGTACGGCAATTCTCAGCATATTTTCTCTTTACCTTAAATATGTTTTTTTTACTGTTGTCTCTTGTCTAATCCGGTTTCAGTTTGCAAAGGTACTAAATCTAAACGAGAAGAACAAAGCTATTACGGAAATTCTATAAAAATTAACGGTTTCATCTTTGCACTCCAAGAGAATAACTCTATATATTTCAGATAATAAAGCATCAAAGCAGATATAAGTACAATCACGATTATGATAAACAGAACTTCTGTTTACCATAAAAAACCTCCCTGCTCTAATAATCCGAACTAAAATATACCTTTTCTGACTCTCAGATGGTTATAATCATTATAGTTCGGATTATTTTTCGTATATTTGCTTCCACTAACCCCTAAATACAGGAGCTTATGGAAACAAGAAATTTAAAAGAAAATTGGCCAAAACTGATTCGTCATCTTGAATCACAAGGCTATGCAAGGTCAGAAATCTCCTTATGTGAGAAAACTATCAAGAAGATCTTAGAGAGTCCTGACATTCATACTAGGCTTTCTTACTCTGAGTATTATGAACAATGTGTCGCTCCATCATGTTTAGAAACGAGGAAGCAATCGATGAGACACATTCTTGGTGTCATTGAAAAATTTGACGTATATGGTATCTATCATACTAAAGGCCGCCGATGTGGTTTAGGTAAACTGCTTCCATATGAAACTTTAAATCCTGATTATAAGAAACTTGTTGATCGATATGAGTCTGTTTTGAGAAGAAGTGGACTTCGTGATACGACTATTACTTCCGAGATCCATGCCGCTGTTAGTTTCCTTAAGAACTTAAACGATTCTGGCGTTTATTCTCTGTCACTTGTCAATGAGGATGACGTTCATAAGATGTTTTACGATGGAAATAAAACCTTAAGAGGATATGACTTCTCATTTGGTGTTCGAAGATTTATGTTGAAAATGGAACGTGTGATAGGAAAGGAGCATTGTCATAGAATTATCGCATACCTTCCCAAGTCCGTAAAAGTTCACAAGCCATATCATGCAATGACAGATGAAGAATTTAAAAAGTTGGAGTCCGCACTACAGGACAAGACAAATGGTATTTCTTTAAGAGATAGGGCTATTGTTACTTTAGCGTTATACACAGGCTTAAGGAACTCTGATATTGTTGGCCTGAAATTTGAAAACATAGACTGGAATAATAATAAAATCAGCCTCGTTCAAAGTAAGACATTGACACCATTAACATTACCTCTACGTCCCATTATAGGAAATGCATTGTATGATTACATTAAAGAGGAAAGACCTAACTCAAAAAGTCCCTATATTTTCCTCTCAACAAGGAAAGGGCGTCTGAAAATGTCTCCAACAGGACTTCCTGTTCTTAGTTATAAAGTTTTTAATGTCGCTTGTATACGAATTAATGGTGAGAAGAAAGGGCTTCATTTGCTCAGACACCGTGTCGCAACATCTCTGATAAACAATGGACATGAGAGCCCTATAGTCATGAGTGTTCTCGGTCATACCGTACCGCTTGCTGTTGATTACTATCTTGAATCAGATTATAAAAAACTAAAAGAGTGCGGATTAGATATTAACCAGTGGTACATAAGAAAGGAGGTATTGTTATGAAAAACATATTAACCTTTGAAGAAATGTACAATCGCTTTCTTCATTTTCGTAGGGTCTCTGGGCGTAAAGAATTGACTATTCGAAGTCTACTATATCGTTTCTTTGAACGGAGAAAGAATTACAATACAGAATACTTGACTCAAGAAATGGTTGATGACTGGTGCGAAAAAAGTCCTGGTGAAACAAATGTATCAAACACCATACGTATACTCTCAATATTATCTTTCCTACGTTATGTGGTAAATGAGAAGAAATGGGTAAAACTAAAGATTCCTAAGACACCACCGCATGCATATGAAACAGCAGTGCCGCACTCTTTTACAGATGAAGAACTGAACAACATGTTCCTCGCTTGTGATGAGATAATACAAAAATGGGATTTTAAAATGAACCTTTTTCCTCTTGAAATTTCTGTAATGCTCAGGCTTATGCTAAGCGCGGGGCTAAGACCAATCGAGGCAAGAATGCTGCGTTGTAAGGACGTTAACTTGTCAAACGGTATCGTAAATATTGAGAACACAAAAGGTTATAGAAAGCATATCGTTGTCCTTCATGATTCAATGTTGGAACTAATGAAAAGCTATGATCAGAAGGTGAAAGAATACGTGAAAGAAGAGCGCACTTATTTCTTTCCTCATCCTGATGGTGGGTACAACGATGTCTATTGGCTGAATTATTGGTTCCATAAAGTCTGGTACAAATACAACACCGCCAAAGCAACTGTCGGTATGTTACGTCATCATTATGCTATACAGAATATCAATACAGTTATAAGGCTGGGTAAAAAGGACATGATGACCAAATTGCTGTCCCTTTGTAAAAGCATGGGGCATAGAAGTCTTGTAAGTACCATGTGGTATTATTCTCTAATTCCAAGACTGGCTGATGTAATAGACAGTCTTTCAGGTGATTCGTATAAAAAAATGATTCCTAAATTGAGTTATGATGAAACCAAAGAAAGAGGCTCTTGATATAGCCACATTATACAACAGATGGTTAAATGAATGCGAACGTATTAAAAGCCCATGTACGGTTAGAGCATTTACAATAACTATAAATAACTATATTGATTTTCTGACGGATGTACAAGGTTTTAAAACAAAGTCTTTTAGTTTGGGGAAATGTTTTTCCCGAGCCATGATTGAAAAATGGCTGTGCTGGCTGGAAAAGAAGAAAAAGTGTTCACCTCAGTCATGTAATGTCCGGCTCTCTAACCTAAGGAGTTTTTTGAAATATCTCAGTGTTGAAAACTACAAGTATATGGAAATATACCTTGCTTCGACGAGCATAGAACAACGTAAAACAACAAAGGTCAAGATTCGCGGTGTCAGCAAAGAGGCAATAGAGGCCCTATTGAATTCAATAGATACAAGTACAGAAGTAGGTCTCAGAGATTGTGTTTTATGGCAGACTGTATATCTTACTGGAATGAGAATTAGCGAGGCTTTATCAATAAAGCTCAAAGATCTTAATCTTAAAGCTAAGGATCCTTGTGTCACATTTGTTGGTAAGCGGAGAAATATAAGAACATCCTATTTGCCGTCTGTTCTTGTCGAAAACCTAAATTATTATATTTCAAGAACATTTGGTGAGATATATGATGGAGAGACGTTTCTGTTTTTCTCGCGACAAAAAGGTATAAAAGAGCCAATGACAGTAAAAAATGCCGAGATGCGCTTGAGAAAGAATGCATCAATTGCAAATAAAAAGTGTAAAGATGTCCCTTTGGACTTAAGGCCTCACATGCATAATCACTTTCATCTCGGGCATCTTGTTTCATTGTAAACAAAGATGCCCAAAATAATAAACGGAAGAATAAAAGACTCTTTGTCTTATCATCTAAATAGGGAATATTTGATAAATATGTTATAGACTTCGGTTTATATTTCTGCTTCGCATTTTTATGGTAAATAGAGAATAATTGCAAGTCGATGAAGCAGCTATACGTCCTCCCACGTTGGTGTGGCGATGGCCATTCTGGTAAAGAAAAGCCATCCACCGTTTTCAAGAGAACGGCCATTCTGGTAAAGAAAAGCCATCCGCCGGTTTTAAGAGAACGGCCATTCTGGTAAAGAAAAGCCATCCGCCGTTTATAGGGGAAAAACGGCGGATGGCAGGTTTTATGGGGAAAAATGGGTATTGTATGCTTAGAAGAAGAGATAGCGGTTGTCAACCACATCGGCCTTGAGATACAGCTCGTTCATGAACCGACCGGCAGCCTGCATGGCCTGCTGGCGTAGCTGCTGAGCCTGCTGCTTCTCGTCGAACTTGACACCCTCGCGCTGCTTCTTGCTGAGAACCTGGAAAAGGTATGCAGCACCATTGCCCTTGACTACAGACGGGCTGAAAGCCCCCTGCTTTACAGCTGCCACAGCACCGCTCAGAGCGGGCTCGCTGGCTCCTGCCGACTGTACAAAGACGGGAGCCGAGAAAGTGATCTGACGAACGCTGTCGATAGTTGCGCCCTTCTGGCGTGCAGCGGCGATATCCTTCACTCCTGCTAACTTCGCGGCAGCCTTTTCGAACTTCTTGTCACGAATGACCTGCTGCTTCACCTGCTCCTTGACATCGTCGAGCGCACGATAGCCCACCGGGTGAATCTTGGTAAGAGCAATGACCAGCAGGTGGTCGTTGTTGCCACACTCGTAGAGAGGCGATACCTCACCTGCCTTGGCATCGAAAATCCACTTCATAGCCTCGCGGGTGGAACGCAGACCCACCACGTTGTGCTCGGAATTGTAAAGATCGGTGCGCTCCTGTACGCGGTAGCCGAACTTCTGGGCGTTCTTCTCCAAGCCCTCCAGCGTGTTGTTCTCGCTGACATACTGGCTGAAGTTGTTGTAGGCGGCAGAATAAGTAGCCTTCGAGAAGTCGATGGTATGCTTCACCACCGCAGCATCGTACTTGGTGACGGGAGCCTTACGGTCAGTAACCTGCAGCACAATGTTGCCCTGCGAGAACTCGAGATTCTTGCTCTCACCGGCAGCCAGTGTAGTGAGGGTGTTGATGTAAGTCTTGGTGTCCATATCGATGGTCTGTACACGCTCATACATAGCAGAAGTCATCCACTGCTTTTCGCCTGTCTGACCATACTTTTTGGCCAGAGTCTCGAAGTCTGCCCCACCCTTCAGAGCGGTATAGATGCTGTCGGCTGTCTTGCGAGCAGCCTCAGCGGTAGCACCACCCACCTGAATCTGACGATACTGGATGGAGTCGGGCTGCTGGCTCTTGGCGATGAGTTTCACCACGTTGAGGGTATTGTCGTAGGCGGTCTCGAAGGGAGCCGTCACCTGCCCAACCTGCATAGAGTCGAGCTTAGCGGCAATGTCGCTGGGGAATGCTCCGCGTGTAGCAGGAATGCCGATATAGGCAATCTGCGACTGGGCCTTACGAACCACCTCAGTGGCTATCATGCCGCTCTCCAACTGCTGGCGAGCCTCCTGCATGGTTTTCATCAGGGCGGCACGGTCGGCAGCAGAGGCTACCACTTGGAAGTCAACATACTTGATGTCACGGCTCTCGAAATACTGCTTGTACTGCTCCTTTTCGGCATCATATTTAGCCTTCAGGTCAGCATCGCTCACCTGCACATCGCCATCCTTGATGGTGTTGTAGGGAATGGCAGCCAGCAGGATGTCGCTCTCTTCGTTCTGCGCGTTGAAGGCCATCTTGGCCGACACGGGGTTGGAGAAGAGGCACTGCGAGAGCAGCCCCTGATACTTGCCGGCCAGTAGCTGCTGGCGGAGCGTCTTCTCAATGAATTTCCAATAGTTGTAGATGCGCTGATACTGCTCCAACATCTGAGCATTTCCGCCGGACTCCTGGGCCTTCTTATAGTCGGCCAGGAACTTGGTGAGCTGTGAAGCATCGAAACGTCCCGTCTGCTGATTGACAAACGGCGTCTGTGCCAACATGGGGTTGGTGCCTGCTTTCAGCACATTCTGCATCTCCTCGTCAGTAACCGTGAGACCCAGTTTCTCTGCCTCTGCCTCAAGAATGGTGCTGTTGACAAAGGTCTGCCACACCTGGTCTTTCACCTGGTTGAGTTCCTCTTCCGAGAGGTTGTCGCGTCCCTGCGTCATCTTGATGACCTCCTGGTACTCGTCAACAAGAGTCTGGAACTCCTGCACGGAGATTTTCTTACCTAACACTTCGCCGACCTGCTGACGGCGCTCGTTGCTTGTTGCCTCGCACGAGCGGAACATCTCTTCGGCAATGAATGCGAAAAGGGCCAGACCGATGACTGATGCCAGTACAGGCCCCCAGCTTCTGATTTTTCCAATTGCTGCCATAATATTTATTTACGATTTACTTATTTTCGATTTTCGATTTACTATTTATTACTTATTCTCGTTTTTCGATTTACTCATTTCGATTTTCGATTCACTATTTTCAATTATCGATTTATTATTTTCGATTATCAAATCACTAATTTTCAAATTTCAGCCTGCAAAGTTAATAAATTCCGTTTAAACGGCGGCATTTTTTCCGAAAAAACTTCTTATTCATCAACTTTTAGCCTTACGAGTTCGATTTTTGTCATTGTATTCTTCATGATTTTGAACTCGAAGCGTCCTATTTTCACCACCTCGTTCAGTTTCGGGAAACTTTGATATTCGTGGAGAATAAGTCCGCCGACGGTCATATAGTCATCGCTTTCAGGCAGAGAGAGGTCGAACATCTCGTTCACCTTTTCTATTTCCAGACGTGCCGACAGGATGTACTCGCCGTCGTCAAGCTGTTTGGCAATATACTTCTGGCTGTCGTGCTCGTCTTCAATATCGCCGAAGATTTCCTCTACAATATCCTCTAACGACACGATACCGCTGGTGCCTCCAAACTCATCGACGACAACACCCAGCGACTTCTTCTGCTGCAGGAAGATCTGCATCAGCTTGCTGGCGGCCATTGTCTCTGGCACAAAAGGCATGTTCTGTATGTGTACCAAGTCGGCCAGCGATGCCGTTTGCTGGTCGGCCAATGAGGCGGTTTGCTGGTCGGCCATTGAGGTGGTTTGCTGGTCGGCCATTGATGTGGTTTGCTGGTCGGCCAATGAGGCATTTTTCTGAACGGCAGCATTCTTTTCCTTTTGTGACAGCGAGAACAGTTCTGAACTGTGAATATAGCCAATGATATGGTCAATGTCTTCGCGATATACTATTATTTTTGAGTGTCCGCTCTCTACGAACTTGCTCTTCAGCTGCTCCAGCGTGCAGTCCTCTATATCTACAGCATCTATCTCCGTACGCGGTACCACGCAGTCGCGAACCTTCGTGTCGGCAAAGTCGAGGGCGTTATGGAATATCTTCACCTCGTCATCGATGTCTTCGTCGTTCTTGGCGTTTTCGATGCTGCTTTGCACCAGATAGTCAAGATCGACCTTTGTAAACTCCTTGTCTTCCGATTCCTTCGGCATCCTTACGCCCACCATTCGCAGCAGCAATCGCGACAGCAGCGTAGAGAAGCGCGATATAGGATAGAGCACCACGTAGCAGATGTATGCCGGCAGAGCGAAGAAAGTCAGCATCGTGTTGGGGTTTGAGCGGAAGATGGTTTTGGGAAGGAACTCTCCGGTGAACAGCACGACGAGTGTAGAAAGCAGCGTGTCGCACGTAACCCTCATGCCGTCGGACAACGGTGCAAACAAGGTGGCATCGAAGATGCGTGCGAATAGTATGCCATAGATGACCAGCGCAATGTTGTTGCCTACCAGCATCGTAGAGACGAAATTGTTGGGATGACGATAGAATACGGCGATGGCCCGTTGGGCCAATCCGTTTTTCTCGCGATCCATTTCGGCTCTCAGCCTATTGCTCGACACGAAAGCTATCTCCATGCCCGAGAAGAACGCGGAGAATACCATCGACACGATGAGTCCTATCAGCAGATTTGTCATGGGTTGTAAACAGATTTTTGAGTGGCAGCACGCCTTGTGGCAGCTTGTCGCACAGGTGGTGCTGGCGGCTGTGTCGAGTCGGCAGGTTGCGATACAGTGCCCATTGTTGCAACAGCCGGTGCGGGTTCCGGTTCCGGCTCCATGTCGGAAGCCTGGAAGGAGCCTACCGAGTTGGTTACTTCATAATGCGTCATGTGTTCATCGCTGCGGAAATAGGTGCCCTCCATCGTCCGCTCAGGAGTGATGACCCGTGAGAACTTGTAAGAATAGAACTCATGCTTGATGCCGTCCCAGAAGAGCTCCTCGCTGCGGAATATCAGCCCGTTGACATTGCGTATGTTCACACGTCCGCGCAGCTCCCACAGCTTCTGCTGGTCGTAATACCAGGCGGTGTCAGCCTGTATGTATCCCTCGATGTGGAACTGTTCGTCAAACTGCTCCAGGAAGATGCCCTTTTCGAACGTCCATCGTGGCGGGTTCTTGATGGTGTTGACATCCCACCGCTCGGTGACGATGCGATATTTGATAACGCCCGAGTCAGAAATCAGCGTGTTGACGCCATAGCTGGTCATCATCGATGCCGAGTCGCGGTCGTGAATGGCCGGTGCGGTATGCTGCTGCTGCTCGCTACACGACACAAAGGATACAAAAGCTATGACCACGGCAAGGAACGACACAACAGGCATGCAGCTGTATAACCCTACACACCTGTGCGCCAGACTTTCCGTCATATCGTCGCTCACATATTTGATTTCCTTCATGCCCCTCATGGTTCAATGCTTTAATCGGCTTTCCTTCATGCCTCTCATGGCTCAACGCGTTAATCTACTTTCCATTTAGCAAACCAGCGTTCGTTGAATGTCAGACCGATGTTGATGCGGAATGTATTTTCAGATATGAAGCCGGGAGCGGTAGTATGCGTCCATTGTGCGCTGACGTTGAGTGTCGAGCGATTGTTCCACGAGTTGATAAGAGGAATGCCCACACCTGCCGACACCGTAATCTCCTTGGGGCCGTCGGTGCCCTGTATATTATAATAAGGTGTAGCATACGACACACCGCCGCGATAGTGTATGCGGCTGAAGAACTTGCTGTGGTACTCCGGATTGGGAATCCAGTCGGCACCAACCACGAACTTATGGCGATTCTCCAATACGCCCGGCTGCATCGTGTAGCGCATGCTCTTCACGGCGGCAGCGGTATTATCTACCGGATAGTCGAGCGAGCCCCAGCGTTCGAAAATATAGTCGGCACCCACGATGAGCCGCTTGTTATGATGCAGTGTTGCCCCCACGCCGAACGACAGCGGCAGCCCATAGGCATCGCCAACCTGCAGCGTATCGTTCGTAACGGTACCCGTCTGCGAATCGGTGATGCTGTTGATGAGCGACGCTTCGTTGCCTAAGTTATGGCCCACCCCCAGCGTAGCACCCACGGTGAGCACCTCTTTGGCGCTGAGGGCCTTCTGCCACTGGAAGCCGAAGTCCAGTTTGTAACTGCTCACCGAGGTGGTGTATATCTTGGTTTGCGTGTTAACATACGTATCATTGCTAATCAGCGACACCAACCGCTCGGTGCTGCCCCAGAGATAAGCGAAGTTAAGACCTACGGAGAAGCCCTTGGCAAACTCCCATCCGGCACCGATGAACGCCTGGTTGAAGCCGCCGCTGCCGCTGTGTATCTCGTTGACATAGTCGGAACTGCCGCCGATATAGTCGGCCTTGTAATAGTTGTAGCCCACATTGGCCAGCGGCACCACGCCAAAGGCAAAGCCCACCTTCGGCAACACACGGAAGGTGGCAACACCGTAATCGAACGACCCCGTATTGCCGTTCACCCGCTGCGAGCCCTCCTTGAAATTCGTAATCTGAGCCGAGGCTCCCATGTCGAAAATAAACGTCAGCGAGTCAACCGACGAATAGGATGCCGGGTTCAGCACGTTGGCCACCTTGCCGTCGCGCAACCCGATGGCCAATCCACCCATGCCCTTGCTGAAGCCCGTCGATTGGTCGGCCAGGCGTCCTATGCCAAACTGGCTGTACGGCGACAGCGTACGGCTCACTTGTGCCTGGGCGGGAAACACCGTAACAGCCGCCATGAGACACCCGAATATTTGCTTTTTCATTTGTCTTTCTTTCATCATTACTTGATTCGGCTTGCAAAATTATCGAAAAAAAATGAAATAAACGCACGATAAATGGAAAATATAGGTTAATTTTGCATCGTGAAACATTTAAAAATCATTTTTAGGACTATTTTAGGGCTTTTTATCACTTCCGTGCAGCCCCTTTCGGCTTATGCACAACACGACTACAGCCCCGAATACTACGACTCGATAGAGGTGAGCTTGCTCACTTGCCAGCCTCACGACGAGATATACAGCCTCTATGGCCATACCGCCATACGGTGGCACAATCTGCATCATGGTGCTGAGAGCGAGGACTTGGCTTTCAACTATGGCGTCTTCGATTTCAAGAAGCCCTACTTTGTAGCACGCTTTGTCTTCGGTCTCACCGACTACGAGCTGGGAGCCTACCCCTTCAAGTATTTTCTGGCCGAATACCGACATTTTGGCAGTATGGTCACCGAGCAAGTGCTGAACCTGACGGGCGCAGAAAAGAGCCGTCTGCACCAAGCGCTGGACACCAACCTGCAACCCGCCAACCGCATCTACCGCTACAACTACTTCTACAACAACTGTACGACGAAGGCCCGCGACATCATCGAGCAATGCATCAGCGGAAAAATAGAATACGCTGGAAATGAAGGCGATAATCCGTCGTATCGCGACATGGTTCACGAGATGACCCGCCAGCATCCGTGGGCACGCTTCGGCAACGATGTGCTGCTGGGAGTAAAAGCCGACCAACCCACCGGGCGGCGGCAACAAGAGTTCCTGCCCAACAACTTGATGTATGACTTCGACCACGCACAAATCTACGACAACGGTCTCTACCGCCCACTGGTGAAAGAGCGTCGCATAGCCGTTCCGGGCGGTGTACAGATGGTCAAGGAGGGCTTCCCCCTGTCGCCCCGTACGTGTGGCTGGATACTCGCGGCATTGGGCACCCTGCTGCTGTGGTGGCAATGGAAGCGAGGCAAGGCCTTTCTCGCCTGCGACCTGCTGCTGATGCTTGCTTCGGGTGCTGTGGGCATCGTGCTCACACTGATGCTCTTCTCGCAGCATCCCACGGTGAGCCTGAACCTTCAGCTTGTCTTCTTCAATCCCCTGCATTGGGTGTTCCTGTGGCCGGTGTTCAAGGGGCGTACACGCCGCTATTGGATGGCAGTTGCCGTGCTCTTTGTGCTCTACATAGCAGGCCAAGCCCTGCAGACCTATGCCGAAGGACTATGGGCTGTAGCATACTGTTTGCTGCTGCAAAGCTGTATTCACCTGCAAATGGACACGCAAGCAATGAGCAACAAATTGACACGCAAGCAATGAGCAACAAATATCTGTATGTCACCCTGCTGTCGCTGGTGGGACTTCACGCCAACGGCTTTGCGCAACACGCCGAGAAGCCCCCTCGGCTGGTGATCAGCATCCATGCTGACGAGCTGACCACCGACCTGCTGGAGACATACGCCCCACTCTATCGTGCCGACGGCCTGCTGAAGCTGCTCAACGGAGGCCTGCTGTTCTCCAACGGTTCCTTCCCGTTCGCGCCGGTCGATGCAGCCTCTTCGGCAGCAGCCATCGCTACAGGCGCCACACCTTATTATAATAGTATTACGGGCACCGAATGGCTGAACCGCACCACCCTGCGGCCACAGTCGGCCATCCATGATGCACAATACGGCACGTCGCCGCAACAGCTGGCCACCTCTACCCTTGGCGACGAGCTGAAGATAGCCACCGGCGGCACCGCCCATGTGTATGCCTTCGCCCCGTCTGCCGAGTGCGCCATACTCTTAGCCGGGCACGCTGCCGACGGCGCAGCATGGATAGAAGACGAAACATGGCAGACCACCCCCTATTACTCGCCGCAGGATGAATGGCTCAGCGAATACACCCACTTCTTCGCCCCCTCTGCCTCCGTCAACAACAGCATTGCCGACGGGGCCATCAACTGCATAGAGCGCGGCGACATCGGCACCGACGAAGCCACCGACATCATTTACGTAGGGCTGTCGCTGCAACCCACCTTAGAGAGCTACGTGCAGCTCGACCACACCATTGCCCGCATCGTGACAGCCGTCGGCAGGAAAGTACCCATAGAGCGCACCCTCTTCGTGCTCACCGGCATGGGCAGCCAGCGGCAGGAGCGCAAAGAAGACCGCGAACGCTTCCGCATTCCCACGGGCAAATTCTACATCAACCGCACGGCCAACCTGCTGAACCTCTATCTGGGAGCCGTCTATGGCAACGCGCAATATATCGAGGCCTGCTACCGCAACCAGCTCTTCGTGAACCGCCAGCTGATAGAGCGCAAGAACATCGACATGGCCGACCTGCTGCGGCGCTCGCAAGCCTTTATCCTCCAGCTCTCGGGTGTGCGCAACGTCTATACCGCCAACCAGCTGATGACCAGCGACAGCCATCTGCTGGCGCGCGTGCGCAACGCGTTCAATGCCGACCGCTGCGGCGACCTGCTGATAGACATCCAGCCGGGATGGGAACTGGTGAACGAAGACGCCGGCACCACCTCGCTGTCACGGGTGGCCGCTCTCCCCTTCCCCATCGTTTTCTATGGGGCGACCATCGCTCCGCAACGTGTCAACACCGGTGTTACCGCCGACCGCATAGCACCCACGGTGGCACGCGTCATCCGCATCAGGGCCCCCAACGCCTGCATGGCCGAGCCGCTCTTTTGAGGGGCAGGCCATCGCAACGCCTGTATGGCCGAGCCGCTCTTTTGAGGGCATGCCATCGCAACGCCTGCATGGCCAAGCGCTCTGTTGAGGGCAAAAATCAGCAAGGGCTACACGACAAAAAAGGACGGCAAGGCCAAATTATTCGGGCTTTTTATGCAAGAATACGGAAAATTCTTCGTACTTTTGCACCCAATTATCATATTTTTCAGAAAACAAACAAATTAGTAAAACAGTAAATCGCATATAAACAAGATGAATTTCAACAAGATTTTACGCTCACTGTTCGGCGACAAAGCCTCGCGCGACAACAAGCTCATCCGCCCCTTTGTGGAACAAGTGAAAGCCGTCTATCCGTCGCTGCAGCAGAAGTCGAACGACGAATTGCGCCAGCGCACCAAGGAGATACAACAGCAAGTACAGTCGTCGGCTAACGAGCAGAAGGCCGAGATAGCCAAGCTGAAAGCCACCATCGAGGAGACACCCATCGACGAGCGCGCCGACATCTTCGCCCAGATTGACAAGCTGGAGAAGGAAGTGCTCGACATCTACGAGGTAGCCCTCAACGAGGTGATGCCCGAGGTCTTTGCCATTGTCAAGGAGACGGCGCGCCGCTTTGCCGAGAACGAAGAGACCGTAGTCACCGCCACCGACTTCGACCGCGAGCTGGCTGCCGACCCGAAGAAAGACTTCATCACCATCGACGGCGACAAGGCCATCTACCATAACCACTGGACAGCAGGCGGCAACGACCTGAAGTGGGAGATGGTACACTACGATGTCCAGCTCTTCGGCGGCGTGGTGCTGCACCAGGGCAAGATAGCCGAGATGGCTACCGGCGAGGGCAAGACGCTGGTGGCTACGCTGCCCGTCTTCCTGAACGCGCTGACGGGTAACGGTGTCCACGTGGTGACGGTGAACGACTATCTGGCCAAGCGCGACTCCGAGTGGATGGGCCCGCTATACATGTTCCACGGCCTTTCGGTAGATTGCATCGACAAGCACCAGCCCAACTCCGAGGCCCGCCGCCGTGCCTACCAGGCCGACATCACCTTTGGCACCAACAACGAGTTCGGTTTCGACTACCTGCGCGACAACATGGCCATCTCCCCCTCCGACCTCGTGCAGCGCGCCCACAACTACGCCATCGTCGATGAGGTTGACTCCGTGCTCATTGACGACGCCCGCACCCCGCTGATTATATCAGGTCCCGTGCCCAAGGGCGACGACCAGATGTTTGAGGAATACCAGCCCCTGGTCGAGAAACTTGTGAACGTACAGAAGCAGCTGGCCACGCAATATCTTGCCGAAGCCAAGCAGAAGATATCCGAAGGCCAGCAGAAGAACGACAAGAAGCTGCTCGACGAAGGCTTCCTGGCCCTGTACCGCTCGCACAAGTCGATGCCCAAGAACAAGCCCCTCATCAAGTATCTCTCCGAGGAAGGCATCAAGAGCGGCATGCTGAAGACTGAGGAGATCTATATGGAAAACAACAACCGCCGCATGCCCGAGGTCACCGAGCCCCTCTACTTCGTGGTGGACGAGAAGCTCAACTCGTGCGACCTGACCGACAAGGGCACCGCCTGGCTGGCACAGCAGGTTGACGACAAAGACCTCTTCGTGCTGCCCGACATCACCAGCCAGCTGTCGGCCCTGGAGGGCGATACCACGCTGAGCGACGAAGAGCGCATCAACCGCAAGGACGAGCTGCTGCAGCACTATGCCGTGCAGTCGGAGCGCGTACACACCCTGCAGCAGCTGCTGAAGGCCTACTGCATGTTCAACAAAGACGACGAATACGTGGTCATCGACGGCGAGGTGAAGATTGTTGACGAGCAGACAGGCCGTATCATGGAAGGCCGCCGGTGGAGCGATGGCTTGCACCAGGCCGTTGAGGCCAAGGAGCACGTGAAGGTGGAGGCTGCCACGCAGACCTTTGCCACCATCACGCTGCAGAACTACTTCCGCATGTACCACAAGCTGGCCGGCATGACCGGTACGGCATCTACCGAAGCCGGTGAGTTCTGGGACATCTACAAGCTCGACGTGGTGGAGATACCCACCAACCGCCCCGTCATCCGCGACGACATGGACGACCGCATCTACAAGACGGCGCGCGAAAAATACCGTGCCGTCATCGAGGAAGTGGTACGCTTGCGCAACAGCGGCCGCCCCACCCTCATCGGTACGACCTCCGTCGAGATTTCCGAGCTGCTCTCGCGCATGCTCGACATGTATGTCAACCCCGAGACGGGCAAACGCGAAGGCATACCCCACCAGGTGCTCAACGCCAAGCTGCACCAGAAGGAGGCTGACATCGTGGCCCTGGCCGGACAGTCAACCAACGGGAAGGGCGCCGTGACCATAGCCACCAACATGGCCGGCCGCGGTACCGACATCAAGCTGTCGCCCGAGGTGAAAGCTGCCGGCGGCCTGGCCATCATCGGCACCGAGCGTCACGAGTCGCGGCGTGTTGACAGACAGCTGCGCGGACGTGCCGGCCGCCAGGGCGACCCGGGTTCGTCGCTGTTCTTCATCTCGCTCGAAGACAAGCTCATGCGCCTGTTTGGTTCGGAGCGTATCGCCTCGGTGATGGACAAGCTGGGCTTCAAGGAGGGTGAGATGCTGGAAAGCCCGATGATCAGCAAGCAGGTGGAGCGCGCGCAGAAGAAGGTAGAGGAAAACAACTTCGGCATCCGCAAGCGCCTGCTGGAATATGACGACGTGATGAACAAGCAACGCACGGTGGTCTATTCGAAGCGCCGCCACGCCCTGATGGGCGAGCGCATCGGCATGGACATATCGAACACCATCTGGGACCGCGTGGTGAACATCATCGAGACGCAAGACTACGAGGGCTGCAAGGAGCAGTTCATCAAGATATTCGCCATGGAGTGTCCGTTCACGAGCGACGAGTTCATCAACAAGAACCACGACGAGCTGGCCGAAGAGACCTTCCAGGTGGCTATGGGCAACTTCAAGCGCAAGATGGAGCACGTTCAGGAGACGGCCATGCCGGTCATCAAGCAGGTGTATGAAAACCAGGGCGCCATCTACGAGCGCATCGTGGTGCCGCTGACCGACGGCCGCCGCATGTACAACATCCCGTGCAACCTCAAGGAAGCCTACGACACGGAGTGCCGCTCGGTGGTGAAGGAGTTCCAGAAGCAGATACTGCTGCACATCATCGACGAGGCATGGAAAGAGAACCTCCGCGAGCTTGACGAGCTGAAGCACTCGGTGCAGAACGCCTCGTACGAGCAGAAAGACCCGCTGCTCATCTTCAAGCTGGAGAGCGTCAAGCTGTTCGACAACATGGTGAACACGATGAACAACCGCTCCGTCAGCATACTCATGCGCGCCCAGATACCCGTGGTGGAACAGGTGCAGGAGGCCGCCCCCGAGCAGCACACCGAGCGCCAGCAGTACACCGAGTCGAAGCAGTCGCTGACGCAAGAGCAGATGACCGACCCCAACCAGGCAGCCGCCGCCGCACAAGACACGCGTGCCCAGCAGCAGCCGCGCACACCCATCATCAAGGACAAGCTGCCCGGACGCAACGACCCGTGCCCCTGCGGCTCGGGCAAGAAGTTCAAGCAGTGTCACGGACGAGGACTTGTCTGAAGAAATGAGAAATGAGAAATGAGAAATGAGAAATGATTAAGATAGAAAACCTGAAGAAACAATTCGGCGACACCTGCGCCTGCGATATTCCCGCGTTCACCGTGAACGACGGGGATATCCTGGGCCTCGTGGGCAACAACGGTGCCGGCAAGACCACGCTCTTCCGGCTCATTCTCGACCTGCTGCAACCAGACAGCGGCAGCGTACACATCGGGGCGGTCAACCCCGCCGAGTCGGAGGAATGGAAAGAGCATGTGGGAGCCTACGTGGACGAAAGCTTCCTCATCGACTTCCTCACCCCCGAGGAATATTTCTCGTTCCTCGGCAAGATTTCGGGCATCAGCCAGGCCGAGGTCAACGAGCGGCTCACCGGCTTCGAGCGCTTTGCCGGCGGCGAGGTGTTCGGCCAGAAGAAGCTCATACGCAACCTCTCGGCAGGCAACAAGATGAAGGTGGGCATCATATCGGCCCTGCTGCGCCGCCCCGAGGTGGTGATACTCGACGAGCCGTTCAATTTCCTCGACCCCACCAGTCAGGTGGTGCTCAAGCACCTGCTCACCGACTATGCCGCCCAGACGGGAGGCACCATACTCATATCCAGCCACAACCTGCAGCACACCGTCGATATATCCACGCGCATAGCCTTGTTGGAGCGCGGTGTCATCATCCGCGACCTGCCCAACGAGCAGGGCTCTGCCAACGACGAGCTGCAGCAATACTTCGCGGCAGAATAAGGAACAAAAAAAGTTACTAACAATCATAGCACCATGAATCGTAAAATTTTCATCCTCTTTCTATCCCTTGCCTTCAGCACCCTCAGCTCGATGGCACAGGGCAACGACGCCAAGAACGACATGCAGAAGCGCGCCGAGAGCGAGCTGGAAAACAGCAAGTACATCACCGCCCGCTACTTCTTCATACGCGCCTACGAAGACTATTTCTCCAAGGGCCGCCTGCAGCAGGGCGTGGAGTGCATCTCGAAGGCCACAGCCCTCTACACCCGCGAGAACCTCTACAAAGAAGCCTTCGACCTGCTGCACCGCGTTGACCAGAACATCAGTGCCGCCAGCCAGCCCGACAGCAAGAAGGCCGCCCTCTACTACCAGGTGAGCAAGGAGCGGCTGCAAATCTACGAGAAGCTGGGCAAGGGCTCCAGTGCCAAAGACCAGCTCACGCTCATGGAGCAGCAGGCACGCACCGCCGTCGGCGAAGACCTGCAGAGCGACCTGCTCTACACGAAGGCCATCTACTACTACACCTTCGGGCAGAACGCCAAGGGCAACGCCGTGTTCAAGGAGATGGCTTCCAAGCTGACCGCCAAGAAAGAATACGACAAGGTGGACGAGGTCTATAAGGCTCTCATAGCCAACGGCCGCCGCAGCAACAGTGCCAGCATGGTGGCGCAGGCCTACAGCAGCTACATCGCGTGGAAAGACTCGGTGAGCGCGCTGAAGACCGCCGACGAGCGTAACGCGCTGAAGAAACAGATAGCCGACAACGAGGCCGAGATAGCCGACAAGGACAGCACGCTGGCCGTCCGCCAGGCCATCATCGTGGGTCTTTGCATCCTGGCTGCCGCACTGGCTGCCGCGCTGGCTGCAGGGGCCATCGTGCTGCTGCGCTTCATCGTTGCCAACCGCCGCCAGAAGAACATCATCAAGCTGGCCAACGACAACAACGCCCTGAAGTCGAAGTTCATCGGCAACATATCGGCACAGCTCGCCCCCACCCTGAACAAGCTCGACAGCCGACAGCCCGAGGTGAAAGCCATGCTCGACTTTGCCGACCACATACAGACACTCTCCGAGCTGGAGAACACCATCGCGGAGCCCGTAGAGACCGAAGACACCGCCATACAGCCCCTCTGCGAAGCACTGATGGACGAGATACGCGGCGAGGTGCGCCAGGAGGTGACGCTGACCGTCAACGCCCCGAAGATGCAGGCGCCCATCCATGCCCCATACGTGCGCCACATCCTGCTGCACCTGCTGCACAACGCTGCCGAGTACACCCCCGAGGGCGGCCACATCTGGCTGGAGTATAAGAAGCGCGGCGCACACGCCCACCAGTTCATCGTGGCGGATACGGGCTGCGGCATCGCCGAAGAGCAGCGCGAGAATGTCTTCAAGCCCTTCATCGAGATTCACGATCTCACGCGTGGCGACGGCCTCGGCCTGCCCATCTGCAAGCAGATGGCCCTGAAGATGAACGGCGACCTTGAGATAGACCCCGCATTCACCAAGGGCACCCGCTTCGTGCTCAGCCTGCACGCATAAGGACCCTCCCCCGGAAGACCCTCCCCCCTGCCCCTCCCTTAAAGGAGGGCAGGGGGGAGGTCTTTTCTCACTCCACATTCAGCCAGACGGTCTCGCCCCTCGCTCTGGCCTCCACGATTTTCTGCTTCAGCCGGTGCAGCCAGATGCGGCTGTCGAGCACCTTTCCCACTTCGCGGTTCTTGCCCACAAGTATGCAGCCCTCGGTATCGCTGGCGGTGTTGCCGGCATGGATGCGGACGCCCTGCCACTTGCGGTTGAACTCGGGGCCGCCAAGCAATATGGGCAGCCACTGCTTGAACTTCGGCGAATAGCTGATGGCCACGGCATAGCGCCCTTCGGGTATGGCCGAGCGACCTTTCACCTTGTATGCCCCGTGCTTGTAGTCGCGCCAGATGGGTTCCAGTGTGTCGCAGAAATAAGCCCCCTCCAAACCTCCCCCCGTAGGGGAGGCTTTTGGCTCTCCCCTCTCTACGGGAGAGGGGTCGGGGGAGAGGCTTAGCCTACCTATCGTGTAGGTCTTGCGTTTTGCAATACGTTTCAGTATCAGTTCCATATTAAAAACTCCTTAATGTTACATTGTTACAAAGTTACATTGTTACAAAGTAGTCACTTTCACCTTACTCCAGTGGTGGCGGTCGGTCTTGGTGATCCATCCGTCGCGCATCCAGCGGGAGATAATCATGCGCATGGCTGTTTCCGAGCAGTAGCTGCGCTTCAGGGCTCGCAGGTCGTCGATGGTGAACGTAGGAGCCAGTTGGTCAAACACCGAGTGGTTGGCACCATACCGCTGACACGCGTCGCCGGCCTCGACATACTGGCTCTGCAGGGCTTCGCCGAAAGTCTTGATCTGCTGCATCAGGCAGTAGTCAGCCATCATCAGGGCAAAGTCAAGACAAGCCCTGCTCTCCTTGCCACAGCCGCTGAGCAGATGGAAGATGACGCCACAACGGAAGCCGATGACGGCGGCACGCTTGCGGTAGGTGTCCTTCACGTGGTCAATGTCCTTGGCGGCCTCCACACGCTTCTGCTCCACCCACTCCTCGATGGCTTTCCTCAAGCGAGGGGTATCCACAAGACCGGAGAATGAGCGCAGCCGCGTGACGGCCTCCTGAATCCGTGCTTCATCCTCAGCCGAGCGGCGGCCGAACTTGGGCATCTTCGAGAATGAAGAGTCAGGCATCTCGGCAACGAGGATTCGAGAGGAGAGCCCGTTCTCGATGTTGTCGCTCTTGAAACACTTGCGCAAGGCTCCGTTCGTGCCGAGCAGCGTCCAGTTGTAGGCTACCTTCACCACGCCCGATTCGGCGACATCCGAGTTATAGTCCTGCCCCCACTCACCCTTGTCGAACGAGAGGCGGTAGATGTCGTACTTCGAGCTCCAACTCCCTGCACCGTTCGTCTTGCGCAGCGTGTCCAGTTCCTCGCCGAAGGAGTAGAGCGTGTGCCCCTGGGCATTCTTGAATCGCTTCAACAGCGTGCTGCAAGAAACGGTCACCGGCACCATGCGAATCAGCACCTTGGGGTCTTCGGGAGCCTTCTCGTTGGCTTTGCGCCCTTTCTTGCGCTCCTTCCATTCCTCCTCGCGCTTGCGGGCAAGGCTGTCTTCTGCGTCAAACTGCCGCTTCCAGACGTCAACGGCATTCTTCACCACCGACTTGTTCGAGGCCTGGTCGCCGCGGATAATCGACATCAGCCCCAGGTGCTGCAAGTTGCCGTCGCAATACAGAATCTGCACCTGGTCGGCGTATGCCGCAGCAAGCGGCAGCACGCCACAGAGCACGGGCATGTGCATCGACACCGGCACCCCAACGAGCGATTCCTTCAAACCCATCGGCAGGGCTTTTACGTTCACCATCACCCCTGTCTCAACAGCCACCGCCTCTGCATCCTCGGCCTCCTCGGAAGAGATTCCGATTTCGAGGGCACTGACGATTTGCTTCATCAGCCGCGAACCCTTCGTTGGCTCCTTGCAGGCAGAGTGTACGATGCTCCGCATCTCCTGTTCAGAGAGCCCATATCGAGGCATGATTTCCAGCAGCCACTCCTCCGAATTATCGCAGATGGCTCTGAGGTTAGCCGCCAACTGGTGCAGCTTATCGTTGCGCTCGCCCTCCGTAGGCTCACCACCCATGCGCTGCCAGTACTCCCTGATGATAGCGGTATAGGCGATGCCCTTGAACTCGCTGGGGAACAGGCCCTCCCCCCTGCCCCTCCCTGTATGGAGGGGAGTAGAATGTTCTGCCGCTGACGAAACTGTTGCTTTTTCGCCCTGAGGGTAATCACACCCCTCCCTCACAGGAAGGGGCTGGGGGAGAGTCTCTCCATCAAAGAAACTGCCGTCCTCCGTCCGTCCGTCAATCGTCAGACCTCTGTCTGTATAAGCCTTGCGACGCATGGCAATCTCCTCCTCCGACAGCTGCTCATACCACCCGTTGGCACGATAAATCTCAAACGACGCCGGCGAGATATAGATGAACCGCTCAGGCGTAAAACATGAGGTGTCGCACTCCACGCCCAACGCCTTGCAATACGCACGCTGAGCCTCGGGCACCGTCATGCCCATCGGCAGCCGGATGTCAATGTGCAGCTTACGGCGTATCGAGTAGTCCTTGTGCAACATCATACCCTGCCACTGGCCTGACTCGCTGTTCAGCCGTTCCGACATCTCGTTGGCCTTCTCCACCAGCTCAGGGTCATCAATGTCGATGCACGTCTGCCACGTGAACGACTCCGCCACGATGTGCTCCCGGTCGCGATAGTCATTGCGGAACTTGGTGTAGTGCGGGCAGCGGAACGGCAGCCACGACTTCATCCTTCGTTGTTCCTCCGCGTCCGTTGTGCTGTTGATGCGCTCTGCCAACTGCTCCAGCCGTGGTTTCCGCGTCAGCTCATCATAGTCTTGGAGCGGGCATTCCTTGACGAATGCCCTTGTCTGCTCCTTTGTCTGTCGTGTGTTGAGTGCTAATGCGTGTGTCATTTCCATAACGTGATTTCTTTAAGTGAACGAATGTAGTTGATAATCTCGGCCATCTGGCGTGTCAGGGCCTCGATGATGGCCAGCCGACCGATGCCCAGCGGCAACACCAGTTTCACAATAAGGTTCTGGCGCGTGTGTTTCACCTCGCCGTTGGCCGTCATGAAGAGGTGCGTATAACGGCTGCCGCTGTTGAGCCTGTAGGCATGGAAGTGGCTCGTGCCGTCCTCCTCGATGGTCATGCGCCCCTTGGGTCGCCGACAGCCGCCAGTGGTTACCTGCTCGTCTGCCCAGGGGCAGGGATAGATGTTGACATCGCCGTTGACGTGAAACTTCGTCTGCGTGTCCATTCCGATTTCGCCAGCAAGAATCTGCTGTGTGTGGATGAAATTTTTCTTCATGTCGTGGATTGAAATTTGCGAGTCAGAAGTTCAGATTCTTTGCGCATTTACCCGGGAACATCCTCGTCACTTCAACCCAAGTTAAACAATGTGTTATTTACTGATTTTCACGATGTCAGTGGCCAGGATTTCCTGAAACACCTGCCCTTGATACTCGTGCGTAGAGAAACGGAGCGTGGCAGCCACCACATCGCCCTCGTAGAACCTGCACCCAGCCAGATTGCCCAGCATCGAGCACACAAATTCGTTTTCAAACTTCGAGCCGCCCAGCTCGCGCAACACGATGTTGCACTTCCGAATCTGACCCGACTCTACCTTTGCCGACTGTACGCTGAAGCTATCGCCCTGACGTACCACTCTTAGAATCTTTGTTTCCATAAACTTTTCTTTTTGTCGGTGCAAAAGTACGAACAAAAAAAATCCCAACTCAGAGAAAATCCGAGTTGGGAATTATTGTTGGAGTTCTGGAATTATTATTGGAAGCCGATTACGATTTAATGCCCAATTTCTGCATCAAAAATTCAGCTACCACATACTGCTGAAGGTAGCTGTCGCTCTTGTCTTTCAACGTATGCCAGTTATCAGGCTTACATGTAGCCATCATGGGTACATCTTTTGCTGCAGCACTCAGTGAATCGTAAGAAAGGTCCCGTTTTCCATCGATTTTGGCCACCTCGAGCTCCTTCATCTTTGCCTCGAAAGAAGTCATCTGCGAGGGGTAGTTGCAATAGCAGTACAGCACTTTGTACACCGCCCACCATTGCTTCTTGTTCCGGAATAGTTGTTGGTCATTATTGTCATTTGCCTTCAACAGTTCCTCAATAGCAGCCTTAATGTCTTTATCCGAAGCTGTCAGCAGTGCTCTTTCTTGTCCGTTGACAATCTGGATGCCGATGCCGCCGTTTTCAACTTTCTCCACTTTGTTCTGCACTTTATCACCCACGATTAGGTCACCGGAAATCGAAATGCCGTTTCTGCTTAACGCTTCCAATAGTTTCTCTTTATTATCCATATCTGTATGTTGGTAAATCAATATTTCTATGTCATCCGACAACAAACCTTCTTCATCTGTGTATGCGTTTATCCATTCACTCAGCTGAGATGCACATTGAGCCAGACGCTGATGAAATTGTTGCTCTTCTTCTATGAAATCTTCAGCCCTTTCGCGTTCCATTGTCGTTTGCAGCAGTTGTCTCACCACATCACTATAGTCGGGATTCCAATGATGCCCAAGTACAGAACTCGTAACTCCAAACACGGTTGTGGCTACGGCTATTCTGTCATGCAATGTAGCGTCACGATGCCAGCGGAGAACATCAATCAAAACTTCCGACCAGTAGTTGTCAACATCCGCTTGTGTAAGTTTTTCTTGTGTGAGCAGGTCATCAAGCAAACAAACGACCTCACGGAAGACGTCCTCCACCTCCGCAACCACCCCATCCATCTTGGCCATTTGAGGTGTATAAACCTGTTGACACGCCACATAAAGCGGATGCTCACGATAGATGCTTCTTACTTCTCCCGCTTGACTTTCGTTTAGCTGCTTCAACATCTTTAAATCCCTTCGTCTGTTCTATAACATTATCCAGCCACCACTCCAACTGATATTCGTCGGCCAGGTTCTTTGTCCCCAACTGGAATTGCAACAGATATTCGTCGGCCATAGGAATCTCCACTTGGATAAATTTGCCGCAAGTATAGGCTATGCCGTCATCATAGGTCATCTTAAGGCCGAACCTGTTCGTTGGCGACGTGTTACTGGTAATAATGGTGACAAGATTCTCTATTGCATGTTTCCTGCGGTCAATCACGCTTGCACCTACCGGGTCGTAGATGGTCAGTTCACCATGACTACCTCCCCAAAGCTCCTTCATCAGATTGCGCAAATAAGGCGTCTGCTTGACCAGTTCTTCTACACGAGAGTCAATGGTTCCCTTGTCGAAATAGATAGTCATCTTCGACAAGCTGCGACGCTCCTTCTTGATGCGATAGTTGGAGTAAGCCCAAAACTCCTGCGTTTGCATTTTCGATTTGATTTTCACGTTAAACCCCATGCGCTTGTTGTTCAGGAAATCATTGATGCTGTTCTCCAGCAAGTTGCGCACCGTATCGGTGTTGCGCCATGAGTCACTGTCCACCTGAATGGCAATCAATCTGCGCTCAGGGTTGAAGTCGATAATCACATAACTGTAAGGATTTGAGGTAAAATTCTGTTTGTCTATCCTGGCTACAACGCCGGTCGCTGCCTGCGATTTCACATATACGGACACATTCTTTACATTTTCTATACGGAGCAAGGCTACATGGTGGTCATGAGCCAATATACAGCACGGGAATTTGTCTGCTGCCCCCCGATTTAACCGTTGAACCCTGAACTCAGTACCTGTATCCCCAAACAGCCATTCCAGTTTCTCTATCGGCTGTTCATTGCTTCCATAACTTTCAGCAGGAGGGTTATTATTGCCCTCCTCCCATAATTCTCCCTCCAAAGGAGGCGCATCCGTCTTTTCGTACGTGTAAATCGCGTATTTGTCCATATCAGTACTCCAAACAAAAGATTTATAAATCTAATATGACAAATGCAAAGAGCGTTCCAATTTGATGGTAGTGCCATAATGACAGACATGCTTCATTCACTTACAGCTGGTCGCGTAGGCCATTTTTTTTAATTTTTCTGACATTGTGTCGTGTTGAATAAGAGAATTTAGGAAAACGGCAGGCTCGTCGAGACATGACTTTTCAGAGACTTCATCAGTAGCCAGTTGAATACCCCAACCGCAAGGGTCTGTCATTTGGCGATTGGTATCCCTGAAATTTCACCCAAAGAACGGCAATTCCTCTATGGGCGGTGGCTCCTGACAGGCAAAGCAATCCGTCTGAGTGTCTTCTGCCTTTACGATATCAGGTATCTTCCTGCGAAAAGCACCATAGATTTCTATCCTATTCACCTCAATGCTGCGAGCCTTGCTCATGGCTGCGAACTCTTCTTCCCGTTCGATGCCAAGATATCTGCGCCCAAGCAGGTTGGCCGCGATACCGGTAGTGCTGCTGCCGGCAAACGGGTCGAGAATCCATGCACCGGGCTTGGTTGATGCCATGATGATTCGGCTCAGCAGCCCCAACGGCTTCTGCGTAGGATGCTTGCCACACGATTTCTCCCACGGTGCAATGGCTGGCATACGCCACACGTCGGTCATCTGCTTGTCATCGTTGATGTGCTTCATCAGCTCATAGTTATAATAGTGAGCCACCTTCTCACTCTTACGCGCCCAGATGATGAACTCTGTAGAGTAGGTGAAATAGCGGCAGGAGATGTTGGGCGGTGGATTCGTCTTTGCCCATGTGATGACATTGAGAATCTTATAGCCCAGCTGCGTCAGGCTGTTGGCCACGCTAAAGATGTTATGATACGTCCCTGAAATCCATATCGTGCCGTTATCCTTCAACTTCTCACGGCACAGCGACAGCCACCGCATGTTGAAGGCGTTGATTTCCTCCTGCGACATCGATTTGTCCCAGTCGCCCTTATCCACGCACACCACCTTGCCGCTCTGCACCGAGATGCCACCGCTCGAAAGGAAATAAGGCGGGTCGGCAAATATCATGTCGAACTTGAAGTCAAACTTTGGCAAAAGTTCGAACGTATCGCCACAGAGCAGGTTGAAGGCGCGGTCGGGAGATTTATAATAAGGTTTCAGCGGCTTCTGCCACAGCGGAAGTGTTGCAGGCCATGCGTTTTCAACGGCAAAGTCCACACCGGCAAAATGAGTATCGTCAAGCACGATGTCGCAGTCAGAATAACGCCGACGGACACATTCCTCCGCTTTTTGAGCAGAAGAAGCCTCGACGATTTCTCTTCGAGACAGCCTTTCCGTGATAGTGACCTGATACTCCATTTTGCCGCCAGAATCTTGCAATTCGGCTGCAAAAGTAAGATCAAAAATCGATATAAATGGGATTAGATCATTGTTTAACTTTTTTGATCAAAAAAGATCAATTCAGCTGCTACCACAGGCTTCCATCCACTTTCTTCAGCCCTTCGTACAAGTCAACGACCTGTTTGTAGTTCAGAAATTTTACGCGTTTTTCAATGGGCGCAAACATTGACACATGCAGCTTGTCCTCATATTCTTTCTTACGGCTGGCATCAGCAACGATATAAAAGCCGGCATTGAAATCCTGAAGCTCATAGAACTTGGAAAGCGAGTTCTTGATGTCTGTCGTGTGTTCCACCTCGTAGAAATCGGACGGCATCTGGCGCTCGTTAAACCAGATGACATCTATTGTGCGTGCTTTTCTCTTCAGGTCGTCATATGTAAAGTCTGGCAGCTCTGTGGTATCTGTTATCTCGCCGAGTTTTCTGTCTATGAACAAGCGTTTCTGGTCTTGCGCTGGAACATAGGTCGTGTGGTTCCGGTATTTGCCGATCTCTACCAACAGCCCTTGATAGTAACCATGCGTGAATATCTCTTCGCTCTTCTTGTTGCCTGGCTTCAACTCGAATTTTCGTAGCACCGCATCGCGCATCTCTTCCAGTGCCCATAGTCCTGGCTATATCTTAAATATCTCAGGACTATCCTGCACAATACGACGCACGGAAGCCTCAGGCGTTTTTGTGGCCCATGTGGAAAAGTCCACCAACTCGTTCAGCCTCCGCAAGGTGGCATAGCCGCCAGCCTGGCGAAGCACCTCAATCACCTGCTGTTTCTGCGTGATTTTCTCCATCAGGCAACCTTCAGCAAGTCGAGTACGGAATAGACCCGTGTCATGTTCTCAAACGTGAAATACTGGTCGTCGAGCACCATCCACTTCTCGCGCTCCTTCACTGGCATCTGCTGAATGTCAGGGAAGAAGCTGACGGGTATCAGCACCTCACGGCCATCGGTCAGACGCACCAGCATCTTGCCGCGGCGATACCTGAAGTTCAGGTCCTTGATCCCCAAGTTGACATCTTTCATCTTACACATCTTTCGTTGTCCTCCTAATTTTATTTCTCAATATTGACTGAAACTGTCTTTTCTCCGTTGAATGCCTTGGTCACCTGGTCATTGATGGACTTCCAGTGACGATTTATGGCAGCCACTATCATCTCGTTGTCTTTGGCAGATAGTTCTGACTCTGCTATTTCCACGCATTGCTGGCCATTGCGTTCTATCCAGATCTTTGCCAACGAATGCTGATGACGTTTACCCTTGCGAAACACATGCACATGCCGACGATTATCATTGGCGTCAATCGAGATTGCTACCAAAATGAACATCTGCAAAAATGCTAATTGTCCCATAACGCATTATTCTTATTCTGAATGCAAAATTAGGGAAAATTACTTGAACTACCAAATATTTTTTAGGATAAATTGTCAATCGCCAGTCAGAATTTCAACATGCTGCAATAGCTCACTGTCCTTACGAATCGTCACAGGGTCACAAATCTGAGGATTCACATCGTTGATGACCGCACGGCGTATGTTAGGATACCGCTGCAATATGTAGAATAGCATGGCTCCGCCGCCTACGAAGGGCTCTATATACGTCACGTCATCCCACGTGCCAAAGTCAGCTGGCAGTTGAGCGTCCAGTTGCTCTATGAGTTGGGTCTTGCCTCCAACCCACTTGATGAATGGTTTTGCTTTTGAAATCGTATTCATTGTTTTTTGATTTAGTCAGCTGGTATTATCCAGTTGGTCGTTATATGCTAAATAAATAAAGGGTGGTTTTGTAACATTGTAACATTGTAACAATGTAACATTAAGGATTTTCCATTTTGCATGGCCGGTATATTAGAATATATAATAATTATAATTATTATATATTTATTATTATAGTACGCTGCATGTCGGCATGTGCTTAATGTTACAATGTTACAAAGTTACATTGTTACATGCTTTGTCTTTTCCTGAATAAGGTTGACTCTTTTTAGGCCTTGTTCTTTAACATTTGCCTACCCGTACGGATTTGGTTGACTGCCTCGTCTGAGTACAGTTGACTACTTTCACTGGAGAGGTTGACTCTTTTCCTAAGAACGTAGACTTCATACGGATATTGTTTACTCTTCATCTGTTTTTGTTTACTTTGTACTGAAATGGTTGACTGCTCCCGGGCGCAGCCAAGCTATGAAAAACACTCAGGGGGTGCCCAGCGGCAGGGGGCAGACAGCCCCCGAGAGCCCTCCCGCAGGCTTCCACATGATTCGCTGTGGGCCTTGCTCCTGATGAGCCTCAGAGGGAGTCTTCATGCCGATACTGGAGTGTGGGCGGGTGTTGTTATAGAAGGCGATGAAGCCGGATATACGCTCCAGCGCATCTTGGTACGTCTTGAAGCGCTTCTCGCGGTAGATCACCTCCGTCTTGAGGATGCCGTTCACACGCTCTGCGATAGCGTTGTCTGTGGGCTTGTAGTCCTCCGTCATGCTAATCTTGATGCCGTACTTCTTCAGTTCGTCCGTATAGGCATTACAGCAGTACTGTACGCCTCTGTCAGAGTGGTGGATGAGTCCTTTCAGCTCATCTGCCGTAGCCTGCGAGACGGCCATGCGGAGGGCCTCGAGCGTGTGCTCCGCCTCCAGCGTCTCGGACAGGCACCAGCCCACGATCTTGTGCGAATAGGCATCCGTCACCAGGTGCAGGTAACAGCAGTCGTCAACCAGGTCGATGTACGTGATGTCGCTTACCCAGAGTTGATTGGGGCGTGTGGGCACGAAGCCACGGATGAGGTTCTTGTACTTGTGGTACCGGTGGTTCGAGTTCGTCGTGTGACGGGGCTTGGGGCGCTTCTGCATCAGCTGGAAGTCGCGCAGAAGCTGGAGGAACGCGTCGCGTCCGGGCACCCAGTCGCAAAGGAACATCCGCTTCGACATCAGCCACAGTTTGTAGTAGCCGATACCGGGATCCATCTGGCGGATCTGCTTCACTGCGTCCACGATGCGCATGACGCGGAAGAGGTACTCCTCATCGCGCTTCTGCTTCTTGTAATAGGCCTGTTTGCTCCGGTCAAGCAGCTCACAGCAATACGTTATAGGATAGCCCGTATTGCCGTTCAGGCGCTCTACTGCTTGACCCCAGCTTTTTTTCGCACCTTGATGCCCTGCTCCTCGATGACGTCGATGAGCGTGTTCAGGGCCAATACTTTGTCCTGACTGTACTTCAACTGCTTCTCCAGTTTCTCAATCTGCCTCTGCTGGGACTCTATCAGGGCCGACATGGACGCAGTGTCCAGAGGATTTTCTTCCTTCTTCTTTGCCATATTACTCTCCAATTGTACGGTTTCAGGAGGCAAAGATGCACATTTTTCGTGAATTTCCAAAGGACTTAAACAAGAATTTATCCAAGAACTTAACGTGTTTACGCTCGGAAGGTCGTATTTTAACGATATTTCCTTCCGTGACATTCCACTCTGCATGTACTCGATGCAGATACTGCGCTTCAAAGCGCGACTGAATCTTTGTTTTCCCATAATCTTAAATGACTTTAATAATTTAACATTTAAGGCTTTGTGGGAGTCAACCTATTTCAGGCCGAGACATTACAAAACTATGGCAGTAAACAATCTCCAATTCAAGGTAGCCCTGCGCGAGAACAAGAACCGCAAGTCGGCAGGCTATGGCAAGTTCTACGTAGAGAAGGCTCGCACCACCACGCTCTCGCAGCGCGGATTCGTCGAGCACCTGACGGAACACGGGCTCTCCATGCCGCGCTCGGTCATCGAGGCAGTCCTCACGCAGATTGCCCAGTGCATACCCGAGCTGTGCGCAAAGGGCGTGGGCGTGAAGCTCAACTCGCTGGGCACGTTCTACCCCACCGTGCAGTCGAAGGGATTCGACCGCGAAGACCTCACGGACGGCATGGACGCCTCACAGAACATCATGGGCATTCACGTGCGCTTCCGCCCGGACGGCACCAAGCTCGACGACTATACCTCGCGCGGATTCTCCCGACGCGCCAGCTCGACGCTCGAAGGTGTGGTGGAGCAGAAGACCATCGAGGGCAAGAAGGTACGCCAGATTACGCCCCTGGACGTATGGCTGGCAGAGCACGAAGCGCCGCAACCCTAAGCGGCGCGCCCCCTCCCCTCTCCTACGCGTTGCATAAACGGTTTTTCCAACCACGGATAGAACGGTTTTCCAACAACGGATTGAACGGTTTTTCCAACCACGGATAGAACGTTTTTCCGACCACGGATTGAACGGATTGAACGGATTAAACGGATTTTTTTAACAAACGGATTTAAACGGATTATCATTATGAAGAACAAGGAAACATGGAAGGCTATCCTGCAAATCGTGGCCAGCATCATAGCCAGCATCATCACCGCACTGAGCACCACCAGCTGCATGGGCTACGGCCCGATAACACTCTGAATACAAGGCGCAAGGGCTACGACCCGATAACACTCTGAATACAAGAGGGTGTGTCAAAATAGGCACATCCTCATTTTTTTATCGCAAAGCCCCGACTTTCTCAAGCCAGGGCTTTGTTATGTCCAAGATT